>CAMCMG010000018.1:0-29220 GCA_945875895.1 Sphingobacterium thalpophilum | reverse complement strand
ATAACGTATCCGATAAAGTCTTAAGAATAATTCTTTCCTATACGGATTATATCAACCGTACAGTATGGCACAAATAAATCCGATAAAAAAAGTCTTGATATTGGGTTCATCAGGCATGCTAGGGCATGTTGTCTATGAATACCTGAAAGAAAAAAATAAATATATAAGATCAACGGCATCATTTTCCAAAAAAGTAAACGATTCAACCGTATTAATCGACGTTACCGATAAAATTGTATTAGAGCAATACATTAAATCCGAGAGACCCGATATAGTAATAAATTGTGTGGGTGTTTTGATAACGGGGTCTAATAACGATCATTCAAATGCGATTTATATCAACTCATACCTTCCACACCAATTGGTTAAATTGATGCGTGAAATTGGCGGAAAATTGATCCACATTTCAACCGATTGTGTTTTTTCTGGTAAAAAAGGAAATTACAAGGAAACAGATTTTAAAGATGCCGATGATAGGTATGGACAATCGAAGTCATTAGGAGAAATAATAAATGACCATGACTTAACCCTAAGAACCTCAATAATTGGTCCCGAATTAAAATCGAATGGAGAAGGTCTTTTTCATTGGTTTATGCAACAGAAGGGAGAAATTAAAGGCTTTTCTAAGGTTTATTGGTCTGGTGTAACCACACTAGAGTTGGCTAAAGTCATTGACGAAGCAATCGAACAGAATTTGACTGGTTTAATCAATATTACCAATGGCACCAAAATTAGTAAATACGAGCTATTGCAACTATTTAAACAATACTTTTACACCAATGAACTTATAATTCAAGATAATGCTAATAAAATACTCGATAAAAGTTTAAAAAGCACACGTGATGATTTTAAATATTCCTTTTCGTCTTATACCTCAATGATCAAAAACCAATTTGATTTCATGGATAAAAACAGAGAACTTTATTCAGAAATTTACAATTTCTAAATCAGTTTTTCCATTTTGATATCTCATAAATGAAAATCCTGCTGATTGTTGACGATTATTTACCACACAGTACAAAAGTCGCTTCTAAAATGATGCATGACCTTGCACTAGAATTACAAGAACAAGGCCATCAAATCATGGTCTTATCGCCAAACCCCGCACTAGAAAGTACCTATTCTCTAAAAAAAGTAGAGGGTGTCAATGTCCTATTCTTTAAATCTGGTAAAATCAAAAATGTGCCCAAATTTAGAAGAGCAATAAATGAAACTCTACTGCCTTACATTGCGTGGAAAGCGACAAAAAAATATTTTGAAGAAAATACACATGAGGCCATTATTTATTATTCACCAACTATTTTTTGGGGGTTCCTGATTGGTAAACTGAAAAAAATGTGGAAGGCAAAATCATACTTGATTCTACGCGATATTTTTCCTCAATGGACGGTAGATAGCGGACTAATGATTAAAAATTCACCTATATATCTATATTTTAATTTTTTTGAGCAATTAAACTACAGATTTGCAGATCGCATAGGAGTGATGTCATCAGCCAACTTAGACTATTTGAAATCAGTTAGAAGAAACATGGATAAATTTGAGGTTTTGCATAATTGGACATCAATTAAAAAAGCACACTCAACTAATACTAAATTTCGTAAACAGCTGAGTTTAGGTGACAAGATTATTTTCTTTTACGGTGGGAATATTGGTCATGCACAAAATATGCGTTCTCTAATTTCCCTTGCGAAAAGAATGAGTCATATTCCGAACCGTCACTTTCTTTTTGTCGGTAATGGAGATGAGGTACAATTATTATTGAAACAGAATTTAAGTAATTTGACGTATTTACCCTCTGTAGATCAGGAAACTTATTTTGAAATGTTGCAAGAAGCCGACATTGGTCTATTTAGCCTTGATCCTAATCACAAAACTCATAATTTTCCAGGTAAGCTTTTAGGTTATATGCAATATTCAAAACCAATTTTGGGTATAGTAAATAAAGGGAATGATCTTAAAGATTTAATTAATCAACATAATGCCGGATTTGTTTTTAATTATGGAGAAGAGGAAAAGTTTTTTGAAGCAGCTGAATGTTTAGCTAATTCCAAAGAAAAAAGGAAAGAATTTGCACTGAATTCATTAAAATTATTAGAAAGTCAATTTTCTACAGCGAAAGCAATAGATCAGATTCTAAATCATTTTAATGAGTAACAAAAGAAACTTTATCCAACTACCAATCTTTATTTCGGATGTAATAGTGGCTAAAATGAGTATTTTATTTAGATTTTAGCGTTTATTAACGATATAATCTAAACCATCCCCACCCAATAATTCCATCCCCCATTAAACCAATCCTTAGTTATTACATCTAATACCACAAATACCCAACAGTATATATAATTAGCTATTTTTTAAAAAATTAGTTATAACTTTATAGCATTAAGTTTAAAAGCTAATAACTATTAACTAACATACCCAAAAGCACCAATAAACATGTATTCATATATATTTGTGTTAATATCTAGTTTCCTATTTAGCTTCCTAAGTATACCAAGCATCATGCACCTGGCCACAAAAAAAAATCTATACGGTAGAGCAAAACCCGTATTAAATGGCCTAACGAGAAGACAAATATCTAGCCTAGGAGGCATAGCCATATTTATAGCGTTATGTATTACCCAATCCATCTTTATAGATATTCCAAATTTTCCAGTAAATTATTACATCGCGGCCCTATTCATACTCTTCCTAGTAGGCCTAAACGACGATTTAACAGGTGTTAAACCACTAAACAGGCTATTAGCCCAATTCATCGTATCACTCATCATCATCATTCCCGGAGAACTCTATTTCAACAACCTAGACCAACTCCTAGGAAACCTAGTCCTCAACCCCATAGTCATCAAACTAGCTACAGCCCTATTCATAGTTGGCCTAATTAATGCATACAACCTCATAGACGGAATAGATGGTCTAGCCGGACTCTTAGGGGCTTTAGGTTCATTCATTTTCGCATACCTGTTTTTCTTAACGGGAAATACCCAATTAGCATTATTCTGCCTTAGCCTATTCGGTGCACTGCTCGGATTTCTAGTATACAACATCAGCCCCGCAAAAATATTTATGGGCGATTCAGGTGCCTACATCATAGGCTTCACCTTTGCCTTACTATCCATCGAGCTAATAAATCAAGTACAACAAAGCCCCATCAATCTTGCCGGCATACAAATAAAATCCGCTTTCGGTATAGTAGCAGCCATTACCATAATCCCAGTATTTGATGGCCTAAGAGTATTTACCCTCAGACTCCTTACCAAAGCCCACCCATTCAAAGGCGATAACAACCATATACACCACCGCTTACTTAAAATTGGGTTAACCCATACCGAAATTGCCCTAAGCCTAAGCCTAACCACGCTAGCCTTTTGCATATTAAGCCTAAGCCTGCAGCACCTAAACACATTCATACAACTAAGCATACTCTTTGGCTTAACCCTGCTATTAAACATAGTATCACATGTCATTTACAGTAAAAAAAAACAATTTAATGACCAAGCAAACCCCAAAACAAATCCATAGCAAATAACCATCAAGCCCAAGCCATAACCCAACAAAATACCCAACTACCCAACAATAAATTCCAACTTTAGCAGTTTAAAAACAATAAATAAATTGTTTCACTAAACTGTTAAAATCATGACATCTACCACCGAAACCGGGCACGAAAAAACATTGCCGCATTCAAAACCATCCTCAACACCTGCCAAGGCTACGGCGCCGAGTACAACCCCGTACCCAACAACCTCCAGCTAGCCAATGTACAAACGCAGTTAGCCAACATGCAAGCCGCACAAACAAACTTCATTAAAAAACAAGCAAAACTCAGCAACACCGTAGACCAACGTGCCAAAGCATTCGCACAACTAAAACCCTTAACCACCAAAGTACTCAACGCACTAACCGTATCTGGCGTAGATAAACTAAGCATCGAAACCGCCAAAACCATTACCCGAAAAATATTCGGCAAACGAGCCCAAAAACTACCAGAAAATACCGAGCCCAACGCAGAACAAGCCAATAGCATATCTGTAGCCCAACTTAGTTTTACCAACCAAATAGCACACTTCACTAAACTCCAAGAACTCCTAGTTGAACTCCCCCTATACAAACCCAACGAAACACCCATCCAATTGGCACAACTCCAAAGCTACACCACAGAGCTGCAAACCATAAACGATACCCTCATTCAAGCCACCACCGATTTTGGCAATGCGAAAATCATTAGAAACAAGCAACTGTATGGTAGCAATACCGGCTTAATACATACCGGATACCTCATAAAAGCCTATGTAAAATCTATATATGGCCCACTAAGCCCACAATACAAGCTCATTAGCGGAATTAAACTAACACGTAAAAAAGGAATATCGTAGCCCGAAAAAGGAAATAGCACTTCGGGAAAAGAAAATAGTACGACCAAAGTGGAAATGACAATAGCGGCAGTAATTAATAGCGCTTCTGTACTAGAGAATTACATGGCCAAGTTAGTAAACGCTACTGCCAAGGTAGTAAACAGGGCTTCTGTAATAGTTAATTGCACAAGCAAGGTAAAGAATAGCCCTTTGCGAAAGGTAAACAGCCAGTCTCAAAGCTTATCATTCGCATCAATCTACATCTTGTTTTTAACCTTCATCAAATGCATCCCATTCGCATCTAAACAAAAAATCCCGCTAATCAGCGGGATTTTTTTTGGCGGAGAGTGGGGGATTCGAACCCGCGGACCCTTTCACAGGTCAACAGTTTTCAAGACTGCCGCAATCGACCACTCTGCCAACTCTCCGCCGCAAAAGTACAAATCCGCAGGGAAACTGCAAACCCCAATTCATTTTTTTTAGCACATTTATTTTAAAGCTCACCTTAGCGTATCTTTAAAATAAACCGTATTTTTGATGTATACAAATCATATAGCTCTCATCATGAATAACTTATTAAAAACTATAGCAGCAATTTGCATCCTAAGCACCTTCGTTGCCTGTACCCAATCAACCCCAAAATCTGTTAGTGCCAATCAAAAAGTTGTCCAATCAACAACAGATACCATCCAACTAAAAGATACCCAACAAGATGATATATTGAAGCAGTATTTTAGCTTAAAAGATGCTTTAGTGGCCTCAAATGCCCCCAATGCGCAAAAAGAAGCCACTACCTTATGCACTTCATTAAAAGCTAGCCCTGTATTTGCTAAAAGTGTAATCATCTGCGATTCTATTGCTAAAACAAGCGATTTAGCTAAACAACGCACTACCTTTACCAACCTAAGCAACCAGCTCATTGCCCAATTCAGTAAAACACAAGTACTAAAAGGTTCATTTTACCTGCAGTTTTGCCCCATGGCCAATGAAGGTAACGGAGGCTATTGGTTAGCAGCCGAGCAAGAAGTACGCAATCCGTACTATGGCGATGAGATGTTAGCTTGTGGCGAAGTAAAACGTACAATTAAATAATTTAATGCAATAATTACATACCTTTTACCTAACATGCTTTTAAAACAGAGCTAATTCATTAGTTTTGTGTATCAATTATACATCCTATGTCAACCACTGCTAAACTAAATTTTAACAATCAAGAGATTGAGCTGCCAGTTATTACCGGAACCGAACAGGAAAATGCCATCGATATCTCCAAACTTCGCGATCAAACAGGCTTAATTACCCTCGATTTGGGCTATAAAAATACGGGCGTAACCAAAAGTGCCATCACCTATTTAGATGGTGAAAACGGGGTACTTAAATACCGTGGCTATTCCATCGAAGAATTGGCTCAAAAATCGAGTTTCATAGAAGTAGCGTATTTGTTAATTTATGGTGAATTGCCTACAAACAAACAATTAGCAGATTTTCAGTTTCAGATTTCTCGGCACACCTTGGTGCATGAAGACATGAAGAAATTTTTCGATGGTTTCCCATCGAAATCGCACCCAATGGGGCAGCTCTCTTCATTAATATGTTCTTTATCGTCCTTTTACCCAGAATCTTTAGATTCTCACCAATCGCCAGAAGAATTAAATTTAACCATTACCAAACTACTAGCCAAAATGTCCACCATTGTATCTTGGATTTACAAGAAATCATTGGGTCATCCGGTTTTATATCCGCAGAATAAATTAGACTATGTGTCTAATTTCTTAAACATGACTTTCGGTCAACGAACCGAAGACGTAATCATAGACCCGGTTGTGGTAGAAGCTATGAACGTATTGTTAATTTTACACGCCGATCACGAACAAAACTGTTCAACATCTACTGTGCGTATGGTAGGTTCATCAGATTGTAATTTATATGCATCGGTTTCTGCAGGTATTTCTGCCTTATGGGGCCCGCTACACGGTGGCGCTAACCAATCGGTAATTACCATGCTCGAAAAAATTAAAAACGATGGTGGAGATACCGAAAAATGGATTAATAAAGCCAAAGACAAAGAAGATCCGTTCCGTTTAATGGGCTTCGGTCATCGTGTGTACAAAAACTTTGATCCACGTGCCAAAATTATTAAAAAAGCCTGCGACGATGTATTGGCTAAATTAGGCGTAAACGATCCTATATTGGCTATTGCCAAAAAATTGGAAGAAGCAGCCCTAAGCGATCCCTACTTTATAGAGCGCAAGTTATACCCCAATGTCGATTTTTATTCAGGTATTATTTACAGAGCCTTAGGATTCCCAACCGATATGTTTACTGTATTGTTTGCCCTTGGTCGCTTACCAGGATGGATTGCACAGTGGAAAGAAATGCACGAAAACAAGGAACCTATCGGTCGTCCACGCCAAGTGTACGTAGGAGAGGTTAACCGTTCTTACAAACCCATGGCAAGCAGATAAGTCATTTTGTTATTCATAAAGAAGCCCCAGTTGCAAATGCAACTGGGGCTTCTTCGTTTAAAGAGTATTCTATTTTAATATAATATACCCGCAATAGTTGCAGATAGGTAAGAAGCTAACGTTCCGCAGATTAAAGCTTTAACACCTAATTTAGCCAAATCTGTTCTGCGTTCTGGAGCTAATTCGCCAATACCACCTACTTGTATGGCAATGGAGCTGAAGTTAGCAAATCCGCAAAGTGCAAAACTGGTAATGATTAAGGTTTTAGGGTCTAAGGTTTCTTTAATCTTCGCCAAGTCTAAATAGGCCACAAATTCGTTAATAACCATTTTAGTGCCCATTAAAGAGCCGGCTACCTGAATATCTTTTCCTGGTATACCCATTACCCAAGCAAATAAGGAAAATAAACTTCCCAAAATCTGATTCAAGCTTAGGGTGTTAATATCTATACCCATGAATGCTAATGTTAAGCCTAAATGACCTAATCCTGCTCCAATTTTACCCAATACAAAATCTAACAAGGCAATAATGGCAATAAAACCAATTAACATGGCAATTACGTTTAAACCTACTTTTAAACCATCGCTAGCACCGTGAGAAATGGCATCTACCAAATTGGCATTGGTTTTCTTAATTTCTAAAGATACGTTGCCCTGGGTTTCAGAAACTTCCGTTTCAGGCCAAACAATTTTAGAAATAACCAAAGCACCCGGTGCAGCCATTAAACTAGCCGCAATTAAATACTCGGCAGGTACACCCAAGGCAATATAAACAGCCATTACACCACCGGCAATACAAGCCATACTTCCGGTCATAGAGGCTAATAATTCCGACATGGTCATGCCCTTTAAATAAGGTTTGATCATAATTTGAGCTTCTACTTGGCCTACAAAGGCACTAGCTACATTCGAAAGAGCTTCTGAACCCGAAACCCCCATCACCTTATACACCACATAAGCAATGCCTTTTACAATGCGTTGCATAATACCTAAATAATACGCAACACTTACTAATACCGCCACAAAAATGATGGTTGGAATAATTTTGAAGAAGAAAATAAAATCGTTGCCCGGGCCAAAGGCTTTATCCATAAGCTCTTTATTAACCAAACCGCCAAAAACGAAATTAGCACCCGCTTGAGAAAAATCTAGCACTTTGGTAACCGCAGCACCTAGCCAAGAAAATATTTCTTTACCTACCGGCACTTTCAAAATAAATAAGGCCAATACAATCTGAACTATGAGTCCGGTAACTACCAAGCGGTAATTAATAGCTTTTCGGTTATTCGATAGAAGAAAGGCTATTGCAAAAATGACTACAATGCCGATAAGTCCGGTAAATCTTTCCATTTTTTAGGTATAAATTAGGTTAAGAGTTGAAAAATAGAAATAAGAAAATGAAACTCGAAATAATATAGATAAAATCGAAATGTAGAAAATTAAGACAATTTTCGTCGCTCGAGTTCGTCGCGGATAGTAGCCGCCTTTTCATAGGCTTCTTGTGCCAAGGCTTTTTCAAGTTTTTTTTGAAGTTCTTCGGTACTTAATTTAGATAAGTTAGCCGTTGCTGGCTGTAGCAAGGTGCTTTGTATTTCGTTTGTTAAATCTTCTAAATGAGTAGATTCAGTGCCTTCGGTTATGGTACCGGCAGTAGCTAAAATAAACTCATAAGTATAAATGGGGCATTCGAAGCGTACGGCTAAGGCAACCGCATCGGAAGTTCGGGCGTCAATTTCGGTCGTTTTTTTGCCATCGAAACAAATAAGCTTGGCATTAAATATACTGCCCACCAAGTTATAAATAATTACTTCTTGCAGATTAATGCCATAACATTCGGCAAAAGTTTTAAATAAATCGTGGGTGAGAGGACGTGTTGGAGTCATCTTCTCTATTTCTATAGAAATGGCTTGTGCCTCAAATCCTCCAATTACAATTGGCAAATGTCGTTGGCCATTTACTTCACCCAAAACCAAGGCACAAGAACCAGTATGGGTTTGGCTATAGGAAAGTCCAACAATATTTAGCCTTATTTTTTCCATAGGAAATTAACTTATCCGTTTTGGGTATAGGCCTTCATGGCAGCAGTTAATTGTGGCACTATTTCCATAGCATCGCCTACAATGCCGTAGTCGGCTACTTTAAAAAAGGGTGCTTCGGGATCTTTATTAATAACCACAATAGTTTTTGATGAACTTACACCGGCTAAATGCTGAATGGCTCCAGAAATACCCACGGCAATGTATAGGTTAGGGCTCACAGCAATACCGGTTTGGCCTACGTGTTCTTCATGTGGTCTCCAACCTGCATCAGAAACAGGCTTAGAGCAAGCCGTGGCCGCCCCAAAGCTTTGTGCTAAATCTTCAATCAAGTGCCAATTTTCCGGTCCTTTCATTCCTCTACCTGCAGAAACCACCAAATCGGCCTCTGGAAGAGAGATTTTATTACTGGCTCTTACAATTTCTTTTACACTAACCTTAAAGTCACTGGCTTTGGCTGTAGACGTTAAACTAATTACTTCGGCGTTCACCGGCTGTTCGTGTATGGGGTAAGAATTGGCATTAAGTGCTAAAATATGATTGGCACCGCTAAGTTTTACGTGGGCAAAAGCTTTTCCGGAATAGGCAGTTCTTTTTACAGTAAGGCTAGCACCTTGTAAAGTTGGTAGGGCAACCACTCCGCTTGCTAAACCGGCTTTTAATCGTACGGCTAAACGAGGAGCTAAGCCTTTTCCGCTAAATGAATTGGCTAAAACCACTAGGGTAGCTCCTTCTTTTTGTGCAGCGTCGCTTAAAATACTGGTATAGGCCTGGGCATTAAAAGTGCCTAGTTGTGCATCATTTACATGAAGTACTTTTTGTGCCCCATAGGTGCCTAAACTGCTTAATTGATCGGCGGCTAGGTTTCCAATGGCTAAAGCAACAAGGTTGGTGTTTAGTTGTTGGGCAATGGCTTTTGCATAAGAAACCACTTCAAATGTTGATTTTTTGAATGTGCCTTCTGCATGTTCTACATATACTAAAACTGACATATCGTATGTATTAAGTCCCAATAATGGGAAATGTGTAAATTAAATAACTTTCGCTTCGTTGTGTAATAAATCTACCAGTTGAGATACATTGGCTGCATCAACCATTTTTACGGCACCACGTGGTGTAGGGGTTTCAAATTTTTCGACCACACTTAGCGTTTCAAGGCTTTGTGCGGCTAAAACCTCAAGCGGTTTGGTTCTTGCCGACATGATGCCACGCATGTTTGGTATTTTCCACTCGGCAACACCTTCTGCACAACTGGCAACAAAGGGGCCTTCTACTTCAACAATTTCTTTTCCGCCTTCAATTTCACGACTTAAAGTTGCTTTATTGCCGTTTAAATCTAATTTTTTAATAATAGATATAGATGGAAGGTCTAAGAATTCGCCAAGCATGGCGGCTACCTGGGCACTGTTATAATCAATAGACTCACGTCCTGTTAAAATCATGTCGAAATTTTTGTCTTTGGCATATGCTGCAATTTGATAGGCAACAAAGTACGCATCGCTAGGAGTGGCATCAATACGAACGGCTTCATCGGCACCAATGGCCAAGGCCTTCCGAATGGTTGGTTCGGTGCTTGCTTCGCCCACATTTATTACTGTAATGGTTCCTTTACCACCTTCGCACAAATCAATGGCTTTAGAAAGCGCAACCTCATCGTACGGATTTAAGATAAATTGTACGCCCGAGGTGTTGAATTCGGTATTATCGCTGTTAAAGGTTATTTTTGTAGTAGTGTCTGGAACATTACTGATGCAAACAAGGATTTTCATAGGTTATTTTTTTTCAAATTTAGTTAAAAATCAGATATAAAGATATGCCCAATACCCGAATTACACGTTTACTAGAATTTTTAGAAAGCGAACCCAATGACCCATTTTTAAATTATGCATTGGCTACAGAATATGTGGTTTTGGGAGAGCCTAGTTTGGCTTTAACTTATTTCGAGGAACTCATTAAAAATCACTCGGATTATGTAGGAACCTATTTTCATTTGGGTAAATTATACGAAACATTAGGCCGCAAAGAAGAAGCAATAACTACCTATCAACAAGGAATTAATGTGGCCACTAAACAACAAAACGCACATGCCCGTTCAGAGTTACAAGCAGTGTATCAATTGGCTATGGGTATGGATTATGAAGACGATTAAGCATGTCCTTAACTAAACGTCATATCCTTTTTTTACGCGACCTAGTGGTATACACCTTTACGGCATTTGGTGGCGCACAAGCCCATATAGGCATTATGCTTCGCGATTTTGTGCAAAAACGCAGGTATATTTCTGAAGAAGAATTGTTAGAATTAAATGCCTTAACTCAAATTCTTCCGGGGCCGGCATCTACCCAAACTCTGGTGGGTATGGCGTACAAGGTTGGTGGTTTTTGGCTAGCTATACTTACTTTTCTTATTTGGGTTTTACCTTCGGCGGCTATCATGTGTTTTGCTGCCATTAGCCTAAGTTTATACAGCAGTAAAGCTCAGTTTATACATACCTTTACCTTATTACAGCCCGTAGCCATTGGTATTGTAGCTTTTGCTGCTTTTCAATTGGGTAAAAAAATATTAAAATCGGATGTAAGTATTTATTTAGCTGTTGGTGCGGCTATAACTACCCTTATTTTAAACAATACCTACGTGTTTCCTATTCTTATTTTACTGGGAGGTATTGTGAGTTCGGCATTAGAAAGTTCAGCCGATGAAACGCAGCTTCGTACCACACTTTTTTCAAATATAAATACCCGAAAAGTGCTTTATTTTGTTGGTATTTTATTACTTTTTGCAGGCTTGGGGGCATTAATTAACCGTACTTCTCCATTTAGTTTACCCATTAGGTTGTTCGAAAATTTTTACCGAAATGGAATTTTTGTATTTGGTGGCGGGCAAGTATTGGTGCCCTTTATGTTTACCGAATTTGTAGAGATGAAACACTATGTGGGTTCTTCCGAATTTTTATCGGGTTTTGCCCTGCAGCAAGCTTTGCCAGGGCCTACCTTTTCATTTACTTCATTTATTGGAGCATTAACACTTAAAAATGCCGGCTATGGTTTGTGGGGTCAAATAGGAGGTAGTATTATTGCCGTGTTAGGCATCAATTTACCCGGATTAATACTCATATTATTTATCGTTCCATTTTGGGCCGATTTAAAGAAAATAGGCCGTATTAAACATTCTCTTTCTGGAATTAACGCAGTTTCTGTAGGCTTCTTATTGGCAGCGGTAATTTTTATGTTTCGTGCGCAAAGCTTCCAATGGCAATCTCTTTGTCTGCTGTTCGTAACCTTCGTCCTGCTATCATTCACCCGTATAAAAACCCCCATTCTCATTTTTTCTGTAATCGTACTGTCGTTTTTTTTATAGTCTAAAAAATTTACGTTTATTTAATAAAAACTTCAAGGAGGTTTGTCTAAAATTTCGTTACTTCGATGCTATGAAAATTTACACTAAAACAGGCGATAAAGGTCAAACATCATTAATTGGTGGTACCCGAGTTCCTAAACACCATTTGCGCATAGAAAGCTATGGTACTGTAGACGAACTAAATTCGTATATCGGTTTAATCCGCGATCAGCAGTTGTCTGAGCATCAACAAAATTTATTGAAAGAAATTCAAGATCGTTTGTTTACCATCGGCTCTGCTTTGGCCTCCGACCCGGAAAAATCAAAAATGAAAATTCCTGATTTACATCAGGAAGATATAGAATTGTTAGAAAAAGAAATAGATACCATGACAGCCGATTTACCCGAGTTACGCCATTTTATTCTACCAGGCGGTTCCAATGCGGTATCTTTTTGTCATCTTGCTCGTTGTGTGTGCCGCAGGGCTGAACGTATTTGTGTACATTTAAGCGAAGATAGTTTTGTAGATGAAAAGGTAATGGTCTATTTGAATAGATTGAGCGATTATTTGTTTGTACTATCCAGGAAATTGTGTTTCGATAATCAAATTGAAGAAAATAAGTGGATTCCACGTATTTAACCGAATGTGTAAAACTTCTTTATAGATTGTACTAGATTATTCTATTTTTGCGAAAAATAAAACAATTGTAAAGCCTATGTATTGGACCTTAGAATTAGCCTCACATTTAGAGGATGCCCCTTGGCCGGCTACCAAAGACGAATTAATTGATTATGCCATTCGTTCTGGTGCGCCAGTTGAAGTAATCGAGAATTTACAAGCATTGGAAGATGATGGTGAGCCTTATGAAAATATTGAAGAAATTTGGCCCGATTATCCAACCAAAGACGATTTTTTCTTTAACGAAGACGAATATTAGTAAAAAGCCCTCCCGAATTTCGGGAGGGCTTTTTTGTTTAAATCTGTTTTAAGAATATCTCGGCCAGGACCAAGTCTTCGGGGTAAGTAATTTTTATGTTTTTTGGATCGCCTTCTAGCATGTTGATAGCCATTCCCGCATGTTCTACTACAGAAGCATCGTCGGTAAAGGAAGTTCTAAACTCTTGTTGATATGCTTTTTTGAGCATATTGCTGGTAAATATTTGCGGTGTTTGAATCAGATAAACGAATTCTCTGGCCACAGCTTTATTTCCTTTGTAATCGCTAAGCCTCACCGAATCTTTAGATGGGATAGCTAAAACCGCATTTCCGTGTACTTCCGCGTAACTAAATGCTTGTTCTATTTTTTCTTTTTTGATAATAGGTCTAACCGCATCGTGTATGGCAACCAAGGCTTTTCCCTTTACCAATTTTAGGCCATTTTTCACTGAAAAAAAACGTTCTTGTCCGGCTTTAACCAGTGTGTGTGGAATGCTGAATTGATGCGTTTTGCATAGTTTTTCCCAATATTCATGAAAATCAACATTGAGCACCACTACGATTTCTGGACGTGGTTCCGATTGGTAAAAAGCCTCCAAGGTATGCATAAGCACCGGCTTGCCATCTAGCAATAAAAATTGTTTAGGAATATCTTGTTGCATTCTGCTGCCAGAACCACCCCCAACTAGTATGGCGTAACGTTTCATGGCTTTACAAAAGCAATTTAGATAATCAACATGGCATCTCCATAGCTGTAGAATTTGTATTTTTCTTTCACAGCTACTTCGTAGGCATTCATAATGTGATCGTATCCACCAAATGCCGCAACCATCATCATTAAGGTTGATTCTGGCGTGTGAAAATTGGTGATCATGGAATTGGCAATGCTAAATTCGTAAGGATGGAAAATGAATTTACTAGTCCAATCGTTAGCAGGTTTTAAATTACGGGCTGCAGAAACAGACGATTCAATAGCTCTCATAGAAGTAGTACCTACTGCACAAATACGGCGTTTTTCTACCAATGCATTGTTTATCATGCGAACTGTTGGTTCTTCAATAATATACTGCTCCGAATCCATTTTATGCTTGGTTAAATCTTCAACCTCAACCTGACGGAACGTGCCTAGGCCAACGTGTAAGGTTACTTCCGCAAAATCAATTCCTTTCAATTCAAGGCGTTTCATTAATTCGCGACTAAAGTGCAATCCTGCAGTTGGAGCGGCCACAGCGCCTTCGTTCTTTGCATAAACGGTTTGGTAACGCTCTTTATCTTCTTCGGTAGCTTTACGTTTAATGTATTTTGGAAGGGGTGTTTCCCCTAAAATTTCAATATTTCTGCGAAACTCCTCATTGGTGCCATCAAATAAGAACCGAATGGTACGTCCTCGTGATGTAGTATTATCTACCACCTCGGCAACCAATAAATCATCGTCGCCAAAATAAAGTTTATTGCCTACGCGAATTTTACGAGCCGGATCTACCAATACATCCCATAAACGTAAGTCTTTGTTTAACTCTCTTAGCAAGAATACTTCAATGGTAGCGCCAGTTTTTTCTTTATTTCCGTACAAACGTGCGGGGAATACTTTTGTATTATTCAAAATCATTACATCCTTCTCATCAAAATAGCCCAAAACATCTTTAAAGATTTTATGTTCTATGGCGCCAGTTTTTCGGTCTAATACCATTAAACGGGCCTCATCACGTTTGTCTGAAGGTTCGTGAGCTATTAAAGAATCGGGTAAATTGAATTTAAATTGAGATAGTTTCATATGTGTTTTTATATGATTAAGGGCGCAAATTTAGATAAAATAATTGGTAAAACGGCTGTTAATAGGTAGAGTTAAAATGACTAAATTTAATGACTATAGTTTTGTAACGTTTTGGTGCTTGACAAGTCTTATAAAGGTATGTTATTCCTCAGATTATTAAAAGAGAGCTTCATTTTTGCTTTTGACGCCCTACGTCAGAACAAATTAAGAACCATTTTATCCTTATTGGGTATCACCATTGGTATTATGACCATCATTGGCGTATTTTCTGCCGTAGATACTTTGCGTAATAATTTACAAAACAGTGTAGAAAAATTGGGAAGTAACACCATTTATGTTCAAAAATGGCCCTGGGGTGGTTTTGGAGATTATCCTTGGTGGAAATACATGCGTAGACCAGTACCTAAAATTCGCGATTTTGAAAAATTAGCCAACCGTTTACAAACTGCTGATGGTGTAGCGTATGAAACCAGTATGGGGAATAGGGTGGTAAAATACCGAAACAATAGCGTAGAAGGAGTAAGTTTAAGTGCCGCAAGCCACGATTTATATAAAACCCGAGTGTTTAATTTTTCTGATGGCCGTTACTTTACCGAAATAGAAAGTAGAGCAGGTAGCCCGGTTGCTATTTTGGGTTATACGGTTGCCGATGGCTTATTTCCGAACGAAAGTCCGATTGGTAAAACCATTAAAGTATTGGGCAGAAGGGTAACGGTAATTGGTATTTTTGAAAAAGAAGGTGAAGATATGTTGGGTATTTCGGCTGATAAATTGATTTTATTGCCGCTAAATTTTGCCCGTAACGTCATCAATGTGGAGGACGAACGCTATGATCCGCAAATTACCGTAAAAGGTATAGGAGATATTTCCATTAACGAGGTGGAAAGTGAATTACGTGGTACTATGCGCTCCATTCACCGAATAAACCCTCGAGACGATGATGATTTTGCCTTAAATAAATCAACTATTCTAACTGCCCAACTCGATCAAATGTTTGGTATTATAAACTTTGCAGGAGCCTTTATTGGTGGTTTTTCTATTTTGGTGGGTGGTTTTGGCATTGCCAATATCATGTTTGTATCGGTAAAAGAACGAACCAACATTATCGGTATTCAAAAATCATTGGGTGCCAAGAATTACTTTATTCTGCTACAATTCTTATTCGAATCGGTGGCTTTATGTCTAATGGGAGGTGTAATTGGCTTGGCTCTGGTATTTCTACTTACCCTATTGGCCAAAACCTTTGCCGATTTAACAATTATAGTAGATATGGGTAAGGTGATACTTACCGTTGTATTATCTACAGTTATCGGATTAATTTCAGGATTTATTCCTGCTTATATGGCTTCGAAGTTAGATCCGGTGGAAGCCATTCGAAGTAAATAAGCCTTAGGCTAATTTCGCTAAAGCTGCTGAAATGCGACTTATTGCTTCGCTTAGTTTTTCATCAGAAGCTGCGTACGAAATTCGAATAGAATTCGGATCACCAAAAGCATCGCCCGAAACCAGGGCTACATGCGCTTCGTTTAATAGGTATAAGCTTAAATCTAAGGCATCTTTTATTTTTTCTCCATTAGCGCTTTTGCCGAAGTAACTGCTTACATCTGGGAAAAAGTAAAAAGCACCACTAGGTAGGTTGGTTTTTATGCCCGGAATGGCCTTTATTAATCCATATACCAAATCTCGGCGCTTTAAAAAAGCCTCTTTCATTTTTAATACACTTTCTAAGCCGCCTTCGCAGGCTGCAATGCCAGCACGTTGTGCAATAGAACAGGTTCCAGAGGTAATTTGCCCTTGCATTTTATCGCAGGCTTGTGCAATTTCTTTGCTAGCAGCTAGGTAACCTAAACGCCAGCCGGTCATGGCAAAGGCTTTAGAAAATCCATTAATAATTACAACACGTTCTTTTAACGAGGCAAATTGCGCAATAGATTCGTGCTTATCACCGAAATTGATGTGTTCGTAAATTTCATCTGATAGAATGTAAATTTCAGGATATTTTTCGAAAACCTTAGCCAACTCTGCTAATTCCTGATGGCTATATACACTGCCAGTAGGATTGCAGGGAGATGAAAACATAAAGACCTTAGTTTTTGGAGTAATGGCTTTTTCCAGTTGTTCTGCGTTGATTTTAAAATCTTGTTCAACAGTTGTAGGTATAAAAACCGAAGTGCCTTCGGCTAATTTTACCATTTCTGAGTACGACACCCAATAAGGTGTTGGAATGAGTACCTCATCGCCCGGGTTTACTAAACACAATAGGGCATTGGCCAAAGCTTGTTTAGCTCCGGTGGTTACCACAATTTGATCGGCATCGTAATTTAAATTGTTCTCTATTCGCAATTTTTCGGTAATGGCTTTACGCAGTTCCGGGTAGCCCGCCACGGGTGTGTAAAACGTAAAGTTATTATCTAGCGCTTTTTTTGCCGCATCTTTAATATAGTCTGGTGTGTTAAAATCGGGTTCGCCAAAGCTAAGGTTAATAATATCGATGCCTTTTGCAGCTAATTCGCGGCCCATTTTGGCCATTTTAATGGTTTGCGATTCGGCTAAAATGTGTATGCGATTAGAAAGTGCTGTCATACCTTCAAAAATAAAAAAATATAGCGATTTTGAAAGGTTTAGGCTATAATTTTTCTGAATGTTAGGTCTTAAATTTTGGTTTATTAACTTTGATTACTAAAGCAAGCACGTGAAGAGCCAAAAACGAATCATTATTTTATCGCTAACTATAAGCATTTTGCTTATGCTAGTAAAGTTCTTTGCCTATTTTATTACCTATTCAAATGCTATTTTAACCGATGCTGCTGAGAGTATAGTGAATGTTTTGGCTAGTGCTTTTGCTTTTTATAGTATTTACCTATCTAGTCAGCCTAGAGATATAAACCACCCTTATGGGCACGGAAAAGTAGAATTCTTCGCTGTGTTTGTAGAAGGATCACTCATTTCAATGGCTGGTCTTTTAATTCTTTTTAAATCTATATATGCCATTTTTTATCCGCATGCCATTACAAATATTAGTGAGGGAGCCCTTATTATTGGTGCTACCGGTCTCATTAATCTGCTCTTAGGGCTATATCTTATTAATTCTGGCAAAAAACTAAATTCCATAACGCTGCAAGCCGATGGAAAGCACTTGCTTACCGATGCGGTGAGTAGTGCTGGTTTAGTGGCAGGCTTAATTCTTATTTCCTTTACAGGCATATATATGCTTGATAGCTTGCTTTCTATGGCACTAGGTTGTTACGTGTTTTACAGTGGCTACCGTTTGGTGCGAAAATCAGTTGGTGGCTTAATGGATGAATCTGATTTAACGAAGGTAGAAGCTATTATTGCCGTGGTGCAAGCAAATAGACAAAGTGCTTGGATTGATATCCATAACCTGCGTACCCAACAATATGGCAGCGATTTACATATAGATTGCCACATAACTTTGCCTTATTATTTTGATCTAAATCAAGCCCACGAACAAGTATCTGCCATAGATTCCTTGGTAAATAACCATATTTTTGAGGATACCGAATTTTTTATTCATACCGATCCCTGCATTCCGCAGTGTTGCCACTATTGCCGTATGGAAAACTGTAAGGTGAGGGGCGAAGCACAACAAAAAGACATCGTATGGACCGTGGATAGGGTGGTTAAAAACCAAAAACACTTCGATTAAGCATGAATTATCCTTTTAATGTACGAGTGTATGGCTTATTAATTGATGAGCAAAATAGGGTGCTTATAAGCGATGAAGAAGAGGATGGTTTTCAGTTTAGCAAATTTCCGGGTGGTGGTTTAGAATACGGAGAAGGTTTGATAGATGCCCTGTGTAGAGAGTTTATAGAAGAGTGCGCACTGCCCATAGAGGTAGTTTCTCATTTTTATACCACCGATTTCTTCATCAAGTCTGTTTTTAACGAAAGCCAGGTAATAAGTGTGTATTATGTGGTAAAAGCCTTGGCACCATTAGCCGTTCCAATTAAAGAAAGTCCGTTTGATTTTCATGATGAAGGACCCGTAAAACAAGCCTTTCGTTGGAAGGCTATTCCAGCACTTCAGCCAAAAGAACTAACCTTCGAAACCGATCAACGGGTGGCTGAATTATTGATTAAAAACTTTTAAAACGCTAAATAGCTGTTATAAACCTCTTGTAGGTAGGCTTTTCCTATTTTTTCTAATCGTTTTGTTTCTTCCGTTTTTGTAGCATCTTTTTGGTAACTCATAGTTTTACCCACATTATCGAAAGAAATGGTTTGGCTAGGTGTTACCACGCCAAAACCATTATCCCAATCGTAAAAACTAAAATCTTTACTACCGGTATTTAATAAATCCTTGCTCCAAACATAGGGCGAAGCATTTAATTCTAGTTGCGTGAATAGGGTTCGTGCAATATCGGTTTGACCGCCGTATTTGTTTACTACCAAGCCCTTGACTTCTGGTTTTAATACATCGCCAAAAAACACCAAGGGAATGCGGTAGCGGTTGGGATGCCAGTTTTCGTAGGTATCTAAGGGTAGGCGATGGCCATGATCGGCCACTAAAATAAACAAAGTATTTTTGTACCAGCTTTGCTTTTTTGCTTGGGCAATATAGGCGCCTAAACACGAATCGGCATAATAGGCGGTGCTTTTAAATTTCTCTTTCACGTCATTTCCCGGAAATTTTGGGTTGCTTGGTAATTCGAATGGTTCGTGGTTGGTAAGTGTAAGTAGGGTGGAAAAAAATGGCTGTTTGGTATTTTTTAAATCGGCCAATTGTTTTTCGAATATTTTTTCATCGTAAGCACCCCATTTAGAGTTCATATCTTCCGATTGAAAGGCTTTTTTGTCTGTTAATTGCTCATATTGATGAAATAGTACAAAAGACTTCATGCCAAAAAATTCGCTTTCGCCACCGTAGTAAAAAGAGGTAGCATAGCCTTTATTTTTTAGGGTTTGCGAAAGTGCAGGTAACTTTTCTTGTTTGCTTTCTTCTTTAATTATACTGCGAATGGCTTGCGAAGGAAACCCACTTAAAATTGCAATTAGGCCTTTGTCCGTACGGTCGCCAGAAGCGTAAATATGACTAAAAGATACGCCCTCTTTGCTTAATCTTTCGAGCTCTGGAGCGGTATTGCTTAATCCGCCTAGGTTTTTTACCAAATCGGCGGTAAAGCTTTCCATAATAATGAGCACTACATTTGGTTTTGTGGTAGTAAGTAAGGGCGTGCTGCGGCCACCATCAGTTTGATATAGTTCTTTAACTATTTTTTTGGCCGTATTTTCAGGTAAATAGCGATATATGTTTTCTTGTCTATTTATATTATTGCTGATATCGTGCATGAGGTTCCAAAAGGTATTTATCGAGGCATGGTTTACCACTGGTTTTTGAGAAAAATACGACATGCTTTGATTAATGGGTGTTAATTGCAAGCCCCCTCTCATCACTAAAAAGAGTATAGAAAGTAATCCAAAAGAGGTTAATCCTTTTTTCCAAGCAGTTTGATTACTTGCCGGCATACTAAAGGAAATGAATGTACGGCTTAGTGCTATACTCCCCACAATTAATGCTAGCAGCAACATACCGGCCAATAAAATGGGTGAAGAGAGGCTAGAAGCCAAGGCTTCGCCCGGAGAGTCTATAGCAAATTCTAGCGCTCTATAATTTACTTTAGTACCCCAATCAGTGTATAAAAACAGATTGGCAATACTGCCCATGGAAAATAATACAATAAAAATATAGGTGTATGTACGTAATATGATTGCTTTTAATGGGATAGTGGGTAAAAACCAAAGGAGTATATAAAAGAGTAGGGGCAGTAGACTTATATATCCTGCCATAGATAAATCGAGGCGTAGGCCATGGTAAAAAGGACCAATTTGTTCGCTTAACGCCAGCTCTTTAAACTTCTGGGCATAATACAAAACAAATACAAGTCGATCTAAACAGAAGAAGATCAACCAAAAGCAATAAAATCGTATAAGCGTTTCGAAATGTTTGAGCATAGCAGCAATAGTGCGTGCTTATTGGCCTCCTCTCATCTGCATCAGCTGCGTGAGTGTCATTTCTTCGTAGTCATTGCTAGCAGAAAATACACCTGCCGGAACGCTCGTTTTTTGAATCTCTTTTACGGACGCTTTTACCGAAAGTCCGTTTTGGAAACTTGTAAATTCTAACGGAAAGCCATAAGATGGTTCGTAAAAACGACTTAAAGGATTGGCTACTACCTCTATATCTTTAGTAAACCAAACATCAAATTTGATATCGGTTTTGCTTTCATAAACTTCAAATTTAGAAGCTTTATAGCCATTAATTACTTTGCTCTCTGTACTAGGTTTAAAACTCATTTGCGGATATTTATCGGCAAGCATTTCCTGATCGGCAGGGCTAAAAATAACCGAATACTTTTTGCTCATCATCGGAATATCTAGCAACATGCGTTCGTACTCTTTTTTTGTATTTAAAATACTTTGAGAACTAAAAAATTGCGATTCCATTTTCATGCTACTCGAATCGCCTTTAAAATATACCTGAATTTCGGTAGGTAGGCTGGCGGCCATTGCT
Source organism: Sphingobacterium thalpophilum (assembly GCA_945875895.1). GTDB lineage: Bacteria > Bacteroidota > Bacteroidia > Sphingobacteriales > Sphingobacteriaceae > JAIPAN01. The sequence continues at coordinate 7,781 of CAMCMG010000018.1, read as the reverse complement.
TGAGCCTGTTCCGGAACATTCCAGCTTAAGGTATAAACTACAATTCCTTCGGTTATTTTTTGTTGGGCATTTACGTTTACTAGGGCTGCTAGAACGACTGCAAGGGTTAAAATTTTTTTCATGTTGATTGGTTTAGTGATCACAATTTACAAATTTTCAATTAAACTGCCTCACCCGATTGTGGTAAATACCAATCTGTATAGGTATTTGATAAAAAATCGGCTACATCTTCATTTAAATTAAATTCTTCGAACAAATAACAGGAGTAATTTAATAGCGCAGAAAGCTTCATGGTTTCAGCTGGACGTTCTGTAAAACTTATGTTACCACAACGAATGAGGAATTCAATTAATCTTTCGCAGCTGCTAGACACTAGCTTTCCTCTAGTATTGCTTTTTAAAATACTTTGCATGGGTAATTTAACCTCTTGCATAAGCGCAAATGCAATTCCATATGCTCGGTCAGTGGCTCCATGTAGTAATTTAATTTCAGCATCGTTAATATGTTGGTCTACTAATTTCAGGTCTTTTTGTAGCGAATTCATATTCTTCGAACGATATTATTTAAAATAAATTTTCTTTTGAATTAAGTTCGTAAAATAATAGTTTGCTAAAGGCCATAATTTCAGCTAAAAGCGTAAATTAGCAACATGCAATCTTTTGAACTGGATAAAACGGATTTAATGCGCATTAAAGAGGCATTAGAAGCTGATGATGCCGTATTAAAAGAACTGCTAACGGAGTATCATGCTTCCGAAATTGCCATTATTCTAGAGGGTCTGCCGCAGGAATCTAGAGATCGCATCATTAATATTTTGCCTTCCGATCTTGCTTCTGATGTATTGTCGGAGATGGATGCCGAAAGTCACCCGGAAAGAATTCTTGAAAACTTAAATCCCGAAAAACGTTCCGAAATTGTAGAGGAATTGGATTATGATGATGCTACCGACATCATTAGTCAGTTACCCGAAGAGCAACAAAACGAAATTTTATTAGAATTGGATGAGGAAGATGCCTCTACCATTCGTAATCTTCTAACTTATGCCGAAGATACCGCCGGAGGTATCATGAATACCCAGGTGCTTAAACTCAATGGTAAATCGAGTAAAAAAGAAGCACTAGATGAGGTTATTCGTCAATCGGAGGAGATGGAAGAGTTTTATACCATTAATGTAATTGACGACGATAATGTGCTTTTGGGTATCGTATCGTTAAAAGATATTATTAAGTCTAAAAACAGTATTAAAGTTGCCGAACTTATTCAGGTTGATTTTGTGTACGTATTGGCCGATACCGATCAGGAGGAGGTTGCCAAATTAATTTCTCAGTATAATTTAACAAGTATTCCGGTAGTAGATGAAGAGATGCATTTGTTAGGTAGAATTACCTTTGATGATGTTATCGATGTATTGGAAGAAGAGAATACGGAGGATATCTTAAAAATTTCGGGGGTTTCTGAAGATGAGGAACTTGCTGGTAATTGGAGAGAAGCGGTAAAAAGTAGACTTCCGTGGTTGGTGCTAAACTTGGGCACGGCCTTTTTAGCTGCATCGGTAATTCGATATTTCCATGGAACCATTGCACAGTTAGGCATTATTGCTGGTTATATGACTATGATTGCCGGTATGGGCGGTAATGCAGCTACGCAAGCCCTAGCTGTAACTGTTCGTCGTATCTCCTTAAATGATTTAACAGATAATCAGGCGTATAGAACGGTATTGAAAGAATTTACGGTTGGGCTAATTAATGGAGCGGTTATTGGTGCCATTGTATTTGTCTTCGCTTATTTTTACGATTTAAATCCCCTACTTGGTTTGGTGGTGTTTCTAGCGATGACCGGAAATCTAATTATTGCCGGAGTAGCGGGTTCTGCTATTCCATTGGTGCTAAAACGAGTGGGTATTGATCCTGCGGTGGCCTCATCAATTATCATCACCACATTTACTGATGTGTTTGGCTTCTTGCTTTTATTGGGAATGGCTAGCCGTTTTATAATCCAATAAATTTATAGAACTTATTGGGTCTGCTTGGCTAGCAAAAGAATATATGCTGAGGAGGTTCTAATCAAAAAAAGCAAGCCTGTAAGCCGGGTTCTGTATCCCGATAAATCGGGATTTCTATCATTTATCTAGTCCCGATGTCGCCATTGGGATCTATCGACCTACCCACTAACATCGGACGAGCAGCCCTACATACGTTAGCCTATTTGGTCTTTCAACTCCTGGGGTTTACCGCAATCCCGATCACTCGAGAAGGCCGTGAGCTCTTACCTCACGTTTTCACCTTTTCCCCGAAGGGTAGTTTGTTTTCTGTGGCACTTTCCGGCTCCCGATTTGCATCGGAATCCTTCCCGTTAGGAAGCAGAATGCTCTGTGTTGCCCGGACTTTCCTCCCCGATAAATCGCGGCGATAGAACGGCTTGCAGCTACAAAGATAAGATAATTTAATTGCGACACTTTTGCAGATCGTCACGTACCTGCTGGTATGGGTAAAAGCCTTGCTTATTGCTAAAGGAATTGGTTACATAGGTAATAATTTCAGCAATTTCTATGTCGCTTAGTGTAGCCCGAGCAGGCATTATACCTTCGTAATTTTTACCTGAAACTAGTATTGGGCCTTGCAATCCGTTTTTAATGTAGCAAGCTAATTTTTCTTTATTTTGTTTTAAAAACGTAGAATCTGTTAAAGGTGGGTAGAGCATAGCCAATCCGGCACCATCATGGCCATGGCAGTTTTCACATTTGCTTTCGTAGAGTTGCTTACCAGCAGTGTAGTAGCGTGCATAGGTAATTTCCTCTTCCGATTGGCAGGCATAGAAAAAGATACCTATAGTGCTCAGAATACAGAAAATAGCGAACTTATTTTTGCTCATATTCTTGCAAAAGTAAATCCATATCGCTCATTAATTGCGCTACTTGATCTGTTTTAGTTCCATCGTAAGCACCCCGAATGCGTTTTTCTTTATCAATTAACACAAACCAACCTTGGTGCACCAAGCCTTGCGGGGCAGCGCCATCGGCATAGGCAGCTACTAAATAGTTTTTAGCCGAAATGTCATAAATAGAATCACGAGAGCCATGCACAAATTGCCATTGATTGTCTCTAATACCAAATTTATCAGCATATTTTTTTAATCTATTGGGTAAATCATATTTGGTATCTATGCTGTGCGAAAGAAATTTTACCTGTTTGTTGCCCTTATATTTATCCAATACCGTGAGCATGTTGCGGTGCATAATAGGGCAAATGGAGTTGCAGGTAGTAAAAAAGAAATCGGCTACGTAAATACTTCCGTCGTAATCTGTATTGCTAATAAGTACACTATCTTGGTTAAAATAGCGGAATGGTGCAATAGTTTGATAAATGGTATCGGTAATAGTTTTGCCATTCATTACCGTGTCTTTAGTACTTCTTTCACCTAATATTGGCAATTTCTTGGGTTCGTTGCTGCACGCAATAAGTAAGCTAATTACACTTAGGAAAAGAACTATTTTTTTCATGTTAAGCTAATAAGGTAGATTTTGTGGCGTCTAAAATGGCAAAAGCATCGGCCGATGTTGGCGCTTCAGAATATACCCTTAATACAGGTTCTGTTCCCGAAGGACGAATCATTACCCAAGAGTTTTCGTCGAAATGGAATTTAAAGCCATCTATATCTTCGGTTTTAATCACTTTATACGAATCAAACTGCGTGAAAGCTCGGTTCTCACATTTCTGAATAATAGTTTGTTTTAACTCTTCGGTTAAGTGTAAATCGTAGCGTTCAAAAGCAAAGGTGCCTACAAGGTCGTAAATTTCTTCAATCAATTCGGTGAGGCTTTTACCGGTTTTGGCCATACATTCCCAAATGGTTAAACCCATCCAAATGCCGTCTCGTTCGGGTATGTGACCTGCTATGGCAATACCACCCGATTCTTCGCCTCCTGTTAAAAATGGTTTACCTGAGTTTACCATCAAATCGCAAATGTATTTAAAGCCTATTTTGGTAATGGTATTGTTTATGCCATAGGCATCGCATAGTTTTTGAATTTTATTGGTACACGAAAAGGTAGTATACACTTCTCCTTGTAGGTTTTTAACCTTGCTTAGGTAATGTATAAGTAGAAGTAAAATATGGTGAGAATCTACAAAATTTCCATTTTCATCATACAAACCAATGCGGTCGGCATCGCCATCAGTTGCTAAACCCGAGGCAATTTCGCCTTCGGAAAGTTTAATTACTTCTGAGAATTCTTTTAAATTACGGTGTATAGGTTCTGGTGCTTGTCCGTCGAATCCTGGATTGTGTTCGCAGTGCAAAAAGTTGGCATTGGGTAAAATTCTACGCATTACGTTTTGTCCGGCACCGTACATGGCATCGTAGGCCCAGTTCATACCACAGTTGCGAATGGCTTCCATATCGAAGTTGGCCTCAATTTCATCGCAATACATGCTTTCTAAATCCACAAAACTGATGAGTCCTTCTTTGCTATATTCTTCAATTGATTTTAGTTGCAAATTCAAGTTATCGGGAATTAAAGCTTCAACTTCATCAATCATGGCTGGGGTTGCCGGACCGCCGTAACTGGCTTTAATTTTATAGCCATTGTATTCGGCCGGGTTGTGCGATGCGGTTATAATAATGCCAGCATCTGCTTGTAATTTAACTGTTCCTAAAGATACCATGGGGGTAGAAACAAAGGTATTATCGCTTCTATAAACCTTTATACCTTGCGATGCCAATACACATGCCGTGGTATCGGCAAAAAGCTTGCCAGCAAAGCGGCAATCGTTGCCCACTACGGCCGAAGGTTCTTGATAATGCTTACGTAACCATAAAGCGGTAGCATAGGCTATTCGTTTTACATTTTCTACGGTAAACTCTTCTGCTATAATGGCTCTCCAGCCGTCGGTACCAAATTTTATTTCATTCATCATCCAAAGTTAAGTCAATTTTCTCTATTTTTAGCGCCTTAAAGCAATACTTATAAATCAATTTGTTGCATTTTAATTCTTTAAATAATGAAGGTTCTCAAGTTCGGCGGTACATCGGTAGGTAGTCCCGAACGTATGAAAAAACTGTTGGATATTATCCGCCCCGAAACTCCTCGGTTGGTGGTTTTATCTGCTGTATCGGGCACTACGAATAAATTGGTAGAAATTGCCTCTTTTTTTGAGGCAAGCGATAAAAATAAAGCTGTAATCGCTATTGCAAAATTGCGTGCAGAATACAATCAGTTTATTGTTGAACTATTTGCTACCGAGCAGGGTTTAGTTGATGGAAAAAACACGCTCGATTATCATTTTGGATTATTAGAATCGATAGCTAACGATTTATTTACACCTACCGAAGAAAAAATTATTTTGGCTCAAGGCGAATTGATATCTACCACTTTATATCATTATTACCTGAAAGAAATTGGTGTGCATTCGGTATTGTTACCAGCACTCGATTTTATGAAGGTAGATGAAGATTATGAGCCGATGGTTGATTTTATTACCGATCATATTATGCCACTGTTGTCTCAAAAATCTAATTTATACATTACTCAAGGCTATATATGCCGCAACGCTTATGGCCAAATAGATAATTTACGTAGGGGAGGAAGTGATTATACGGCTTCTTTAATTGGAGCAGCTATTCGTTCAGAAGAAGTGCAAATTTGGACCGATATTGATGGGATGCACAACAACGATCCCCGTATTGTAAAGGGAACTAAACCCATAGCCAATTTATCTTTCGATGAAGCGGCAGAGTTGGCTTATTTTGGTGCAAAAATACTGCATCCGCAAAGCGTTTTTCCTGCTCAGAAATACAAAATACCGGTTCGTTTGCTAAATACCATGGAGCCAGAAACTTCGGGTACCCTTATAAGTGCTTTTAGTGAACCTGGAAAAATAAAATCGATTGCCGCTAAAGACGGTATTACTGCCATTAAAATACAATCGAGCCGCATGCTATTGGCCTATGGTTTTTTACGTAGAGTATTTGAAATATTCGAACGTTTTAAAACACCTATTGATATGATTACCACCTCGGAGGTGGCAGTTTCGTTAACCATCGATGATACTCGAAATTTGGACGATATTTTAAAAGAGTTAGATAAATTCGGTACCGTTGAATTAGATTACGATCAAACTATTATCTGTGTGGTTGGCGATTTCGGAGCCGATAAACACGGCTATGCCGCTCGGGTATTTGAGGCGCTAAAACACATTCCAATCCGAATGATTTCTTACGGGGGAAGTAATTACAACGTATCGTTATTGGTAAAAACTGCCGATAAAACAGAAGCGCTTCGTTCACTCCATAATCGCTTATTTGAGTAGTATGAACACCTTTAGCCACGAAATTATCAGCAAATTAATAGCGGCAGAAAGCCCATGCTATTACTACGATATGCGTTTGTTGCAAGCTACCTTAAAAGCCTGTAAACAAGCGGCAGATGCACACCATTTTAAGGTACATTATGCATTGAAAGCGAATTTTAATGAGCCTATTTTAGCTGCCATTCATCAGCACGGTTTTGGAGCCGATTGTGTAAGCGGGAATGAGGTTATGCAAGCGATAAAAATTGGCTTTAATCCTTATGAAATTGTATTTGCAGGCGTTGGTAAAACAGACAAAGAAATTCTAAACGCTTTACAACACGATATTTTCTGTTTCAATGTAGAATCGGTGGAAGAGTTGCGCATTATTAACGAATTGGCAGCAAGCCAACATAAAACCGCTCGAATTGCTATTCGAATAAATCCCAATGTAGATGCAAAAACGCATCAATACATTACTACCGGTTTAGAAGAAAATAAGTTTGGTGTAAATGCTTGGGAATTAAACGATTGTATTGAGGTATTGAAACAATCGCCTAATTTAGAATTAATTGGTATTCACTTTCATGTGGGTTCGCAAGTAAAAGATTTAGATGTATTTAAAAGCCTCTGTTTAAAAGTAAACGAGTTTAATACCTGGTTTGCCGACCGTGGTTTTAATCTTTGTGTATTAAATGTGGGTGGTGGCTTAGGCGTAGATTATTACCATCCAAATGAACAGCCAATGGTTGATTTTGAAGCATATTTTGCCATTTTTAACCAATTTCTAGAGCGCAAAAAAGGCCAAGAAGTCCATTTCGAATTAGGCCGCTCTTTGGTTGCTGCCTGCGGGACCTTAATTAGCCGAGTACTTTATATTAAAAAAGGCTTGAAAAAGAATTTCATGATTTTAGATGCGGGTATGACCGAATTGATGCGTCCGGCATTGTACCAAGCTTATCATAAAATTGAGAATTTAACTCGAATAGACGAAGAATCTGCTTTGAACTACGATGTAGTTGGACCTATTTGTGAAAGCACTGATACCTTTGGCAAGGAGGTTGAACTTCCAGAATCTCAACGTGGCGATTTAATAGCCATTCGTACAGCAGGTGCTTACGGAGAAGTAATGGTTTCTCGATACAATTTGAGAGAACCCATTCAGGCGGTGTATTCGGCCTAATTATTCAAAAGCATTAATCCCAGTAATATCCATGCCGGTAATTAATAAGTGAATATCGTGTGTGCCTTCATACGTAACCACCGATTCTAGATTCATCATGTGGCGCATAATGGGAAATTCGCCGCTAATGCCCATGCCGCCTAGCATCTGTCGGGCTTCACGGGCAATTATTAGAGCCGTTTCTACACCATTCCGTTTTGCCATTGATATTTGAGCAGGTGTGGCTTTATCTTCATTTTTAAGTACTCCCAATCGCCAATTTAAAAGTTGGCCCTTGGTTATTTCTGTAATCATTTCGGCCAATTTCTTTT
>CAMCMG010000017.1:0-29751 GCA_945875895.1 Sphingobacterium thalpophilum | reverse complement strand
ATTTCGTACACAATACGCATACCCTCTCTATCCGATTCATCACGAATTTCAGAGATACCTTCAATTTTTTTCTCGTTTACCAATTCGGCAGTACGCTCAATCATATTGGCCTTATTTACCTGATAAGGTATTTCGGTTACAATAATGCGTTCTCTGTCGTTTCCGTAGGTTTCAATCTCGGCTTTAGCACGCATCATAATACGACCTCTACCGGTTTCGAAAGCCTCTTGCACGCCTGCGTAGCCGTAAATTATACCTCCTGTTGGGAAATCGGGGGCTTTAACGTATTGCATTAGGCCAGAAACCTCAATGTTATTATCGTCTATATAAGCGGTAATGGCGTTAATAACCTCGGTAAGGTTGTGTGGGGCCATATTAGTGGCCATACCCACGGCAATACCCGAAGCACCGTTAACTAATAAATTAGGGATTTTGGTTGGTAAAACGGTTGGTTCTTCTAAGGAATCATCGAAGTTTAATTGATAATCAATGGTGTCTTTATTGATATCATTTAACATTTCTTCGGCAATTTTCTTCAATCTAGCCTCGGTATAACGCATAGCAGCCGGGCTATCTCCATCAATAGAGCCAAAGTTTCCTTGGCCATCTACCATGGGGTAACGTAAGCTCCAATCTTGGGCCATACGCACCATGGTGTCGTATACCGATGAATCGCCGTGTGGGTGATACTTACCCAATACATCACCGACAATACGGGCAGATTTTTTATAAGGCTTGGTACTCGTTACGCCCAAATCGAGCATACCATACAATACCCGGCGGTGTACAGGTTTTAAGCCATCGCGTACATCGGGCAAAGCACGGGAAACAATTACCGACATCGAGTAATCGATGTAGGCAGATTTCATTTCCTCTTCAATATTGATTGGGATTATTCTGTCGTTTTTAGGTTCCAAATTTCCTTTTTCTGTTTCTTCAGCCATTTCGTTTGGTAATCTTGCTAATTATAATTTTTCTTGTTAAAATATGCGTAAAGCATACGCGAATATACGTATTTGAGAAACGTAAATAAGCTAGTGTGGAAAAGTTTTGCGATTGCTAAAAAAGGGGTTTATTTGTGTTTTAAACCCAGTTTATATCCTTCTTCAAGAGCGATAAAGTTTCGGCCTCTAAACTTCCCTGGGTTGGTACGAAATTATACACCCAATTTGCTTGCGGTGGCAGGCTCATTAAGATAGATTCGATACGGCCATTGGTTTCCAATCCAAACTTTGTTCCGGCGTCGTATACGAGGTTAAATTCGGCATAGCGGCTCCGACGTTGGTATTGCCATTCTTTTTGTTCTTGGGTGAAGGCTTTGCTGCGGTTACGAGCAATAAGCTCGGTATAGATAGGTAAAAAACTACGCCCAAGGGCTTTGGAGAATTCGAAAATTTCATCCCAATCAATGTTTGCGGTCTTAGGACTTAGGCGATCGTAGAAGATTCCGCCAATGCCACGGGTTTCTTCGCGGTGTTTTATGTAGAAATAGTTATCAGCCCAGGTTTTAAATTCTTGGTAAAACGTTTTATTGAAGCTATCGCAAACCTTTTTTAAACCTTGGTGGAAGAATTGGGCGTCTTCGGAAATGATGTAATGTGGATTTAAATCGATACCACCCCCAAACCAACGAACCTCGTCCGAAAGTTCGAAATAGCGTATGTTCATATGAATAATAGGCACCATAGGGTGGTTAGGATGAATCACAATAGAAATTCCGGTAGCAAAAAAGTCCTCTTCGCTTACGCCAAAGGCTTTTTTTATGGGTTCGGGTAATTTGCCATAAACCGCCGAGAAATTAACGCCTCCTTTCTCAATAATGGCTCCATGTTGTAGTATTCGGGTTCGACCCCCTCCTCCACCTTCACGTTCCCAAATCTCTTCTTCAAATTTTCCTAAACCATCGGCCAATTCTAAACCAGCGCAAATTTCGTCTTGAATAGTTTGGTAAGCTGCTGCTATTTCTTCACGTGTAGGCATATCCAAAAATGAGATTTTTAAATGAATTTTGAGGAATGGTATTGATAATTAGACAAAAAAAATGTGCTAGAGCCCTGTTTCTCCAGATTCTTCTAAATAATCGAGTTCTTTACCAAAAGTTTCTTCTAGATGCCATAAGGCCCAATACGCTATGCATACGGTACCTGTACCCACTATAATAGCAGCATTTACTAAACCATAATGTGCTTTTAGGCTAGTAAAAGCCAGGGTAACCAAAATGAGAGAACCTCGTACCATGTTGGGCACAGTGGTAGTTACGGTAGCTCGTAAATTGGTGCCAAATTGTTCTGCTGCCATAGTAACAAAAACAACCCAATAACCTGTAGCTAAGCCAAAATAAACACATAAAATATAAAACTGAATTGCGCTTAAGCCATTAGAGTTTAAAAAGAATAAAATGCCAGCAAAGGTGAAACTTAAAAAGATGAACACAATTTTCTTCCGGGTTTTGAACAGTTGGCTAAGGCTGCCACTTAAAAAATCGCCAATGGCAATACCAATATAGGTAAACATAATTCCTTTGCCGGGCTCAATGGTTCCGATAATGCCTAATGGTTTGGCAAAATCGGGGGCAATACCCACTAAAATACCTACTACAAACCAAACCGGAACGGCAATAAGAATACTATAAATGTATTTTTTCATTCTAGTTTTTGAGGAAAAAAGCATGCTTAAATCACCCTTTTTTACAGATTTGTTTTTCATATTGGCAAACATTCCCGATTCGAACACACCGATTCGGAGGAAGAGCAATAGCATTCCTAAGCCCCCGCCTACTAAGTACGCAATGCGCCAATTAAAAGTAGCACCCACAAAATAAGCTACCACCGCACCAAACAAACCAATGCTGGCCACCAGCATGGTGCCATATCCCCTATTTTCTTTGCTCATGGTTTCGCTAATGAGCGTAATTCCGGCACCCAGTTCACCGGCTAAGCCTATACCGGCTATAAACCGCAATGCCGCATACCAACTTACATCTTGTACCAAGCCGTTGGCAATGTTGGCTAAAGAATAGAGTAGAATTGAGCCGAAGAGTACATAGATACGTCCTTTTTTATCGCCCAATATTCCCCATAATATACCACCGATAAGTAAACCGGCCATCTGCCAATTCATTAATTCTAAACCAATGGAAGTGAGTTTATCTGCAGGTACTCCCAAATCTGTTAAACTTTTATTTTTAACAATTAAAAAGAGTAATAAGTCATATATATCTACAAAATAACCCAATGCAGCTACCAAAATAAGTAAGGAAATAGATTTTGAGATTGGGCTATTTTTCATAATACAAGTGTAAAATATTTTAAACAGTATAATATATAGATGCAAGTTATTAATTTTAGAATTCTTGCACACACTAGAATTGTAAACATGGAAAATTTTGAACGTTTTAATCCAACAAAGCTACTTTTTGGAAAAGATGTAATGGATGGTATATGCACCGAATTGAAGCCTTTAGGCACTCGAGCTTTTATCATTATTGGTAAAGGATCTGTAAAAAAGAATGGACTTTACGCTCGTTTGGTTTCTTTATTAAATATTGGAGGCATTGCGCACCAAACGTTTGAAGGCATTAAATCAAATCCAATTTATCAGGATGCAGATGCGGCGGTACAAGAAGCCAAGGCTTTTGGAGCAGATTATATTATTGCACTGGGCGGTGGTTCGGTTATAGATACAGCGAAAGCGGTAGCCATGGGTGTTCCGGTAACTCATTCTGTATGGGATTTTTACCTACAAAAAGCCAAGCCAGAGCAAGCATTGCCTATTTTTGCTATTTTAACCTTGGCCGCAACCGGTACAGAAATGAATCCGTTTACGGTTTTACAAGATACCGAGGGTGGTTCTAAACGTGGATACGGATCTCCTTATTTATATCCTCGGGTATCTTTTTTAGATCCAGCTTTAACCACTACCGTTCCTGCAGATTATACGGCTTATGGTGTAGCCGATTTAATGGCGCATGCGCTCGAACAATTCTTTGGCTTAGGAAATTCGCCTTTGACTGATTTGCATACCGCAGCGGTGCTTAAATTAGCTGTAGAGTATGGAGAAAAGGTGGTTAGCCATCCCGATGATTACGATACTCGTGCAAATATTATGTGGTTGGCTACTACGGCATTAAACGGTTCGTTAACGGCCGGTAAAAATGGTGGCGATTGGGCTTGTCATGGTTTTGAACACTCTTTAAGTGTATTATTCGATATTGCCCATGGTGCGGGCTTATCTATCGTATTTCCGGCTTGGTTGAAACACAATCAGGATAAATTTATTGATAAACTTGCGTTTTTAGCTAGACATGTTTTTGAATTAGAAGGAAGCGATGAGCAGTTGGCTTCTCAATTTATTGAGAAATTAGAGGCTTTTTTCACCACAATACAAACGCCTACACGTTTAGCTCAAGCGAATATTGATAAAAGTTCTAAAGACGCTATTTTAGCTAACTTTAAACAACATAAAGTTTCTGGGCAGGTTTACAAACTAAACGAAGATGACCACAGCGCAATTTTAGAATTAATGTGGTAAAATCCTAAAAATGAAAATATCGGAAAAGGCTCTCACTTGGGTCATGCGCTTATACCCTCCACTCCTTTTCCAACGCATTTGGGTGCGTCGCTTTGAGTCTGGTTTTAGCGGGGTTGATGTAGTTATTGTAAAGAGTTTTATGAACAAAAACTACAATAAATCAATTTTTGGAGGTACCATTTTCACTGCCACCGATCCATTTTACGCTATTTTATTCGATCAGGTATTGCAACGCAGAGGGTTAAAATGTCGTGTTTGGCTTAAAAGTGCTCAAATTAGCTACTTAAAACCCGGCCGAACAAACCTCAGTTTTCGCATCCATCTTTCAGAAACAGAAATCAAAGAAGCTGAAGAAGTACTGCATACCCACGGAAAATTCGTTAAAAGCTTTCCTATTGACTTATATGACACCAATGGCGTATTATGCGCTTCGGTTCAAAACGAAGTATACATTCGAAATTTACATAAAGACGAAGCCGATATTGTTGCCTATTAAAAATATATAAGTTATTTATTAATAGCTTATTAGTATATTTTAATTAAACTAATACTTGAAAAAACTATACCACACTTACAAACCGCATTATAAAACCAATTTGGCCTTGGCTATACCGGTGGTCATATCTCAATTGGGGCATACCTTGGTGCATACAGCCGATAGTGTAATTGTAGGTCATTTCGCCGGAACCATTCCATTAGCAGCGGTTTCGCTTGTAAATAGTGTGTTTACCATAGTATTGGTATTGGGTATTGGTATTTCTTATGGCATAACGCCACTCATTGCACAAGAAAATGGCCGTAAAAACTATACCGAGTGTGGTAAATTACTGTACAATAGTTTAGTGATAAGTGCCATTACCGGTTTAGTACTGTTTTCTGCCATCTATTTTGGTACCATGGCCGCTATTGATCATTTGGGACAAACGCCAGAAGTGGTTACGCAGGCTAAACCATTTTTATCACTTCTATCTATTTCTATCATTCCATTGATGTTTTTTATGACGGCCAAGCAGTTTGCAGAAGGACTTGGCTTTACTAAACAAGCCATGTACATTTCTATTTGGGGCAATGTGTTGAATATAGTATTGGGCATTATTTTCGTAAAAGGTTTATTTGGTATCAGCCCAATGGGTGTGAGAGGTGTTGGCTTAGCCACTTTAATAGATAGAACGATAATGGGCGTAGTTATGGTGGCTTATATTTTTCGTTCTAGCCATTTTAAACGGTATTTGAAAGAATTTGGGCGTACGGCACTCACCAAAGCTAGATCGATTAGTATTTTAAAAATAGGGACACCAGTGGCCTTACAATATACGTTTGAAATAAGTGCCTTTAGCGGAGCAGCAATTTTAATGGGTACGCTTGGGGCAGTTCATCAAGCGGCACATCAGGTGGCTATAAACATGGCTGCCATGACTTACATGATGGCAAGCGGTGTTGCTGCTGCAGCTGCTATAAAAACGGGTAATAATTTTGGCGGAAAAGAATTCAAGCAGTTGCGCTTATCGGCTATATCAAGTTACCATATTGTGGTAGCCTTTATGTGTATTACGGCACTAGTATTTGTATTTTTTAACAACTACCTACCTTATATGTATACTGAAGATACCCGTGTAATTGCCATTGCCGCACAATTACTAATTATAGCCGGATTTTTCCAATTATTTGACGGAACCCAAGTGGTCGGCTTGGGTGTTTTAAGAGGTATGGGCGATGTAAACATACCTACCCTTTTTACCTTTATAGCCTATTGGCTTATTGGCTTACCCATGGCTTACTTTTTAGGCATTGTGCAAGGCTTAGGGGCCAATGGTATTTGGTACGGACTAACTTTGGGTTTATTGGTTTCTTCTGCCCTGCTATTTATGCGTTTCCAGTATTTTAGTCGGAAGTTAATTCTGAGTATACCAGACTAATTACATCTTATCCGGCACCTGAATGCCCAATAAGCTCATGGCTTTTTTAATGGTTTTGGCAGTGGCTGCCGATAAGGCTAGTCGGAAGATTTTTAGTTCTTCATCTTCCAATTTCAAGATGATTTCTTCGTGGTAGAATTTATTGTATAGTTTAGCTAACTCGTAGGTATAATTAGCCACTAAAGCTGGGCTATGTTCTTGAGCAGCTGCTTGTAACAGGGCCGGATATTGGCTTAAACAAACCAATACATCGCGTTCTGAAGAGGTTAATACGCCTGAATAATTCGTTTTTGCACTTGCTCCAAAATTTGCTTTGTTTAATACCGATTGAATACGAGCATGGGTATATTGAATAAAAGGTCCGGTATTTCCTTGAAAATCGATAGACTCATTCGGATCGAATAATAGACGCTTTTTGGGTTCTACTTTTAATAAAAAGTATTTGAGTGCGCCTAGGCCAATCATCCGGTAAAGGTTCGCCTTTTCATCTTCGGTAAAGCCTTCTACTTTACCCAATTCTTCGGTACGTTGTTTGGCAGTAGCTACCATTTCGGACAATAAATCATCGGCATCAACCACAGTTCCTTCTCTCGATTTCATTTTGCCCGAAGGTAAATCAACCATACCATAGGATAAATGGTATAAACCCTTGGCCCAAGTTTTTCCTAATTTTTCTAAAATGAGAAATAAGACTTTAAAGTGATAATCCTGTTCGTTACCCACCACATAAATCGATTCATTCATGTCAAAATCATCGTATTTGAGTTGTGCGGTACCTAAATCTTGCGTAATGTATACCGAGGTGCCATCGGCACGTAACACCAATTTTTCATCCAAGCCATCGGCGGTAAGATCAATCCAAACAGAGCCATCGGCTTTTTTGAAGAACACACCCTTTTTTAGCCCTTCTTCTATGCTGTCTTTACCCAATAAATAGGTATTAGATTCGTAATAATACTTTTTAAAATCGACCCCCAAAGTCGTGTAGGTTTCCTCAAAACCAGCATAAACCCATGCATTCATCGTTTTCCAAAGGCTGAGTACGGCTTCGTCGCCGGCTTCCCAAGCTTGGAGCATGGCTTGTGCCTCTACTATAAGCGGTGCTTGTTTTTTAGCCTCATCCTCGGTTTTACCTTGTGCTAGTAGTTCTTCTTGTTCAGCTTTGTAAGCTTTATCGAATAGCACATAGTATTTTCCCACCAAGTGATCGCCTTTTAAGCCACTGCTTTCTGGAGTTTCGCCATGGCCAAATTTTTGCCAAGCCAACATCGATTTGCAAATATGAATACCCCTATCGTTTACTAAATTGGCTTTAATTACCTCATAACCACTGGAAGCCAAGATTTCGGCTACGCTATAACCCAATAAATTATTACGAACATGGCCAAGGTGTAAGGGTTTATTGGTATTTGGCGATGAATACTCAACCATCACTTTTTTGCCATTAGACATTGCCTGATAATTGCCGGCTTGTTCTAAGCTGTTGATCCAATAACTATCGCTTATAGATAGATTTAAAAAACCCTTAATCACATTAAAAGCCGCGACGTCGGGAATGGCGTTTTGGAGATATACTCCCAATTCATCTCCAGTTACCTCGGGCGATTTCTTTGAAAATCGTGTAATAGGAAAAGTAACCACTGTAATTTGACCATCGAACTCTTTGCGTGTTTCTTGTAAATTGAATGCATTGGCAGGCATTTCGGCCTGATATAAATCGGAAACAGCTTGGGGTAAGGTATGAAGGATTTGTTCTTCTATGGTCATTGTATTCGGGTGTATTTAGTCGTTTAATAAAGAGTTGGTGGCTCTTACTAATATTTCAAAGGCATTTTCGGCCATTAAGTTTTCTTTATCTAGAGTTGGGTTTATCTCTACCATTTCAAAACAACAAACTTTATCTGAAGTTAGCAACCTGGAGATTAAATTACCGGCTTCACGTTCGGTTAATCCATTGGATACGGGTGTACCCGTTCCTTTAGAAATAGCACTATCCAATACATCTACATCAAACGACACGTAAATTAAATCGCAGTGATCTAGAGCTTGTATGGTTTCAATGGCAATTCGTTCCACACTGCGTTTACGTATATCGGCAATGGTGAAATTTTTAACTTTATGACGTTTTAATAAAAAATCTTCTTGCGATTCTACATCGCGTACACCAATATAAACCACATCTTTATAATTTATTTTGGGTGCAATATTGGCTACGTTTTTAAGCTGAAACCAATAATTAAGTGTTTCTTGATCTGGTTTATTTACTTTTGAGTCTAAATTATCTTCGTCTAATACAATAGCCATAGACATACCATGCAAATTGCCCGAGGGTGTGGTATAAGGCGAATGTAGGTCGGCATGGGCATCTACCCAAATTACGCCTAATTTAGATTTAGGGTAGGCCTTACGAATACCCGAAATAGTACCAGCTGCAGTACTATGATCGCCGGCTAAAATAATGGGAAATGAGTTGTTTTCGAGTGTTTTAGCCACTTCTTCTGCTACTCGCTCTACCATGGTTAAAACGCCAGATATACGTTTAGCAAAGGCATTACCGGTAGCTTCTAATAACAAGTGATTTTCATTGGGTATTTCTAGGGTATTGTGTTTTTTAAAATATCTACTTCCAAAATCTAGTGCAGCAATTTTAATGGCATCTACCCCTAAACTTGCCCCTCTAGTACCGGCGCCTATTTCTGATTTAACCTCAATTATTTTTAGTTCTTTCATGGATTTTTTTCCTTTAAACGGAAGAATATAAAAATTAATTTACTTAAACACTACACGTGATGCAATTAGCTTTTTTATATTTGCCAAAAATACTAAAAAATGCAGAGCTACGCGGAATTTCTTGACCTGAGTGTGGGTTTCCCTCAAGACGGTTACCAAGTTATTGATGATGAGTTGTATTTCCACGAATTAAACCTCATGGAAATGATAGAAACCTATGGTACGCCATTACGGTTTACCTATTTACCTATCATCTCAAAAAAAATTCAGGAAGCTAAATTGTTGTTTCAAACGGCTATTGTTAAAAACAATTACCGCGGTGGATATAAGTATTGCTATTGTACTAAAAGTTCACACTTTAGGCACATTGTTGAAGAAGCGCTTAAAAACGATATTCACTTAGAAACCTCCTCAGCTTTTGATATGCCCATGATTGATGCGCTAGAGAATAAAGGCGTATTAGATAAAAAAATCACTGTGATTTGTAACGGATTTAAAACCTTTCAGTACAAGCAGTACATTATTGATATGTTGCACGATGGGTATCAAAATATCATTCCGGTATTGGATAATAAAGAGGAATTTAACCTTTATGATGATGAATTAGATATTTCTTGCAGCTTAGGTATACGTATTGCTGCCGAGGAGCAACCAGATTCACAGTTTTACACGTCTCGTCTGGGTATTCCTTTAGAAGATATAATTGATTTTTACAAAGCTAAAATTTCAGAAAACCCTAATTTTAAAGTTAAATTATTGCATTTCTTTATCAATTCAGGTATTTCTGATACTCCGTATTATTGGAACGAATTAGAAAAATACGTAACGCTTTATTGCCGGTTTAAAAAGATTAACCCCGATTTAACAACCCTTGATATTGGTGGCGGTATGCCGTTTAAAGATTCCTTGGTATTTGATTTCGATTACGAATACATGGTAAACGAAATTGTAAAGCGTATTAAAGAAATTTGTGCCGTACACGCCGTTATGGAACCGGATATTATTACCGAATTCGGTAAATATACCGTAGCCGAGGCTTCGGGTATTTTATATAAAGTGTTGGGCCGTAAGCAACAAAACGACCGCGAAAAGTGGTTGATGTTAGATGGTTCTTTTATTACAAACTTACCCGATGTGTGGGCCTTAAATCAGAAATATATTTTACTTCCCGTAAACAATTGGGATGCTGAATACGAAAAAGTGAATTTGGGTGGTATTACCTGCGATGGTCAAGATTATTACAACCAAGAGGCCCACATGAACAACGTTTTTATGCCTAAAACTCGTAAGGTGCAGTATTTAGGGTTTTTTAACACTGGAGCTTACCAAGAGGTCTTAAGCGGATACGGCGGTATTCATCATTGTTTATTACCTTCTCCAAAACACGTAATTATTCGCAGAAATAGAGACGAAAGTTTCAATTTTGAAGTATTTGGTGAGGAGCAAAACAGCAAACAAGTACTGAAAATATTAGGTTATACTTCCTAATTTATTTATCAAACTTATCTAGTAATTTTAGGAGTGTGGCAAAATCTTTAGGATATGGCGCTTCAATAGTTATTGAACTTTCCGAATTAATTTTAAAGGTAATTTGTTTGGCATGTAGCGCAAAACGTTTCATAATAGGCAGTTCTTCCTGATCTTTACCCAGTTTATACCCTCGTTTAATACCCGAAAGAAGTACTGGTTGTCCGCCATACAATTCATCGCCCGCAATAGCTGCCCGTTGCGATGCTAAATGAATACGAATTTGGTGCATACGTCCACTAACCGGTTTACATTCTACCAAAGTAAAGTGTTTATAGTAGATAAGCGATTGAAAATAGGTTAAGGCCGTTTTACCCTCTTGCTTATTTATGGCTACGTTTTTATTACCCAAGTTTAAAATGGGTAAATCTACTTTTAAGGCTTCAAATTGATGCGTTCCATTAATTACAGCATGATAAATTTTATTTACTTCACGATGTTCAAACTGCATAGAGATGAAGCGGTAAGTTTCAGGATTTTTAGCTATAATCAGCGCTCCTGAGGTTTCTTTATCTAAACGATGACAAATCTGTGCATCAGGGATATATTGTTTGGCTAAGCGAAGTAAACTAGGCTCTGCTCCTTCTCTATTATCTAAAGAACTTAAAAAAGCTGGCTTGTTTACTACAATCAGATCGTCATTTTCAAATAAAATAAGATCTTTAAAAACGGGGAATTTCAATAGGATGTGTGTTTAGAAACACAAAAATACGGATGTTTGTTGGTATTTAAGCGTTGAATTTGTAGCCTACGCCTTTCACTGTACCCAAATACTTGTCACCAAGTTTTTCTCTTAATTTTCTTACATGAACGTCAATAGTTCTATTAGTTACAATAACCGATTCTTCCCAAATGCTTTTAAGAATTTGGTCTCGGGTAAATACCTTGCCCGGTTTAGATGCTAATAAGTGTAAAAGCTCGAATTCTTTTTTTGCTAAAACTACCTTTTTGCCAGCTTGATAAACCAAAAAAGCCTCTCTATCTATTACTAGATCTTCAATTTCTAGTTTTTTGTGGGGTTGTTCTTTCTCGTTTGGCTGGCTTGTTCTACGTAAAATAGCGTTAATTCTACTAACCAATGATCTTGGTTTAATGGGCTTGGTTATATAATCGTCGGCACCCACATTAAAACCGGCAATTTCTGAGTATTCTTCGTTCCGAGCGGTTAGGAAAACCATAAAGGTTTGCTTAAATTCAGGTAGTGTACGCATTAAACGGCAGGTTTCAATACCATCCATTTTAGGCATCATAACATCCAATAAAATCAAATCGGGTAGTACTTTTTTTGCAACAGTGATGGCTTCCTGGCCATTCGTAGCAGTAAAAACCTGGTATCCTTCTTGTTTTAAATTGTACTCAATAAGCTCTAGAATATCGGCTTCGTCGTCTACAATTAATATTTTGGATTTGGGGATTATCATTTTTTTTACAAAACTAATTATTTAAAGTGCAGAGGGTATTAACAAAATGTTAAGAAATTATTACTCAAGCATTACTTTAGGGTTTTCCTTAGAAACTTAGTTAAAGCTTCACCACGTAAGTTTTTGGCTATAATTTTCCCTTCTGGATTTAATAAAAAACTAGCAGGTATGCCTTCAATTTTATATAAATTGGCAATGGGGCTTTCCCAGCGTTTTAATTCCGAAACATGTGTCCAGCTTAGTTGATCATCTTTAATAGCTTTTAACCAAGAATCTTTATCATCATCTAGAGAAATGCCTAAAATGGTAAAATTTTTATCCTTAAAATCTGCATAAGTGCGTACAATATTGGGATTTTCACTCCTGCAGGGTCCACACCACGAAGCCCAGAAGTCCAATAACACGTATTTACCTTTATAATCACTGAGTTTCACTACTTTACCATCCGAGGAGGCCATTTCGAAACTAGGTGCTATTTGACCAATGGAAACAGGCTTGATGGCTTCCATACGTTTTAGAAATTGATCTACAGCTGTATTGTTTTTAAACTTGCCTTTTATTTTTTCTGCATAAGCAATCAAAACTTGTTCATTATTTTCTTGGTCTAGGGTTCCCATGGCATAAAAACCAGCCAAATTATCACTGTTAGCTAAACCAAACTCTGTTGTTTTTTTCGAATAGGTAATCATGTTGGATTCGAAACGTGGTAAAAGCACTTTACGTAAAGAATCTTGTAGGGTAGAATCTTTACTTACTTGATCTACAAATTCACGTTGTATATCGTTAAACAAGCTAGCGTATTTAGTAGCTATAACAGAAAAATCATGCACTTTTTCACTATCATCAGATCCACTAACCAAATAATCGCTTTGAGCCTCAATTCCCTGAACATTTAACTCAATTTCATCTCCATTTTTGGCAATCAATATAATCAGTTTATCTCCTACACTTAGGTTAAAAAAGTCAGGTTCAACACTTTTACGTGTAAAACTAAATTCCTTTTTATCGTTTAAAAATGCGGAATCTATAATGGCATCGTGTTGATACAAGTATACTTTTTTACTATCTCCTGCTTTATCAATTTTACCAGTTATGGTAAAAGAATCTTTGTTTTTACAGGCGAAAAGTAAGGCAATTGACAGGAAGATTAAGGATGTTTTTTTCATGAAAATTTAATGATAATCAAAGGTACTAAAACTGTATTTAATATGGTAAAAAAAATAAATAGCGTTGAAAAAGTAATTGATGATATATCCAATTTTCTGTAGAACAATATAAATTGAATCCTTTTCGCTCAATCAGAAAAATGTATGTTTAGTTAAATATCCCAGCTAAAACTACGATTGCTCTAGATAGTGGTAAAGGTTTGGGGATTTTAAGATGATAAAGTGTGTTTTAGGTAGGGTAACGTATGCTGCCATTTCTACTATTTTTTATCTAGAAATTTCAATCTTCACTTTCTTATTAGATATTTTCTCGTTTTTAATTTGCTGCACCAATAGCTGAATTTTAGCTCTTTTAACTGCTGCATATGATGCATGGTCAAAGACTTCAATAAGACCTAATTCATCTTTTTGTAAGCCACCTTTCTTTAAAACTAAACCTACAATATCTACTTTATTTATTTTATCTTTTTTACCGGCACCTATATATAGCGTATCCCAATCAGTCGGTGTTGGAATTCTGGTAGTAGTAGGTAAAGCTTGTCTATTTAAGTTTTTAATAAAGTCAGGCAAATGTTCGTCGTTAGAAAGCAAAATATAGGAAGTGCCTGAAGCGTGCATACGGGCCGTACGCCCATTCCGGTGTATAAACGATTCTTCGGTATGTGGTAATTGATAGTGAATAATGCATTCGATTTCAGGAATATCTAAACCCCTGGAAGCTAAATCAGTAGTAATTAAAAGCCTGCTGGTGCCATTACGGAATTTAAACAACGCTTTTTCTCGGTCTTCTTGCTCCATACCGCCATGAAAAACAGCGTGAATAATTCCTTGATCTTTCAATATATCGCTGATACGGTCTACGGCATCACGGAGATTACAAAAAACCAAGCTTGACTTTTCGCCAATCAGACAAATTAATGAAAACAAGGTTTCTAATTTTTCTGCAGCCTCGGTTTCTATGAGTTTTATTTCTAAATCGGGTGCTATTTCGGCTTTTTTAAGAAAATTAAGCGCTACTGGTTGATGGATACCAGTAAACTCTGGGATGTTATTCATCCGGGTAGCAGAGGTTAAAATACGTCTTTTTAACCCTTTTAATCCTCCAATAATAAACGACATATCGTTCTGGAAGCCATATTCTAAGGCTTTATCAAACTCATCTAAAATAAGGGTATGAACGCTTTGCGGATCTATGTTTTTATGCTGTAGGTGGTATGCTAAACGTCCAGGTGTAGCAATTAACACCATGGGTGGGTTTTTTAGACTATTTACCTCAACTTTTGTATCGTGACCGCCATAACAGCAGGTTACTTTATACCCCGTACCCATTCCTCTAAAAACTTGCTCAATTTGTAAGGCCAATTCTCTAGAAGGAACTAAAATTAAAGCCTGTACCCCTTTTTTTTCAGGATCTAAAAGATTTAATAAAGGCAATAAGAAACCAAGCGTTTTGCCCGAACCTGTGGGGGCATACAACAAATAATCTTGCTCAGTTTCGGCAGCTTTTAAAGAAGCTTCTTGCAATTGGTTTATGGCTTGTATGCCTAAGTTTTTTAATGCTTTTTGAATCATAATGAATGTGAGGTATGCTTGTAAACAACAAAGGTTCAAGATACCCTGAACCTTTGTTTTAAACGTAAATTATGTAGAGATAATTAGTGAATATAGGTTTTGGCTTGCGCTAAAGCCTTTTCTATACCTGCACTATTTTTACCACCAGCGGTGGCATAAAAAGGCTGACCACCCCCACCACCATCAATTTCTTTAGCCAGTTCGCGGATAATAGTACCTGCATTTAAACCTTTATCTTTCACTAAATTATCCGATAACATCACCGTTAAACTCGGCTTTCCATCAATTTCTGCGGCCAAAACCACATATAAATTAGCCAACTTATCTTTAAGGCTATAGGCCAAGGTTTTTATCGCCTCGGCGTTAGGTAAGTCTACTTTTTGGGCAATAAAGTGAATGCCATTGATGTTCACGGCTTGTTTAGCTAAATCGGCAGTTAAACCTAGTGCTTTTTCTTGTAAAGCTTTCTCGACTTCTTTCTTTAAATTGGAATTTTCTTGAAGAACTTGATTTAAAGTAGCTAATATGTCTGTCGGATTCTTAAGCGCCACTTTCAATTCTTGTACTAAGGTATCTTGTTCACGAATGAAATTTGCAGCTGCAGTTCCGCTAATAGCTTCTATACGCCTAACGCCTGCTGCTACCGCACTTTCAGAAATAAATTTGAAATAGCCAATTTGTCCGGTACTTGCTACGTGAATACCACCACATAATTCTTTAGAAAAAGTATCATCGAAAGTAATTACACGAACAAAATCGCCATATTTTTCTCCAAACAAGGCCGTTACGCCCGAATCTAATGCTTGCTTATAGGGTACATTGCGCTCTTCTTTTAAAGCAATATTTGCTCTAATTTTCCGATTCACGATTTGTTCTACTAGAAGTAATTCTTCATCAC
The DNA here is from genome assembly GCA_945875895.1 of Sphingobacterium thalpophilum. Taxonomy (GTDB): domain Bacteria; phylum Bacteroidota; class Bacteroidia; order Sphingobacteriales; family Sphingobacteriaceae; genus JAIPAN01. The sequence continues at coordinate 13,991 of CAMCMG010000017.1, read as the reverse complement.
TCACTTTGGCAAAGTGAGAAAAATCGAAACGTAAATACTCGTTATTAACTAAGGAACCCTTTTGATTTACATGAGTACCCAATACCTGTTTTAAAGCAGCATGTAGCAAATGCGTTGCCGAGTGATTGGCGGCTGTATCGGCACGCTTTTCAGAAGTAACTTGAGCAGTAAAAGTAGCCGTTAAATCTTCGGGCAACTCATCGGTAAAGTGCACAATTAAGCCATTTTCCTTTTTAGTATCCGTAATTTGAAGAATGCTCATTCCGTTCGAGAGTGTACCAGTATCTCCTACCTGGCCCCCACTTTCGGCGTAAAAAGGTGTAATATCCAACACCAATTGGTAATTTTCTTTGCCCTTAGCATTTACCTTACGGTATTTCAATATTTTGGCCTCAGCCTCTAGGCTATCATAACCAACAAAATTCACTTCTTCTGAAGCATGTACTACTACCCAATCGCCGGTATCAATCGCAGTAGCAGCTCTAGATCTATTTTTTTGTACTTCTAAAGCTTTTTGAAATCCTTCCATATCTACACCTAATCCTTTTTCACGGGCCATCAATTCAGTTAAATCAATAGGAAATCCAAAGGTATCGTATAATTCGAAGGCAAATTCGCCATCAATTACTTGCTGATCGGCGGAATAGCGTTCAAAACGTTGTACACCTGTAGCTAACGTGCGTAAGAAGGAGTTTTCCTCTTCTAATACTACTTTTTGCACAAAATCGCTTTGAGATTTTAGCTCATCAAATACACCCGCAAACTGATTGGCTAAAACAGGTACCAACTGGTTTAAGAATGGTTCTTTAAATCCTAAACTGGTATAGGCATAGCGTACGGCACGGCGTAAAATACGACGAATAACATAACCTGCACCGGTGTTCGATGGCAATTGTCCGTCGGCAATGGCAAAACTAATGGCTCTAATGTGATCGGCCATTACCCGCATGACTATGTCGGTTTGTTCCTCTTTTCCATAAGCAATACCCGATGCTTTGGCAATTACCTGAATAAGAGGTTGAAATACATCGGTATCGTAGTTAGAGCTTTTATTTTGTAAAACTCGTACTAGGCGCTCTAAACCCATGCCCGTATCTACGTGCTTTGCTGGTAATGGCTGCAGTGAACCATCCTTAAGACGGTTGAATTGCATAAATACGTTGTTCCAAATTTCAATTACCTGCGGATGATCGTTATTCACTAATGTTCTTCCGTCAATATCGTGTTTTTCGGCCTCAGGTCTACAATCTACGTGTATTTCAGAGCAGGGTCCGCAAGGGCCAGTATCGCCCATTTCCCAAAAATTATCCTTTTTATTGCCTAATAAAATCCGGTCTTCGGCAATGCGTTGTTTCCAAAAATTATAGGCCTCATTATCTCTAGGTAAACCTTCTTTCTCATCGCCTTCAAATACGGTAACGTATAAATTCTCTTTCGGAATTTTATATACTTCAGTTAATAACTCCCAACTCCAAGCGATGGCTTCTTCTTTAAAATAATCGCCAAAACTCCAATTCCCCAACATTTCGAACATGGTATGGTGATAGGTATCAATTCCTACTTCTTCCAAATCGTTATGCTTGCCCGATACCCGCAAACAACGCTGCGTATCGGCAATACGTGGGTATTTTATAGCCGCTTCGCCTAAAAACAATTCTTTAAAAGGATTCATACCGGCATTGGTAAACATCAATGTGGGATCGTTTTTAATCACCATAGGGGCCGAAGGCACAATGTGGTGATTCTTGCTTTTAAAGAAGTCTAAAAAGGTTTTACGTATTTCTTGGGTAGTCATCAGGATTTAGTATGGCTACAAAGTTAATTTTTTGACACGAACATAGAAACATAAATAATTGGTTTTTATTTACCATTATGGTATTTTTGGATGTAAACTACTGAACATGCCTTATCACGAAGAACACGAAATAACCAAACGCTATTATACCATGGGCGAAGTGAGTGAACTATTCGGGGTTAATGCGTCGCAGGTGCGTTTTTACGAGAAAGAGTTTGAAATTCTTCAACCCAAAAAAAATAAAAAAGGCAATCGTTTATTTACAGCCGAAGATCTAGAAAACCTTAAAATCATTTTTCATTTAGTAAAAGAAAAAGGTTTTACCCTACAAGGTGCCAAAGAGCATTTAAAAGGTAACAAAGAGGTTGTTAAAGAAAATCAACGGGTTATTGACTCTTTAGAAAGCCTAAAACAATTCCTGTTAGAAGTAAAAGAGCAACTTTAATTAGTATGCTCGTGCAAACAATACCCGCTGGGTAGAGGGTTTGCCGCTTAAAATACAAACTCCCTCTTCTTGTATATTGTTTAATGGAATACAGCGAATAGTTGCTTTCGTTTCTTCTTTAATTCGTTGTTCTGTTTCGGGTGTACCATCCCAATGTGCCGATATAAAGCCAGGTTGTTCGTCTAATAAACGTTTAAATTCTTCATAATTATCAGCCGGACGGATGTTATCTTCACGAAAAGTAAAGGCTTTTTGGTATATGGCTTGTTGTATATCTTCTAAAAGTGTTTCTAAATACCCATCTAAATTGGCTTGTGGCTGCGACGATTTTTCACCGGTATCTCTACGAGCAATTTCTACCGTTCCGTTTTCCATATCTCTTGCACCAACGGCAATACGTACAGGTACTCCTTTTAATTCGTATTCGGCAAATTTAAAGCCAGGGCGTTGCGTATCACGGTTGTCGTATTTAACCGAAATGCCTCTTTTTTTCAATTTGGCAATCAAATCATCAGCAAAAACATCAATGGTTTGTAATTCTTCATCGCTTTTATAAATAGGTACAATAACTACCTGAATAGGTGCCAATTTTGGAGGTAAAACCAAACCTTGATCATCGGAATGGGCCATAATTAAAGCACCAATTAAACGGGTAGATACTCCCCAAGAAGTAGCCCAAACATGCTCTATTTTACCTTCTTTGTTGGTAAATTTCACATCAAATGCTTTAGCAAAATTTTGCCCCAAGAAGTGGGAAGTTCCTGCTTGTAGTGCCTTACCATCTTGCATCAAGGCTTCAATGCAATAGGTATCTAAAGCACCAGCAAAACGCTCATTCTGAGTTTTTTTACCTCTTACAACAGGCATAGCCATCCACTGTTCGGCAAAAGTGGCATAAACTTCGAGCATGCGTTCGGTTTCTTCTACAGCTTCTTCGGAAGTGGCATGAGCAGTATGACCCTCTTGCCACAAAAACTCGGCGGTACGTAAAAATAAACGGGTACGCATTTCCCAACGTACTACATTGGCCCATTGGTTTACCAAAATTGGCAAATCACGGTACGATTGTATCCAACCTTTATAGGTATTCCAAATGATGGTTTCGGAAGTTGGGCGAACAATAAGTTCTTCTTCTAATTTGGCCGTTTCATCAACCACAATATTGCCATTGCCATCGTTTTTTAGGCGATAATGGGTTACTACAGCACATTCGGTGGCAAAACCATCAACGTGTGAGGCTTCTTTTGAGAAAAAAGATTTGGGGATAAAAAGCGGAAAATATGCATTGGAATGGCCGGTATCTTTAAACATTTGATCCAATACGGCCTGCATTTTTTCCCAAATGGCATAGCCATAAGGTTTTATGACCATGCAGCCTCTTACAGCAGAGTGTTCTGCTAAATCGGCTTTGGCTACCAGTTCGTTATACCATTGAGAATAATCTGTGCTTCTGCTCGTTAAACCTTTGCTCATAGGGTGTATCTTATATATGGGATATAAATTGTAATTTTAGTGTAAATAGGTAGCTTACAAATTTATAAAATAAAAGCTATTCGCAATTTTTGAATTATAAAATCTACGCATTATGAAAAAGGAAATTGTTTATTTAAGTGTAGTTTTAGTTTTTGCTGCTTGCACAAGCCGTAAAATAGCCGCTACAGACGATAATGTATATATATCTAAAGCGAAAGCGAAAGAATATCAACCTTATGTTCGTCCGTTAGTTCAAAAACAAGAAGCACCTGTGGAAAATATGTACTCGTATGAAGAAACGAATACGTATAGCAGCGATTACGATTATCGCTATGATGATATGAGCTTTAGTTCCCGATTAGATCGTTTTCATAACTACTCACCATGGCGCAACTATTACGATTCTTGGTACGATTACCGCTATGATTCCTATGCGTTTAGATCTCCTTGGTCATGGAATGTATATGTAGGACCAAGTTACGCTTGGAATTATGGTTATAACCCATGGGATTTTAACCCTTACCGCTACCGTTGGGGTAATTATTGGGGAAATTACTCATATTATAATCCTCTACCCTATTATCCGGGTTACTACAATGGAAACTATCTAAGCATTTCATATCCCTATAATCCACGTACCTATAGACCTAAACCAGGGCGTGGAGGAGATAGTATGAACCCTAATTTTGGAATTGGTGGAAATGCCAATGGAAGTCGTGCTGACCGTTACAATGGCGGTACACCAGCTAATCCACCACGTGCAGGCAGCAGTGTTACCAGTCCTCGTCCAGATCGTTCTGGTGGCAGCAACACACCACCCGATCAATCGAGAACTAGACCAGCGGATTCGGGACAACAAGCCAGGCCAGCAAGAACGGAACGTCCTAGTACTCCTCCATCTCCGCCACCAGCTAGTTCGGGAGGTAGATCTGATAGTGATAACAGTGCACGGCCAGCTCGTGCTAGAGACGGAAAATAAATTAATACACCATGAAACGATTTTTATTAATACCCCTATTCACGGGCCTAAGCCTTGCTTTGCATGCGCAATACGCAGGCGATGCTTTACGCTTTTCGCAAACACAACCCGGTTCAACAGCTAGATTTGGGGCCATTGGAAATGCACACACCGCTATTGGTGGCGATTTAAGCAGTTTTGGTGGAAATCCTGCTGGATTAGCCTTTTTTACCAAATCTGAGGCAAACGTAAGTTTTGAATTTAACAATTATAGCAATACGGCTAGATACCTTAATGCGTACAGCAAAGGAAGTCAAGATCGGCTAAACATGCACCAAGGTGGTGTGGTTTTTTATATTCCCGCCTTCAGGCCAAAGGGATCTGATTTAGACCAGGGCTGGGTTAGTTTTACTACCGGCTTAAGTTATAACAGACATGCCGATTTTGGCAATAATTTGTTGTATACGGGTACCAATCCAACTAATTCTATTGCCGATTACTTTTCAGAATTGGCCACCAAAAATTTTGGTATACCAAGTAGTTTAGCACAGGGTTCAATTGAACGTATGGCCTATGATTCGTATTTAATTGGTTATGATGCTGTAGGAGATTTTTATTTCCCCGAAACAGATGTAAACAATATTCAAACTAAAAATGAAGACAGACGAGGTGGCCAAACGCAAGTAAATATGTCTTTTGCTGCAAATTATAGCAACAAATTTTACCTCGGCCTTAATTTAGGTTTTGCAGGCATAAATTACACTTCAAACAGCGGGTATAGCGAAAAGGGCTTTAATGTAACAGAAAATAGCAATTATCAAGCAACATTTTTACAAGATCAGGTTACAAGCGGTAAGGGATTTAATGCTAAAGTTGGATTTATATACAAACCCAATGCAACCTTTAGGTTTGGGGCCAGTTTCGAAAGCCCTACTTGGTACCAAATAGACGATAGCTATACCGAAGTACTTAATAGTAAATACACCAATGCCAGTTTAAATTATACCAATGCTGCAGAAAATTACAGCTTTGTATACCGTTTACGCACACCACTTAAATTAAGTGGTGGTTTGGGTATATTTTTCGGCAACGCAGGTTTTATATCTGCTGATGTGGATATGATTGATTATTCTACTATCCAATTTAGAGGTACCAACAATTTGGATTTACAAACCATAACCGACAATAACCAGGATGTATTTGCTTCCTATAAAAAAACATATAATTATCGTTTAGGTGCCGAGTTCAGAATTGATCAAATTGCACTACGAGGTGGATATGGCATTCAAGGAAATCCGTATAAAAATTTACCTGATGCTAGCCATACTACTAAAACCTACAGTGCTGGAATTGGCTATCGGGTAAAAAACTACTATGCCGATTTGTGCTACCAACAAGTGAGCAGCAACGCAAGTCTGAAGCCCTACACCTTGGCAGATGGATCAGCTCCTACAGCAATGATTTCGGGTAAAAAAACTAACATTTTTCTAACATTTGGGATAAGATTCTAGTTTTTAAACTACCTGAACGTTATATTTTTAGTAAATTTATAGCGTTCTAAAAAACAAACTATGCTTCAAAAGTATCTATATATATTCTTATTTATACTACTTTCTGGTAGTGCGCTAGCCTCAGGTATTGATTCTATTGGTGTAGAAAATCTCGAAGGGAAACAATTGATTTTACACCGCATAACCCCAAAAGAATCCTATTATTCCTTAGGTCGGAAATATGGAGTAAATCCAGCTGCCATTATTGATTATAACCGAAATAAAGCTTTAGCAATTGGCACACTTGTAAAAATTCCTACTCAACGCCAATTCATTTCACCAAGTTCTGCTATAAGTAATCCTATAAATTTACCTATTGCTACCGATGACGTGCTCGAATATGCAGTGAAACCCAAAGAGACACTATTCAGTATTTCCAAAAAGTTTTCTGTACCGATACAAGAAATCAAAGACTTTAATAAACTTAAAACTACGGCTTTAAAAGTTGGACAAGTATTAAAAATTAAAGGTCGAATAGACCCCGTTTTAACTACGAATACGGTCCAGCCAATTGCCGAGAATACCATCTTTATAACGGACACCAGTACTAAAACTCCCATGGCAGAAAGTGCCGAGTTAGATAGAAAATTACCAGCCGCCAAATATGGTTTGCGTGAAATTAAGGAAAAAGGCTTGGCTACCTGGATAGAAGAAGCTGAATTAGATGCCGGCCGGATGTTGGCACTTCACCCTTCAGCACCTATTGGCACCATTATCAAAATAACCAACCCTATGACCCAGAAAAGCACCTTTGCCAAGGTGGTTGGAAAATTTACTGAAAACGAGTCGACAAAAGGGGTACTGATTGTACTTACCAAAACAGCTGCCGAATTAATTGGTGCTGCAGACAAGCGTTTCCAAGTGAGTTTAGTTTACGGCGTTCCGGATAATGAGCAGTAAACCATTTGTAATTGGCATTGCCGGTGGTAGTGGCTCTGGCAAAACTTTTTTTTTGCATTGTTTCTTAAATCATTTCCGTTCAGAAGAAGTTTGTTTGGTTTCTCAAGATGATTATTACATCCCCGTGGGTGAAATGACCGAAGAAGAAAACAAACTATTCAACTTCGATTTACCCGATACCATTGATGATGCGCTATTTTTAAAAGATATAAATGCATTAATGGCTGGTGAAACGGTATATAAAAAAGAATATACCTTTAACAATTCCAAGGCTACACCTAAATTATTAGAAATTAAATCGGCACCAATAATTATTGTTGAAGGCTTATTTATTCTCCATTTTAAAGAAATTGCCCAACTCTTAGATCTTAAAATATTTATAGATACTGAAGAAGAAATTGCTTTACAACGACGCTTAAAACGTGATTTAGCCGAACGGGGTTATCCAGAAGAAAGCATTTTATACAAATGGTTTAACCATGTGTTGCCTGCCTTTAACGCATATTTACTGCCTTATAAAGCTGCTTGCGATAAACTGATTACAAATAACACCCACGTGGCCGAAGATATAGTTCGGGTTTCAGAAGCTATTTCTCAAGAATTACGTTCTGATATGTTGCCTAAACGATTGGGTATTTAAATACTCATCTCAGGAATTTCTCCCTCAATTACTAGTTTTCCAGCGGTGGCCGCTCTAATTTCTTCTACCGAAACACCCGGTGCCCGTTCTTCTAATTTAAAGCCACCATTGGGCAAAATACTTAATACAGCTAATTCGGTTACAATTTTTTTTACACACTTCACTCCTGTTAATGGCAATGTACAAGCAGGTAACAATTTACTCTCTCCGGCTTTATTTACATGCTGCATAGCCACAATAATGTGTTGTGCCGATGCCACTAAATCCATAGCACCTCCCATACCTTTTACCATTTTACCTGGTATTTTCCAGTTGGCTATATCGCCATTTTCAGACACTTCCATAGCACCTAAAATAGTTAAATCTACTTTTTGAGCCCGTATCATGCCAAAACTCATGGCCGAATCGAATACAGCCGAACCAGGTAAGGTAGTAATGGTTTGCTTTCCGGCATTAATCAAGTCGGGGTCTTCTTCTCCTTCAAAAGGGAAAGGGCCCATGCCCAATAAGCCATTTTCTGATTGCAAAACCACATTAAACCCTGCTGGAATGTAGTTGGCTACTAAAGTGGGAATACCGATACCTAAATTCACATAGGTACCATCTTTAATCTCTTGGGCTATGCGTTTGGCGATGCCTATTTTATCTAACATAAACCTTATTTGCTACGTGTTGTTCTATTTTCGATGCGCTTCTCGTAATTTTTTCCTTGAAAAATACGGTGCACATAAATACCCGGTGTATGAATTTGATCTGGATCTAATGCTCCCGGTTCTACCAATTCTTCCACTTCGGCAATGGTAATTTTACCGGCCATAGCCATAATGGGGTTGAAATTACGGCTGGTAGATCTGAAAATTAAATTACCGGCCGTATCGCCTTTCCAAGCTTTTACCAAAGCGAAATCGGCCTCAAAAGCCATTTCTAATAAATATTCTTTGCCCTTAAATACCCGGATTTCTTTACCCTCAGCTACTTCGGTGCCTACACCTGCAGGCGTAAAAATAGCAGGCATGCCATAACCAGCCGCTAAACAACGGGTGGCCAAAGTACCTTGCGGAATGAGTTCTACTTCCAATTCGCCACTGAGGAGTTGTTGCTCAAAAATGGCATTCTCTCCAACATAAGAAGAAATCATTTTTTTTACCTGTTTTTGGTGCAACATGAGGCCAATACCAAAATCGTCTACTCCGGCATTGTTAGAAATACAGGTTAGGTTTGTAGTGCCTTGCTTTACCAAAGCGGCAATACAATTTTCGGGAATACCGCAAAGGCCAAAACCCCCAAAAAGAACGGTCATGCCGTTTTTTATATCGGCAATGGCTGCTTCCGCAGAAGTTACTGTTTTGTTAATCATATTTTATCTGTGCCCTAAAAATACGAAAAGGAATTGTATCGGGGTGGTACCTGTATAAAAAAACCTGCCCAAGAATATCGGGCAGGTTTTTAGAAAGTTTAAAATCTTTATTGTTTAGTCATGGTCCAGGTATCTGCAATACCTGGGGGTATAGAATTCCAGGTACCAGTCATAATTTTTATATCATTATTTTGATCACAAGGTGCCGTAAAAGTAGTTACTGGCCCACTGCCAAAATCTAAAGTTGCATTAAATTGGCCATTGCTTACAGTCCAGGTACCTGAAGCCGTGATTTGACTATGGTTAGCTGGATTATCCATTACATCTAAAGTCCCACCTTTTTTAATGGTAAAAGCGATGAAGTTATCAGTATTAGTAATTTGATATGTACCAACCCAGTTTCCTTCTATGGGGTATATTTTGTCTTTCTTGCAAGAAGTAAAACCAATACTTAAACCCATTAATAGTACTAATAGGCTTTTTGTTAAATTTTTCGTTTTCATGATTTTATTGTTTAGTCATTGTCCAGGTACCGCCATTCGTTTTATTAGGTGTATCTCCCCAAGTACCCGTAAGTGTTGCACTCTTTCCATTAAACGGACTTGTAAAAGAAGTGAGGGTACCTGAGCCATAATCTAAAATTGTATCAAACTGGCCGCTGGTTAAGGTCCAGGTACCTGAAGCCGTAATTTGACTTTTGTTAGCTGGATTATCCATTACATCTAATGTTCCACCCGGTTTTATGGTAAATGCCAAATAATAATCTGAAGCACCATTGTTGTATGTGCCTACCCAGTTCCCTTCTATGGGGTATATCTTGTCTTTTTTGCAAGAAGAAAGAATAGTTGTTAATCCTATCATCAACAATACTACATAAGAACTAAATTTTAGTGTTTTCATGGTGTTGAGTTTTATTGTTTAGTAAGTGAAAATGTACCGTGCATGGTATTTTCCCGAACATACCAGGTACCAGCACTCAATAGACCTGTTTTGGAATCGTAGGTAGCTGTATCTACGTAGGTAACATTCGGGTCGAAACGGGAGTTGTAGGTAATGTTTAGCGTATTATTTTGCAAAAGCCACTCTCCTGCTCCATCTACCAAACGGCCGTCTACATAGAAATCTACCGAATGATCTGTTTTAAAAGTAAATCCAATAGCCGTACTGCTATTACCCTCTTCGGTTTGGGTGCCTGCCCAGCTGCCGGTAAGGGCTATAGTGCTAGGTGCTAAACTTGTCTGTTTTTTACTGCAAGCAGTTTCTAATAGGCTAAAAGAAGCAAATAAGAGTGTACAGACTAAAACTACCTTCAAATTTTTCATGAGTCAGTTATTATTTTTTGGTTGCGGTATAGGTACCGTAATCGGTAAAGCTAGGAGAAGCACCAAAAGTGCCGTTGGTTAAGGTACTAGCTGAATGTGACGCAACATAGAGGTAAAGAACATCTGATACAAACAGCTTTAAAGCAGCATTCAAAGTATTATTTGGAATTTGATAAGAACCACTTCCACTGGGTTTGGTTAAATCTTGTGGATTTTGGAAATAAAGCAGCGAACCATCGGAGAATAATTCAATTGCCATGGGATAAGTACCCGAAGAACCAAAAATTTCAAAAGTCCCCTCATACCTAGTTTCCGGTTCTTGTTTAGTCATGGTAAAGGTTGCGGCTCCAGCTACATTCGGTTTAAAGCCCCATGTACCACTAACTATTTCTCCGGTTTTCGGATTATATATAGCAGTAAAGGTAAATTTTGTACCAGGTGTGGTGTCATAAAAGAATTCTCCGGTTAACACATCGCCTAATAGTGACCAAGAACCTGCACCAGCGCCATAATTATCTTCTGTGTATACAATTAGGGTGTTATCGCTATTAAAACTGAAAGACATATAATTCTCAGTAGGGTCTCCAGTAATTTTAAAATTTCCAAGAAATTTTCCTTCAAAAGTTATTAAAGGTGTAGATTTATCTTTTTTACACGAGGTAGAAAATAAAACAAACCCAACTACTAAAAGAGTAAAGGCTAAAATTGATTTTAATGTTTTCATGGCGGTTGTTTTTTATTGTTTAGTCATGGTAAACGTCGCAATACCGGCTACATTTGGCTGGAAGCCCCAAGATCCACTCGAAATTACACCCGTTTTGGGATTAAATATAGCGGTGAAAGTGTATGCAGTATTGGGATTAGAATCAAAAAAGAATTCACCGGTAAGTACATCCCCTGTTAGTACCCAAGATCCTACACCAACAGCCAAATTGCTTTCTTCGTAAATAGTAAAGGTTTTGTCAGCATTAAAAGTAAAAGAGAGGTAATAATCAGTTTGGTCTCCTATAACCTTATAAGTTCCAACAAATTTTCCGTCGAGGGTTTTTAAAGGAGCGGGCGTGTCTTCTTTACACGAAAAAGTAAGCATACTTAGCCCCAATACTAGGCAGCTAAGAAGCGTGAGTTTTTTTAAAGTTTTCATAGTTTTCGAAGTTATTTTCTGTTATAACTTCGAAATACATGAAGATATTGTGTCTTTTTAAAAATAAATATAGGTAATGCCATCGCAACCCCGGTCGGGGTGTTCGTCTTCCATGCGGCTTATTTGGCTGTATTTTCTAAAATAAGAGCGAATAAGTTTACGCAAAATACCATCGCCCTTACCATGAATAATTTTTAGGCTGGGGTAACCCGCTACCAGGGCTTTGTCTAGTCGATTTTCAATTTCATGTAGCGCTTCTTCTCCCCGCATGCCCCGTACATCCATTTCGGATGAAAAGCTAGCCTGGTCTGCTAGATAATTTAAACTGCTTTTTTGTTTTGATTTGGGTAAATCTTTTATAGGCACCGCATACACTTGTGTTTTCTTCACTACAGTACGTAATTCGCCAAGGGCCAGTACTAGGGTATCTTTTCCAACTTCTAATACTTGTGCCAAGGCATCCGATTCAGCTAATTTTACCCAGTCTCCGATTTTTACTTGAACTGCAGGTAAGATCTGTTTGGGAGTTTCTTTTGTAGTATGCGTGGCTTCTTCCGCTACTTTTAATTGCTGCCGCAGGGCTTTTGTTTTCTCGGTATCGGCCTTGCTTTGTTTAATTTGCGCAATAGTTTGTTCTACCAATTTATTGGCGCCTAAAATAATTTGTTGTGCTTCTTGTTTGGCTAGTTTAAGCGCCTGCTTTTTTTGTTCAGCTAAGGTGCTTTGTAGGGTTTGGTTTTCCTCTAAAAGCTTTTTAAGATGCTGCTCTTGCTGGTTAAAAGTCTGTTGCTTTTTCATCAGAAGGGTTTTATCGCGTTCTAAATCAACCAAAAGGGTATCAACACGTTTTTGTTGGTACCCTATTTTTTTACGAGCAGCTTCTAAAATTACCGGAGATAAACCTATTTTTTGGGCAATTTCGAAGGCATAGGAACTACCCGGTTTGCCAATTTCGAGTATATATAAGGGTTTTAACAGCTTGGTATCAAACAGCATGGAAGCATTTTCTAATCCATCGGTAGCGTTAGCAAATAGTTTTAAGTTAGAATAATGAGTGGTTATTACGCCTCTTACTTGCTTTTCGTTAAGCGTTTCTAAAACGGCTTCGGCCATGGGTCCGCCCATTTGCGGATCGGTTCCTGTACCAAATTCATCAATAAGTATTAATGTTTTGGACGTGGCATTACGAGCAAAATAATTCATTTTGGTAAGATGCGCACTGTAGGTACTCAAATCACTTTCTATAGATTGATCGTCGCCAATATCGACAAAAACTTGCTTGTAAACACCAAGTTTAGAATTTGGGTCGGCCGGAATGAGCAAACCTGCTTGCACCATAAGTTGCAACAAACCAATGGTTTTCATACATACCGATTTACCGCCAGCGTTGGGCCCAGATACAACCAAAACTCTTGTATGCGCATCTATTTTAGCATTTAATGGAACCACTACTTGGCCTGTTTCTCTAAAATTTAGGCTTAATAGTGGATGCTTGGCTTCTAGTAAATAGGTGCTCGGCTCGTCTACCAACTCGGGCATACTTGCACCCAGCTCTTGTGCAAAGAGGGCTTTTGCACGCACAAAATCGAATTTGGTAAGTAAGCCATGGTAGGCAATAAATAAAGCGGTGGAGGGACGTAATTCGGTAGTGAGTTGGGTAAGAATGCGAATAACCTCTCTACGCTTATCGAATTCTAAATCGCGTAATTGATTGTTGAGGTAAAAAACCTCTTCGGGTTCTATATACACCGTTTGGCCAGAAGCCGATTCATCGTGGATAAATCCTTTTAACTTTCGCTTGTTTTCGGCTAAAATTGGAATACACAATCTGCCCTCTCTTACGGTTAAACTGCCATCGGCTACCCAACTATTTCCTTGGGCGTGCTTGTACACCTGGTCTAGCTTCCGCCGGGCTTCTTGTTCGGCCTTAGCAATGGCTTGGCTAAGTTCTTGAAGCAATTTAGAAGCGTTGAGTTTCATTTTACCGGTATCGTCTAGTACTCGGCTAATGATTTGTACCAAGCTTTTATCTACCGGTAGGTGTTCAAATAATGCTTCTAAGTTGGGGTATTGATTGGCTCTTTCGTTGAAATAAGCAATTAGTGCAAAAACGGTTTGTAGGGATAGTAAAGCCTGAAAGCATTCTTCTTCCGTTAAAAAAGTGCCTTCAACTTTAATTTTTTCGGCTAGTAGTTTTAAATCAAATACCTGTTGTATGGGTAGCGGACTGTCATTTTGGAGTAGATTTTTAAACTCTTGTGTTTGTCGTAAAAACTTATCAATCTGATCGAATTGACTTAATACCGCAATTTTTTCCACCATGGCTACTCCCATGGGGCTCATGCAATGCCTTTTTAGCAATTATTTAATTTCTGTAAAACCTAGTTTTTCAAGGGCATTGGGCGGG
>CAMCMG010000016.1:0-30377 GCA_945875895.1 Sphingobacterium thalpophilum | reverse complement strand
GATGGCAAATACGATTATACCAAATTTGAAGGCGCCAAAGGAGCCATTCGTAGCAGTGCAGAGCAAGCAGATTATTTAGCCTCTTTGGCCGCTAAATATCCTATCATTTCTATTGAAGATGGTATGGCCGAAGACGATTGGGCAGGCTGGAAATTATTAACCGATAAAATTGGCGATAAAGTACAATTGGTGGGTGATGATTTGTTCGTAACTAATGTAAAACGTTTACAACAAGGTATTGATACCCATACGGCAAACTCTATCTTGGTAAAAGTAAATCAAATTGGCTCTTTAACCGAAACTATTAATGCTGTTTCATTGGCTCAAAACAACGGCTATACTTCCGTTATGAGTCACCGTTCTGGCGAAACCGAAGATGTAACCATTGCCGATTTGGCCGTTGCCTTAAATTGCGGACAAATTAAAACCGGTTCTGCTTCACGCTCTGATAGGGTAGCTAAATACAACCAATTATTACGTATCGAAGAAGAATTAGGTGCATCTGCACGTTTTATAGGTAAAGATTTTAAATATCTAAACAGAAATAACCAATAAGCTCTTAAAACGGTATGAAAAAGATTTTCAACGTAGTTAGCAATAAGTTCTTCTTAGCTAGCGTAGCCTTTTTAGCATGGATGCTTTTTTTCGATTCAAATGATTTTATCTCACAGTACGAATACCGTACACAAGTAGCTAAACTACGATCAGAAAAAGATTTTTACGCCCATGAAACTAAATTGGTAAAAAGAGATCTTTTGGAGTTAAATACCAAACCGGCCACTATGGAAAAGTTTGCCCGTGAAAAGTATTTAATGAAAAAACCCAACGAAGAAATTTTCGTTATTGTAGAAGAACCAAAAAAAGAGAAGAAGAAACGTTTCTTCTTCTTCTAAACAAAAAAGCCTCTCCAAATGGAGAGGCTTTTTTTATATACTTATTGAAATTAGTTACAACATTCCTCCACAAACCGACAATACCTGTCCGTTTACATAAGCGCTCATATCCGAAGCCAAGAATACACATACATTGGCTACATCTTCGGTTTCGCCGGCACGTTTTAAAGGGATAGCTTGCGCCCACCCTTCTACTACTTTCGGATCTAATACATCGGTCATTTCTGTACGAATAAAACCCGGTGTTACCACATTGGTACGAATATTACGTGAACCCAATTCTTTTGCAATAGACTTCGAAAAACCAATAATTCCAGCTTTTGAGGCAGCATAATTCGCTTGGCCTGCGTTGCCTTGTATGCCCACCACCGAACTCATGTTTACAAACACGCCCTGGCGGTTTTTCATCATAATTTTAGAAGCTGCTTTGGTAACATTAAAAATTGATTTTAAGTTGATATTCAACACGTCGTCCCAATTTTCTTCGGTCATACGCATCAATAAGCCATCTTTAGTAATACCGGCATTGTTTACTACAATATCTAAGGTGCCAAAATCGGCAACAATAGCTTCAATTAATTTTTCTGCTTCAGCAAAATTAGAGGCATCAGAGCGGTAGCCTTTTACTTTAGTCGAACCTTTTTGCAATTCCTTTTCTAAGGCTTCCCCTTTGTCTACCGATGATAAATAGGTAAAGGCCACGTGGGCACCTTGTTCCACAAATTTTTCGGCAATTTTACGACCAATACCTTTAGATGCTCCAGTAATTAAGGCCACTTTTCCTTCTAATAATTTCATGCTTAATAGGTATTTATAAATTGAAAATAGGTATTTTAATTAAAATCGACTAAAATTTACTGCTTTTTGGCCGGCACAAAACTCATCGAAATTGAATTTACACAATGACGGGTATTTTTATCTGTCAGCCCTTCGCCTAAAAAAACATGGCCTAAGTGACCGCCACATTTAGCACAGGTAATTTCGGTACGCATACCATCGATATCGGTTGTGCGCTTTACCGCTCCTTTAATCTCATCATCAAAACTTGGCCAGCCGCAGTGCGAATCAAACTTATCTTCGGAACGGTACAAAGGCGCATTACACCTACGACAAACATAGGTACCCACATCTTTATTGGCTAAAAGTTTACCAGTATACGGTCGCTCGGTACCTTTATTCAGAATAATATATTCTTCTTCGGGACTTAATTTATTGTATTCCATTTTTTTATTGGTTTGCGTAGTAGCACTTGGCTTTTGCGCACAAGCGCTAAGTTGAATGCTAAAACAAAGTAGTAAAAGGCTGATATATTTTTTCATAATTTGCTGAGTATAAATTAAAAAACCTATGCAGATTAAACGGCACAGGTTTTATCTTAATACAAACTTAAATTAAAATTTGCCTACTTTTTTTAATTCTTCGGCCATAGCCACACCAATTTCTGCAGG
This sequence comes from Sphingobacterium thalpophilum, assembly GCA_945875895.1. Taxonomy (GTDB): domain Bacteria; phylum Bacteroidota; class Bacteroidia; order Sphingobacteriales; family Sphingobacteriaceae; genus JAIPAN01. The sequence continues at coordinate 28,036 of CAMCMG010000016.1, read as the reverse complement.
TGAGGCTACTACACGAATGCCACACTCGGCCATGATTTTCATTTTAGCAGCTGCCGTATCATCGGCACCACCTACAATTGCACCAGCATGTCCCATTCTACGTCCGGCTGGAGCTGTTTGGCCGGCAATAAAGCCAACAACAGGTTTGGTACCGTTAGCTTTAATCCAACGAGCAGCCTCTGCTTCCATTCCGCCACCAATTTCACCAATCATTATAATGCCTTCAGTTTCCGGATCGTTCATTAACAATTCTACAGCTTCTTTGGTTGGGGTACCAATAATCGGGTCGCCACCAATACCAATGGCAGTAGAAATGCCCATACCTGCTTTTACTACCTGATCTACCGCTTCGTAGGTTAAGGTACCCGATTTAGATACCACACCCACTTTTCCTTTTTTAAAGATAAAGCCCGGCATGATACCAATTTTTGCTTCATCGGCAGTAATAATACCGGGGCAATTGGGGCCAATTAAACGGCAATCTCTATCTGAAATATATTCTTTTACCTGAATCATGTCTTTCGTTGGTATACCCTCGGTAATACAAACAATTACACTAATTCCTGCTTCGGCAGCTTCCATAATGGCATCTGCAGCAAAAGCTGGGGGCACAAAAATAATCGATACATCGGCAGCGGTTTTATCTACCGCATCTTTTACGGTATTAAAAACGGGTTTTTCTAAATGTTGTTGACCACCTTTGCCTGGAGTTACACCGCCCACTACATTGGTTCCGTAGGCAATCATTTGGGTAGCATGGTAGGTTCCTTCGTTACCGGTAAAACCTTGTACAATGACTTTAGAATTTTTATTTACGAGTACGCTCATTTTGTGTTTTTAATTGTAGCGCAAAGCTACTAGAAAGCAAGTGAGAATCAAAGTAAGTTCAGAAATAAGACGTTTTTTTTATTGGCATTTCGTTGAAGAGCTACCCTTTTTTAAAATCGGAAAACTGGAGTTGATAAAGGGTTTTATAAAAGCCTTTCAGCTTTAATAATTCTTGATGCGTACCGGTTTCTTTAATTTCCCCAGCATCGAGTACTACAATGATATCGGCGTGTTGTATGGTTGATAAACGGTGTGCAATTACTACACAGGTTCTACCTTTCATAAGCTTTAACACCGCATCTTGTATCAAAGTTTCGGTGGCCGTATCTACCGAAGAGGTGGCTTCGTCTAATACCAAAATAGCGGGATTATACACCATTGCACGTATAAAAGATAGCAATTGAGCTTGTCCGGTTGATAAGGTAGCGCCACGTTCCATCACCTCATAATCAAAGCCTCTAGGTAGTTTATCAATAAAAGCTTTGGCACCTACTTGCTCTGCCGCATACAACATTTGCTCTTTAGTAATCTTTGGATGGTATAAGCTGATATTATTGGCAATGGTATCGGAAAACAAGAACACATCTTGCAAAACCGTAGCCACTTTGGCACGCAAATAGCCCAAGTCGTAGCTTCGGATATCTATGCCATCTACCAAAATACTGCCTTTATTAATTTCGTAAAAGCGATTTAATAAATTAATGATAGATGATTTACCTGCACCAGTAGCTCCTACTAAAGCCAAGGTTTGACCAGGTTCTATGCTAAACGAAATATTCTTAAGCACCCAATCTTCGTCTTGGTAGGCGAACCAAACTTCTTTAAATTCAATTTTTCCGGTAAATACCGTCGGCATGTGGGTTCCAGAATTATCGGTACTTTCTTGAGTATCTAAAACCGAGAAAATACGTTCGGCTCCTACCATACCCATTTGTAGGATGTTAAACTTATCTGCTAGCTCTCTAATAGGCCTAAACAACATATTAATAAACAGTAAAAAAGCTACTATTAAACCGGGACCAGCTTTTTCTACCTTAAAGAACTGCAATAAATTAGTCACCTCTGCTTCTCCCAAAATAAGCTTGGCACCATACCATACCAATAAACCCATGGATAGCGCCGATATAATTTCTACAACCGGAAAAAAGACTGAGTATGACCAATTGGAACTGATATGCGCATCGCGATGTTTGGCATTAATGGTTTTAAACTTTTCAAACTCTTGGCTTTCGCGGCCAAAAAACTGAATGATAGACATGCCGGTAATATGCTCTTGCAAAAAGGTGTTTAATTGCGATACTTGCTTGCGAACCTCTTGAAATGCCGTTTTAATGGCCTCTTTAAACACATAGGTAGCCAGTAAAAGTATGGGCATGGGCGCCAATACTACTAGTGTTAATTGCCAGCTATAAATAAGCATGCAGGTAATAATGGTCACGATTTGCAGCACATCGCCTACAATAGAAATCAATCCTTCCGAAAAAATATCGGCAATGGTTTCTAAATCAGATACCGTTCGGGTAATCAGTTGGCCAATGGGCGTTCGATCGAAATAACGTAAGCGTAAGTTAGTTATGTGGGTAAAAATATCCATACGCAAATCGTGAATAACCGATTGGCCGAGCGCATTGGTAATAAAGGTATGGTAATATTGTATGCCTGTTTGCGTCAATAAAAGCCCAATCATCAGCAGGGTCATATCTAATAAACCTTGCGCATCGTTTAACACAATGTATTTATCTATCGTTCTTTCGATTAGTAAAGGACGTAAGGGAGCTAAAACAGCCAATAAAATGGTGCATACTATGGCCCAAAGCAGCCTTTTCTTATAGGGCCTTACATAGGCAAACACTCTGCTTAAGAGCTTAATATCAACTGCTTTTCCCGTAATGGCGGCCATGTTATATATACGAATAATGAACTTCTGTTAACACTAGGCCACAGGCCGGTACTGAAACGCCAGCATTCGATCTGTTTTTACTCTCAATAATTTCGCGAATAGCCGATGGTGACAGTTTCCCTTGACCAATATCAACCAATGTGCCCACTATGGCTCTAACCATATTGCGCAAAAAACGATCAGCTGAAATGCGAAAAACAAAACCAAACTCGGTTTCTTGCCAATACGCCGACTCAATTTTACAATTATTGGTAAATGTTTGGGTATTGGATTTACTAAAGCAGGAAAAATCGGTATATTCTAACAAGAAAGCTGCAGATTCATTCATCAAGGCTATATCTAGACTTTCTTTTACCAACCACGAAAAATCGGCTCTAAAGGGGTTTTTCTGTGCATGAATATGGTATTCATATGCTCGTAAAGTCGCATCGAAACGGGCATGCGCCTCGGGAGCTACGGGCAAGAAACGCTTTAGGGCAATATCATCAGGCAAAATGGCATTCAGACTGTGGAGATGGCGTTCATTCAGCTCCAATTCGGTATCTAAATGTACGAAATGCTGGCTGGCATGCACACCTGTATCGGTACGACCGCAACCCATGGTTTCTACTGGATGGCGCAAAATAGTTTCTAAGGCTTGGTTGAGTACGGCTTGTACGGTTAGGGCATTTTCTTGTACTTGCCAACCGTGGTAAGCGGTGCCCTTATAAGCTATTTCTAAAAAATACCGTTGTGCCATATGGGGGCAAAGGTACGCTATGCCGATGGAAAGACCAACGGTATCCCGCTTTCCAAAAAATTAGTTTCTGTTAATTTAAATTATTCAATCAAGATGCCATTTTTGGCTTAAAAAAATGGGTGGAAGCTCAACAAGATGGTGTTAAAAGAGGTTATAATGTGAGCAATTATTCATTTAGCCACTTAGGAACTCTTTTTTCAAAAAATGCAGACATCCCTTCTTTGGCATCCTTTGTTTGTTTTAAGTCTTCCAAACATTGTAGTAAAAAAGGAATTTTTTTCGTTTCAGACAACTCGCTAAGTTTTTTTATTGCTTCAAAACCTGAATAAATTGCTTTTGGGGCATTTTCGATGATACTGCTTATTAATTCACTAATATTACTTTCTTCTAAAAAATCAAAAACTATTCCCAAATCCTTTGCTTCGCTTGCTGAGATAACTTTGGCAGTTATACATAAATCAAGTACTTTATTTTGAGGTATATACTTTATTAAAGAAGCCAAAACCTGAAATGGGAAAATACCTCTTTTTACTTCCGGTAAAGAAAACTTGGCTTCTTTATTTGCAAAAATATAGGTACACTCTAAAACAATTAAGAAACCACCAGCTATCACATCACCCTCTACAATTGCAATACTGGGTTTATTTAATTGACTAATAGCTGTTGCTAAAGAAATATTTTGATTCTGAATTTCTGGATTTATGGTGTCAAATTCCGGATTTTCAAAAGTTTTCATATCCATCCCAGCACAAAACACTGGCCCTTCAGCATTTATCAGAACCAAGCGCACCATTTTGTTAACGTTAGCTTCGTTAATAGCATGATTTATTTCATTTACCATTGTTGGGGTAAAGGAATTCCTTTTTTCAGGTCTTGCTAAAGTCAACTTAAAAATATAGTTATCTATACTTGTTTTGATAAAATTGTATTTCATGCTATCATATTTTGAAAACTAGTTTGTAATTCTAAAATTTGCTGATCACTTCCTCTTTTAAAATAGCATAACAAATCTTCCGTTGGAATATTGCCTACTAAATCATTGTTTGCAAAAGGGCAACCCCCAAAGCCTAAAATAGCACCATCAAACTTTCTACAACCCGCTTCAAAAGCAGTTTTGATTTTATCTAAGCTACCAGCTTTTTCGGAATGAAAATGAGCACCAATTCGAATGCTGGGGAATTTTTGAATACAAGCCTCAAACAGTTCTTTAATTTGCACCTTATTTGCTTCTCCTGTAGTGTCAGCTAAAGAAAATTCAACTACACCCAAAGCAGCTATTTTTTTTATCCATTCAAAAACCAATTCTTTATTCCAAACTTCCCCATATGGATTTCCGAAAGCCATCGAAATGTACACCACTGGAATCTTAGCATGCTTTTTTGAAATTTCAACTATGTTTTTCAGTTTCTCAAACGACTCTTCAATAGTGGATTGGGTATTTCGCTTTTGAAATACTTCTGAAATAGAAAAAGGATAGCCCAAATACGTAATTTTGTCGAAATTGCAGGCTTCTAGTGCCCCTCTTTCATTAACTACAATAGCCAAAAGCTTTGTGCTATTAAGTGCTATTTTATCCAATACTTCCTTTGTGTCGGCCATTTGAGGAACCGCTTGTGGCGAAACAAAACTTCCAAAATCTATCCAATCAAAAAGATTACTTTTTAAAAGATTATTAATATGCATTGCTTTCTTTTCAGCCGAAATCATTTCTTTCATGCCTTGAATTGCATCCCTTGGACAATCCACTACAATTATTTCCTCTCTATTTAACATCTTTCTTAATTTCTCTAGAAATCACCATTTTTTGAATGCTTGATGTTCCTTCCCCAATCGTACACAACTTAGCATCTCTAAAATATTTTTCAGCAGGAAAGTCTTTGGTAAAACCATAACCACCAAAAATTTGGACACTTTCATTAGATACTTCCACTGCGGTTTCTGAAGCAAAAAGTTTGGCCATAGCACCCATCTTGGTTACTTTTTCTCCATTGTCTTTCAACATTCCAGCTTTTCTGGTTAAAAGCTCTGCTGCTTCAATATCAGTGGCCATTTCTGCCAGTTTAAAACCAACTGACTGAAAATCAAATATTTTTTGATTAAATTGTTCTCTTTCATTAGCATATTTTAATGCACATTCGTAAGCTCCTTTTGCAATTCCCAATGACAAGGCGGCAATTGAAATCCTTCCACCATCCAATAATTTTAAAGCTTGAATAAATCCATCGCCCTCTTCACCAATTACTTGGTCTTTATGTATTCTACAATTATCAAAAAATAAACAAGCGGTTTCAGAAGCTCTCATACCTAATTTATTTTCTTTTTTACCAGAAGAAAAACCAGCAGTTCCTTTTTCAATAATAAAAGTAGTCATACCGTGACTATCTCCTTTTTCTCCGGTTCTTGCTATTACTACGGCCACATGTGAACTTATGGCATGTGTAATAAAGTTTTTGGACCCGTTTAAAATATAATACTCTCCTTCTTTTTGAGCCACAGTTGCTAAGCCTCCTGCGTCAGAGCCCGAACCCGTTTCCGTAAGTCCCCAAGCACCTATCCATTCCCCTGTTGCCAATTTAGGGAGATATTTCTGCTTTTGTGATTCGTTTGCAAAACTCAGAATATGATTGGTGCAAAGTGAGTTATGAGCTGCTACTGACAAACCAATAGAGCCGCAAACTTTAGATATTTCGTCTAAAATGGTTATATATTCTTGATAGCCCAATCCAGATCCTTGGTATCGCTCTGGCACCAAAATTCCCATAAAGCCTTGCTCTCCTAATTTCTTAAAAAGATCTAATGGAAACGTTTGATCCTCGTCCCAAACCATCACCATAGGCCTTATGTATGTTTCAGCAAAGTCTTTAGCACTCTGCCTTATTAAATCCATATCCTGTTCCATTTTTATTATTATTTAAATAAATATCACTTATAATTTTATACTTTTTACAATTTTAACCATACTTGAGGAATAATTAGATTAAATAAATACATTTAATCAGTATAGTTTGTAAAATAAAAAATATTCATTTCCTATGTATTCTAAAATGAGGATTATAGTACAAATAGTTTCACCATTGAAAAAACAAATACCATGAATGAGCTTTTAGAACTTTTACACGACAAAACTGAAACACTGAAAATAGGTGGAGGTGTTGAAAAAATAAAAAAACATAAGGAAAAAGGGAAATTAACTGCTTGGGAACGCATATTTTTTCTTTTGGATTTAAATACAGAATATGTGGAAATAGGCAAGTTTGCAGGCGATGGCCTTTATGAAGCCGAAGGTGGCTGTCCAAATGGAGGAGCAATTTGTGTGTTAGGATATGTTAAAGGCAGGCTTTGTATTATTGTTTCTAACGATGCCACAGTAAAGGCAGGAGCATGGTTTCCAATTTCAGGAAAGAAAAATCTAAGGGCCCAAGAAATTGCAATGGAAAATAGACTTCCAATAATTTATTTAGTTGATTCAGCAGGCGTTTATTTGCCCATGCAAGATGAAATTTTCCCTGACAAAGAGCATTTTGGACGCATATTTAGGAATAATGCTCGAATGTCTTCCATGGGAATTCCCCAATTGGCAGCAATAATGGGAAGTTGTGTTGCTGGGGGAGCTTATCTGCCGATTATGTCAGATTATGCGTTTATTGTGGAAGGAACTGGTTCCGTTTATTTAGCAGGCCCCTATTTAGTAAAATCATCCATTGGCGAAGATGTGGATGCTGAAACTTTAGGAGGTGCATCTACACATTCTGAAATATCTGGAGTTACAGACAACAAATATCCAAACGACCAAGCTTGCTTAGATGCAATAAAAAATGTAATGGATAAAATTGGGCATAATTTAAAGGCCGGTTTTGATAGAAAAGAAGCGGTTTCTCCCAAATTAAACCCGGAAGAAGAATACAATATTGTACCCTTGGATAGAACAAAACCATACAATATGCTTTCAGTATTAGAAACTATTGTTGATGAAGGCAGCTTAGAAGAATATAAAAAAGAGTATGGAAAAAGTATTATCTGTGGGCTGGCTAGAATAGACGGTTGGGCTGTAGGAATTATTGCCAACCAAAGAGAAATGGTTAAAGCCAAAAAGCCCGGTGGCAAGCCAGAACTTCAAATGGGAGGTGTAATTTATAGTGACTCGGCCGATAAAACAGCTCGATTTATTATGAATTGTAACCAACAGAAAATCCCTTTAGTGTTTTTTCAAGATGTTACGGGCTTTATGGTTGGAAGTAGATCTGAACAAGGCGGAATAATAAAAGACGGGGCCAAATTGGTAAATGCTATGGCTAATTCAGTGGTGCCTAAGTTTACTTTTATTGTTGGCAATAGCTATGGGGCGGGCAACTATGCCATGTGTGGAAAAGCTTATGATCCCCGTTTTATCTATGCTTGGCCAACCGCTCAAATGGCGGTGATGAGTGGAGCTGCGGCGGGTAATACCTTACTGCAAATACAAGAAGCCGCATTAAAATCTAAAGGATTCGCAATCGGTGCGGAAGAGAAGAAAGAGCTTTTAGATAAAATTTTGAAGCAATATAACGAACAATTAAGTCCATATTATGCAGCTGCCAGACTTTGGGTAGATGGTGTTATTGATCCCACTGAAACTCGTAAAATAGTAAGCATGGGAATAGAAGCTGCTAATCATGCTCCTATTACAGAACGGTACAATGTGGGGGTAATCCAGACTTAGTGAAATCATTATTTTTAAAAATGTTTTAACTCTCCATAAATAAATTTGTTATCTGTTAAAACAAGTGAATATTAAATCACCAATAGGATGTAGCTAAGTCGTTTACTGAAAGCATATTTTGAAACAAAACCGTATATTTAAAAAAACTTAAATCCATGCTTCAACGTATTCAAACCATGTGGCTTTTTTTAGCAAGCACTACATTGTTTGCGCTTTTCCTATTTCCAACCGTACAATGGTTGGGCGTAGATGGCAAGGCACATGCCGCCAAAGTAACCGGAGTATACGAAGGGCTGCAACAGCAAGTGGTACAAACCCAACCCTTTACCCTATTAACTATTTTCTGTGTACTATTGGCCGTATTTCCTTTTGTAATTATATTTTTCTACCAAAACCGTCCCTTGCAAATTAAGTTATGTTATTTGGGTATTGTAGCTGTTTTGGGCTTCAGCTTTTGGTTGGCTAAAACCATTCAACAAGTAGCCGATACACCTAGCTTTACGAGCGATAATTACGGCATTGGCGCCATGCTTCCATCCATCGCTGTATTGCTGTTTATTTTGTCCATTAGAGGCATCCGAAAAGATGAAAACCTCATCCGCTCGGCCGACCGTTTGCGCTAAGTACTTAAAAATCCAATAATTAACCATACCTTTGCATCAAATTCGGCAATACAGCTGAATAGTTATAAATTATCATGAACCCATTTAGTACCTTGGGTATCCGTCATGATATTGTTAATGCCATTACTGAACTAGGGTTTGAAAACCCTACACCGATCCAGGAACAAGCCATCCCGGTATTACTTTCAGGCAGCAACGATTTTGTCGGATTAGCTCAAACCGGAACCGGAAAGACCGCAGCATTTGGTCTTCCTTTGTTAGAATTACTGGACTTTTCTCAAAACTACCCTCAGGCATTAATATTATGCCCAACTAGGGAGCTTTGTTTACAAATTACCAACGATTTAAAAAATTACTCTAAAAACGTACCCGATGTACACGTAGTTGCCGTTTACGGTGGCGCCGCCATCTCCGATCAATTACGCCAAATTAAACGTGGTGTACAAATTGTAGTGGCTACACCGGGCCGTATGTTAGATATTATTAACCGCAAAGCGGTTGATTTCACCAAAGTAAAATATGTAGTGTTAGATGAGGCTGATGAAATGCTTAATATGGGCTTTCAGGAAGACATCGACCAGATTTTATTTACCACACCAGAAGATAAAAAAACCTGGTTATTTTCTGCTACCATGCCGGGCGAAGTACGTCGTATAGCAAAAAAGTATATGACCGACCCTTTCGAATTAACGATGGGAACGAAAAATACCGGTAACGTAAATATTGAACACGAATATTACGTGGTTAAAGCCCGCGATAAATATGCGGCCTTTAAACGTATTGTAGATTTTAACCCCGAAATTTTTGGTATCGTATTTTGCCGTACCAAAATAGAAACACAAGAAATTGCCGAGGCTTTAATGAAAGATGGCTATAATGCCGATTCATTGCATGGCGATTTATCCCAACAACAACGCGACCGAGTAATGAAACGCTACCGCGACCGTAGTTTGCAGTTATTAATTGCAACCGACGTAGCGGCTCGTGGTATCGATGTAAACGACGTAACTCACGTAATTAATTACTCTTTACCTGATGAGATTGAAAACTATACCCACCGAAGCGGCCGTACGGCTAGAGCCGGTAAATCAGGTATTTCAATTGCCATCATCAATTCGAAAGAATCAGGTAAAATACGTCAGATTGAACGTGTAATTGGTAAGCAATTTACCAAAGCTGAAATTCCTAGTGGTTTTGATGTATGTGAAAAACAATTGTTTGGCTTGGTACACAAAGTGCATAATGTAGCGGTAAGTGAAGATCAAATAGAACAATACTTACCTCGTATTATGGAGGAGTTTAAAGATTTAGATAAAGAAGAAATTATTAAACGCTTTGCTTCTTTAGAGTTCAACCGTTTCTTAGATTACTATAAAAACGCTCCAGATTTAAATGCTTCAGCTGAAGATAGTGTTAGAGGCGAACGTGGCGATAAATTTGGTAGAACCGCATTTAAGAGTGATTTCACTAGATTGTTTATCAACTTAGGTTCGGTAGATGATTTTAGCCGTGGCGATATGCTCGGATTTATTTGCAACCAAGCTAAAATTAGTGGCAAAACTATCGGTAAAATTGATTTGAAGGGTGTTTACACCTTCTTTGAAGTTGAAAACGAATTTGCCGATAAAGTGCAGCAAGAATTTAGCAAAAATATAGAATTCCAAGGCCGTCCTGTACGTATAGAACTAGCCGGAGATCGTGGTCTAGAAGGTGGCGGTGGTGGTGGCAATCGTCCTCGTGGCGGTGGCGGCTATGGAGGCAAACGTGATGGCGGCGGCGGCGGTTACCGTGGGAATAGCGGCGGCGGTGGCGGCTATCGTGGAAACAGCGGCGGCGGAAGTGGAAGACGTGAAGGCGGAAGTGGCTATGGTGGCGGTGGAAGACGTGAGGGAGGCAGCAGCTACAGTGGTGGCAATCGCGAAGGCAGCAGCAACAGCGGTGGCAATCGCGAAGGCGGTAGCGGTGGTGGTTTCCGCGATTTCTCTGGTAAAACCCGAGAAGAACGCTCTAGCAGAAAAAGACGCTAATAAAAAATCCCCTCGAAATTCGAGGGGATTTTTTTGTTTAGTTGGGTAGCAATTTAAAATAAGTGGCTTTAAATCGCCCTTTTACAATTTTTCCTTTTACTTCTGCTTTGCGTATGGCTTGGCAAAACCCATCTTTTGAATGGGAATCGCCGTGTTCATCAATAGAAGTACCATCTACAAAATAGGCCTTTCCATTGATTCGTACTGCTAAGTCGCAGCTTTTCCCTTTTAGGCCAAAATTACATTCGCCACAAGAGGCTTCTACAATTATTGGCTTAGGATTAGCCTTTTTTTCTTGTGCTTGCAGCGATAAAGCTGCGGCAAAAAAGAATAGTGTGAAAATATATCTCATAAGTTTAGGTTAATTTTTAAGTAAATTTAAGTTAATTCCTCGGTAAGTAAGCGCATTTCTAAAAAGGCAGAATGCCCTTCGTATAAAATAGCATATACGGCACGGCAAATAGGCATATTTACTTTGTATTGTTTATTAATTTGATGCAAGCAACTCACTGCATAATAGCCTTCGGCAATCATATTCATTTCTAGTTGGGCCGATTTTACGGTATAACCCTTCCCTATCATGGTACCAAAAGTGCGGTTACGGCTAAACTGCGAATAGGCTGTTACCAGTAAATCGCCCAAATAAGCCGATTCATTAATATCGCGATTAATGGGATGCACCACATCTACAAAGCGGCTAATTTCTCGAATAGCATTGGCAATTAATACCGCTTGAAAGTTATCTCCATATCCCAAACCATGACAAATGCCACTGGCTATGGCATAAATATTTTTTAATACTGCGGCATATTCGGTACCATAAATATCTTCCGATACATTGGTTTTAATAGAACGTGTAGCCAACATAGCCGCAAATTGTTCAGCTAATGTGATGTTAGGAGAAGCGATGGTAAGGTAGGATAACTTTTCTAGCGCCACCTCTTCGGCATGGCATGGACCACTAATGACCAAAATATCTTGTAAATGTACATGATAGTGTTGGTTCAAAAATTCTGCAATAATTTGGTTCTCCTCTGGCACAATACCTTTAATGGCCGAGATGACTTTTTTGCCTTTAAAATCCTCAGGATTGATATCGCTTAGAGCCTCTTTTAAAAAAGCAGCTGGTACACAGAGTACTACAAAATCTGCTTGTGCTATAGTCGCTATTAAATTGGTACTTACATTAGCTTCGGGCAACTGAATGGCCACGGAACTTAAATAGCGTGGGTTATGCTTATACTTTTGTACGTGCGCCACGGAATCGGCACAACGCATCCACCAAAAAATTTCTTTCGGCATGGGATTATCCGACAGCATTTTAATAATGGCTGTTGCCCAACTTCCTCCGCCTACGACCGCAATTTTAGGTTTCATGTATCTGTATAAATAAAAATCCCCCTTTAGAAGATATGCTCTGTAAAGGGGGACAAGTTACGTAATTTTTAAAAATTACTCTTTCTTGGTGCCGGTTAGTAGTTTTTCTTTATCTACTTTCTTAACGGTCATTTTATCTTTTAATGTTTTAGAGATAGCTGTAAACGGACGAGAAACAATTTCTTCGCCTGCTTTTAATCCACTCAATACTTGAATGTAGGTATCGTCTTGAATACCTGTTTTCACTTCTACTTGTTTTACCTTACCATCTTTGTACACAAATACATATTCTTTAATTGGTGCATCAAAGCTTGCTTTTTTATCTTCGGTATCGCTAGTACTGCTACTTTCGGCATTCGCTTTTTTCTTATCCTCTTCGCGGGTGGTAACCGATTGAATAGGAACCGTTAGTCCTTTTACCTCATTGGTTTTAATGTCAACTGTTGCCGATAAACCCGGTCGAAATGGAGATGCTTTTTGATTGCCTGCAGCTAGGCTAGCATAGGATTCGGGCAGTATACGCACCTTTACGGTAAAATTAGTTACCTGATCGGCACTACCGCCCAATACATTGGCCGAACTAGCAATCTCGGTAACTACTCCTTTAAATTTTTGACCTTGAAAGGCATCCACTTCAATGTCGGCAGGATCGTTTAAACTTACTCGGTTGATATCACTCTCGTTTACATCCACACTTACTTCCATAGACGAGAGGTTAGAAATACGCATAATTTCGGTACCGGCCATTTGTGCGGTTCCTACTACACGTTCCCCCAACTCTACAGATAGCTTAGATACTACGCCATCCACCGGAGCATAAATGGTGGTTTTAGCCAAGTTGTCGCCGGCTTCTTTTACTATTGCCGATGATTGTTGCACACCATAACCCGAACCAACTACATTTTGACGGGCCGATTCTAAGTTAGCACGTGCACTTTCGTACTCGGCATTGGCTGCATCGAATTCCGATGCAGAAATTACCTTTTTCTGAAATAATTCTTGATTGCGTTTAAAACGAGCTTCAGTGTTTTTAAAGTTGGCTTCTGCTTGTTTTAATTGTTGTTTTACAGATGCTAAACTAGCTTTTTGGCTGTTTAATGAAGCCACTGCACGATCATAGCCCGATTTTAAAATATCGGGACGTACTTTACAAAGCAATTGACCTTTCTTTACCACATCGCCCTCTTTTACCAAAAGTTCTACTACCTCACCCGAAACTTCCGAACTCAGTTTTACTTCAATTTCTGGTTGTACTTTACCACTAGCCGAAACCGTTTCGGTAATAATACGATCTTCTGCTTTGTCTACCGCTACTTCGGTTACATCGCCTTTACCAAAAAAGCCTAATTTATTTCCGGCTACGGCAATTACCAATAAGACCCCAAGGCCTATTAATACATATTTTAACGTGTTTTTTTTCTGTGCCATGTTGTATGGATGTTGGTGTTATTAAAAATTAATGGGTTTACCTAAGTAGAAATCTATAACTTTAGTTTTAAATAGTAAGTCGTATTTAGCCTGAATGACATCAAAAGCTGCTTTGTTTAAATTTACTTGTGTTTGGTAATAATCGAGAGTATTTACCAAGCCCACAGTATAGCGCTGTTCTACTACATTAAAAGCTTCTTTTGATGAATTATAGGCGCTCTGAGTAGACTCGAAACGTTTTTGTGCGGCTTTTAAATCATACAAAGCTTGGTTAATTACTTTATTTAAGTTGTTTTTGGCCAATTGCTCAGAAAGGGTAGCATTTTGATACGAAATTTTAGCTCTATTTACCACACTACGAGCTTGGTTACCATTCCATAGAGGAATACTTAAGCTCATACCTACACCTCGGCTATAGTTGCTACTTAGTTGGTCGTTTAAAGGTATCTTTTCAAATGCAGGAGGATTACTGCCAGATATTAACTGGATTCTTCCGCTAGAATAACCTGTACTTAAATTACCTCCGAAACTGATACGTGGAGAAAATCCACCTCTAGCCACTGAAACTCCTTTTTTGGCAGCTAAGGTTCGGTATTCAGCTAATTTAATATCCGGATAAGTTGCCAAAGCCGTTTGGTAAACCGCATTGGCTTCGTAGGTATTTTCAGATGCTTTAAGTGCATCAACTAGTGGTTTTTCTACCTCAAATGGGCTACCAGGATCACGCTCTAAGAGTTGCGCCAAATTCAAAAACGCTAAATCCGATTGGTTTTGGGCATTGGTTAAGTTCAAATCGGCAGTAGCCAATTGGGCCTTTGCTTGCGATAAATCGGCTAGGGTTTTATTGCCAACATCAAATAATTTTTGTTCGCGATCTAGTTGCATACTGGCAAAGGTTACTTGCTGGGTTGCGGTTTCTACCAAATCTTGCGCATTTAATATTTGCAAATACGTACTTACAACATTCAGCATTAAATCATTTTTGGCCTTTTCGGCACTGCTTTTATCGGCAGCTAATAAATATTTGTTTTGCGAAATTTGGTTGATACGCTGAAAACCCTGAAATAACACCACCGATGAGTTTAAACTTCCGCTACCTGAAGTTATACTCTGATCGAAGGCTTGGCCAGAAAGCTGATCGAAACTACGGCCTAAACTATAATTCAAATTACTATTCGCATTTAAACTTGGCGTGAGGGCCCACTTAGATTGTTTGTATTCTTCTGCCGTTAAGGCTACATTTAACTTAGCTTGTTTTAATTGGATATTGTTGGTGAGCGCCAAATTTATTGCCTGCTCTAAGGTAATTTTTTCTTGTGCTTGGCTCCTACTAAGCCCGCAGACTAGCATGAAAACCAAAAACAAGGAACTAGATTTTAAATTCATAGTGGGTGCTTCTAAAAAATTAGCAATACAAGTTTTATCTTCGTACGCAAATTGAACAAAGAATGTATCCGGTAAAAACACCATCTTGGTTTTCCTATCTCTATCCAAGTTTAACTTGGCATGAAAGCCGTACGGATAAATGCATTTACCTCACCTTTGACGACGGGCCTATACCTATTGTTACACCTTTTGTTTTAAAAACCTTAAAAAAGTTCGAAGCGAAAGCCACATTTTTTTGCATTGGCGATAATGTACGTAAACATCCTAAAGTTTTTAAACAGATACTGGCAGATGGGCATGCCCTGGGCAACCATACTTTTCACCATGTAAATGGCTGGAAAACAGATAGCAAATCTTATTTAGAAGAATTTAAACAATGTGAACAAGTAGTACCTTCTAATTTGTTTAGACCTCCCTATGGCAGAATTACGAACGCACAAATAAAACAATTAAGAGCATATAACCCAGCGCTAAAAATTATTATGTGGGATATCTTAAGCCATGATTATCACCCAAAATTAAAACCTGAAACGTGTTTAAAACGAGTAATAAAAGCAACCAATAATGGCGCTATTGTGGTATTTCACGATAGTTTAAAGGCTCAAGCACGTTTAGAATATTCCTTACCTCGTGCTTTGGAATACTGGACAAAAAAAGGCTACCGGTTTTGCACCTGGTAGCCTTTATTATCTTTAGAAAATTTACTTAGAAAGTCATGCCTAAACGGGCAAAAAAGCGACGTCCGTTATAATTCATTTGTACCGAATCCCAAGAACCACCGGCTTCGGTAGCACTTTGATTTTGTCTATCTGGATACACATCCAATACATTATCTGCACCTAAATTTAGGCTCAGGCTTTTACTCAACTTATAGCCTAAAGAAACATCGGTAGTAATTTTAGGCGTATAAAACTGAGCTACATCATCATAACCAATAAGCTTAATCTCTCCAAAGCGCACCAAACGCACAGAACCGGTAAAATTTTTGTTCGAATAATCGAAGCTCATATTCATTTTACTAGGTGGAGCCGATGCTTTTACGAAAGCTTGCTCTCTAGGGCCAAAATAAATAGCTTCTTTACCAGCCAACTTGGTATTAGTTTTAATTTTCTGGATATCCATTTTACTGAAGTTGGCAGCAAAAGTGGTTACCAATCTTCCAGTACCTAAGGTGGCATCATGGCTTAGGTTGATATCTATCCCACGGTTACGGCTATCAATGGCATTGGTGAAGAATTGTGCTTGAACTACACCCAAATTCTGCAAATCTAAACCAATGGCAGGATCACTATCCGTAAAATAACCCGTCAATACAATACGGTTCTTCACATCAATTTGATACGCATCTACTGTTAAAGTTAAGTTATTAATTGGTTTCAAGGTAAATCCTAAACTGCTATTTACTGCATTTTCTTGAGTTAATTTAGGAATACCCAAGGTACGGGTTAGGCTACTTAAATTGCCTGCCAACAATACCTCTTTAGGCTGACCAGCCACAAAGTTTGTAAAGGTGGTATTAAAATAGGTTTGCTGTAAAGATGGCGCACGGAAACCCGTACTTACCGATCCACGTAAGTTGAAGGCGTTAGAAAATTTATAACGCATGGCCAATTTACCATTGAACGTACTGCCAAAATCTGAATAATTCTCAAAACGTACTGCCGCGGTAACCAAATACTGTTTTGTTACGTCCAATTCCATATCGGTATAAGCAGCCAAATTACTACGACTCACATTGACTTCATTACGGGGCTGAAAACCCGGAAAACCCTGAGAGCCTCCTGGAGTATTACCTGCTGGAGTATAATCTTTATATGAGCCCTCTTCTCCAGCAAAAATCTCATACCGATCTATACGGTACTCTGTTCCAAAAGCTACGTTTAAACCCGAAGCCACTTTATCAAAGGGTTTACTAAAGTTTAAACCCGTGGTGTTTTGAGTGAACTGAAAACCACCTGCATCAAAAAAAGTAGGGGTTTGTACACCTAAACTTGCATTGTTAGTACCGTCAACAAAATAGTGCATGCGGTTGCTGCCAAAGGTATTATTGAAATCTATATCCCACCCATTTGACTTAGTACGAATACCTGTTGAAATGGATTTATCATCAATCTGCGATTGAATATGCGGATCGAATCCGTTAGGATAAATGGCATCAACGTTATTAGGAGCACCTGCATAGCGGCTCCAGGCAAAGGCATCGGTAAAACGATTGGTATATCCGCCAAAAGCATAAACCTCCGTCTCTTTGCTCACCGGTAAAGAGGCATTCACAAAGGTGCCAAAATCACGCCCAGAGGCATCGCCAAACTGACGACGGTAAATATCTGGAGTAGCCGGATCGGGTGTAGGCACTCTTCTGGTTTTTTGCGCATTTAAATAATTCATAGAGAAATTTACGAAGCCCTTTTCACCAACCTGAATGCCATAATTTCCACCAAATTGAGAACTAATGCCATCAAATTTCTTTTCCCCAAATTTGGGCGAACTATAAGCACCCGTATTTACAAAGCCAGTAAACTCATTTACATTCTTTTTTAACACAATATTTACTACGCCGGCAATGGCATCAGAACCATATTGGGCCGAGGCACCATCACGCAATATCTCCACATGATCTATGGTAGAAACCGGAATAGCATTTAAATCGGTACCGGTATTTCCACGGCCACGGGTACCAAATAAATTAATTAATGAAGATTGATGGCGACGTTTCCCGTTGATTAACACCAAAGTTTGATCGGGACCTAAACCGCGAATAGTAGCCGGGTCGATATGATCGGCACCATCAGAACCGGTTTGTTTATTGGCATTAAAAGAAGGAGCCGCATATTCTAACAAGCGGTTTAATTCTAATTTACCGGTTTGTTTAATTACGCTCTTCATGTCGATAATATCCACCGGAACGGCGGTTTCGGTAGCGCTTCTACGTAAATTACGAGAGCCTACCACCACCACTTCAGATAGCGAAGTGGAACTTTCTTTTAAGCTTACGGTCATTTCATAGAGTCCGTTGCTGGCTTCAGGCACACCTAACTCTTGCGCTTGGTAGCCCAGCATAAAAAACCGTATAATGGCCGATTTACCACTCACTTCGAGACTAAAAATCCCATTAGAATTGGTGGCCGTACCTTTACCCGAACCTTTTTCAGATACACTCACGCCAGGCATTGGCTGACCTTGAGCATCGTTTACTTTTCCTTGAACTCTCAACTGAGCGTATAATCCACTGAAGGAAATACAAACTAGAAATAGAGCAATTGTTACTTTTTTCATATTAGTTGTTTTTGGACTAAAGAACGAAGATAAAAAGTTTTTTGTATGTCCAAAACAATTAGCGTGTGCCAAAGGTGGAAGAAAAAAAGTTTTTTTGTACCTTAGCACACGTCTATTTTAGAACTAAAAAAAGAAATAAACATGGCATTTGATATCCAGATGATTAAAAAAGTTTACCAAAACTTCGAGAGCCGAGTAAATGCTGCCCGTACCGTTGTGGGCAAACCTTTAACCCTTACCGAGAAAATTTTATACGCCCACTTGTGGGACGAAAAAAACGATATAGCCTTTAAACGTGGGCACGATTACGTTGATTTTGCACCCGACCGAGTAGCCATGCAAGATGCAACCGCACAAATGGCCCTTTTGCAATTTATGCAAGCTGGGCGCCCGAAAGTAGCGGTACCCTCTACGGTTCATTGCGATCACTTAATTACAGCTAAAGACGGTGCCGATATAGATTTGCCACATGCCCGTAGCGAAAGCAAAGAAGTTTTCGATTTCTTATCATCTGTATCAAATAAATATGGTATTGGTTTCTGGAAACCAGGTGCAGGTATTATCCACCAAGTGGTATTAGAAAATTATGCATTCCCTGGTGGAATGATGATTGGAACCGATTCGCACACCGTAAATGCGGGTGGTTTGGGTATGATTGCTATTGGCGTTGGCGGTGCCGATGCCTGCGATGTAATGGCAGGCTTAGCCTGGGAGCTTAAATTCCCGAAATTAATTGGCGTAAAACTAACCGGCAAATTAAGTGGCTGGACAGCCCCTAAAGATGTAATTTTAAAAGTAGCCGGCATTTTAACCGTAAAAGGTGGTACCGGTGCTATTGTTGAATATTTTGGCGAAGGTGCTATTGCAATGTCTTGTACCGGAAAAGGTACCATTTGTAATATGGGTGCCGAGATTGGTGCAACAACATCAACTTTTGGTTACGATGAATCTATGGAGCGTTACCTACGTTCTACCAACCGTAATGATATTGCTGATGCTGCAAATGCAGTTAAAGAACATTTAACTGGTGATGATGAAGTTTACGCAAACCCAGAATTATATTTTGATCAAGTTATTGAAATTGATTTATCAACACTTGAACCACACTTAAACGGTCCGTTTACACCAGATTTAGCTACGCCGGTTTCAGAAATGAAAGCGGCGGCTGCTATGCATGACTGGCCTTTAACTGTAGAATGGGGTTTAATTGGATCTTGTACAAACTCTTCTTACGAAGATTTATCAAGGGCAGCTTCTATAGCTAAACAAGCAATTGATAAAGGTTTAGGTACAAAATCATCTTTTGGTATCAACCCAGGATCTGAGCAAGTTCGTTACACTGCAGACAGAGATGGTTTATTAGGTGTTTTTGAAGACTTAAACGCTACAATTTTCACTAATGCTTGTGGCCCATGTATTGGTATGTGGGACAGAGTAGGTGCCGAAAAACAAGAAAGAAATACCATTGTGCATTCGTTTAACAGAAATTTTGCTAAAAGAGCAGATGGTAATCCAAATACATGTGCATTTGTTGCATCGCCAGAAATGGTTGCAGCAATTGCAATAGCTGGAAGGTTAGATTTTAACCCACTAACCGATACGTTAACCAATAATAAAGGCGAACAAGTAAAATTAGATCCACCGGTTGGCGACGAATTGCCTACCAAAGGCTTTGCCGTAGAAGATGCAGGCTTCCAAGCTCCTGCTACCGATGGCTCTGGCGTAGAAGTATTGGTATCACCAACTTCGCACCGTTTGCAATTGCTAGATCCATTTAAAGCATGGGAAGGTAGCGACCTTACCGGCCTTAAATTATTAATTAAAGCCAAAGGAAAATGTACTACCGACCATATTTCGATGGCTGGCCCCTGGTTAAAATTCCGTGGCCACTTAGATAACATTTCAAACAACATGCTTATTGGGGCGGTAAACTACTTTAACGAGAAAACCGATACCGTTAAAAACCAATTAACTGGCGAATACGGACCGGTTCCGGCTACGCAACGTGCCTACAAAGCAACTGGCATTGGTAGTATTGTTGTGGGCGATGAAAACTACGGCGAAGGCTCTTCTCGTGAGCACGCAGCCATGGAACCACGTCACTTAGGTGTACGTGCGGTATTGGTAAAATCTTTTGCACGTATCCACGAAACCAATTTAAAAAAACAAGGCATGTTGGCCTTAACTTTTGCCAACACCGCTGATTACGATAAAATTTTAGAAGACGATCAAATCGATATTGTAGGCCTAACTGCTTTTGCTCCAGAAAAACCATTAACCTTGGTATTACACCACCAAGATGGTTCTAAAGAGGAAATTAGTGTAAACCATACCTATAACGCTCAACAAATTGAGTGGTTTAAAGCTGGTGGTGCCTTAAATATGATGAGAGCCTAATTTCTCGACTTACATGCCGGTACGCAATCGTGCCGGCATTTTTTATACCTCCTATCCATGAAAATCAGCCTTTTTTGCATCAGTAAAACCACCGAAGCATATTTGAAAGAAGGCATTCGTATCTACGAAAACCGTTTGCAACACTATTGCAAGTACCAACGCACAGAAATTCCCGATTTAAAGAACAGCAAAAACCTCTCTTTTGAACAACAAAAACAAAAAGAGGCCGAACTTATTTTGGCAAAAATTAGCCCGAGTGATTTTGTGGTTTTACTTGATGAAAATGGCAAAGAACTAGATTCCGTTAAGTTTAGCAAAGAACTAAACAAATGGATGAACCAAAGTACCGCACACGTGGTTTTTGTAATTGGTGGCCCCTACGGATTTCATGCCAGTGTGTACGAGCGGGCAAATCTTAAATTATCCCTTTCTAAACTCACCTTTTCGCATCAAATGGTGCGCTTGTTCTTTACCGAACAGCTTTACCGAGCATTCAGCATTCTCCGAAGCGAACCTTACCACCACCTATAAAAAATAAAAAAAGCCCTCCCGAAGTTCGGGAGGGCTTTTAACAAAGATTTAAAAAATCTATTTCGCTTTAGACGAAGTACGTTTGGTGGTAGCTACCGCCTTGCTTGGCTTTTTGGTCTCTACTGGCTTGGCTTCTACTTTTTTGGCTTCTGCTTTAACCGCTGGTGCCTCTGGATCTAGTGGTTCGGGTGCTTTTTCGTTAAAAATGGGTAAGCCTTTAATGATGCTAAACCAAGTAATAATTTTTTTGATATCGGAACTGTACACTCGTTCGTCGTCGTGTTTTGGAGCGGCTTCTTTAAAAAAAGTTTTCAAGGCTTGACCATCTGCTTTCGCATCCGGAATAGCCGTATTTTTTTTCATGCGCTCAAAAATGTCAATCAATTTCAAATCATCTTCTTCACCAAAAATGGTAATATCTTCCAATGATGCTAATTTAGCATTGGCCATATTTACAATGGCTTTGGTTTTTAATCCGTCTAGGCTTTCTAAAATAAAACCTGTTTTGTTCTGACCAATTAGCTTAAACAAGCCCGGTTTGCCCGATACGGAAACTATTCCTCTTAAGTTCATACGCTCTTTATTCTGCTACAATCTCTATTCCTAAAATTTTATCTCCTTCGCGGATATCATCAACCACATCTACCCCCTCTACCACTTTACCAAAACAAGTATGGTTGCGGTCTAGGTGGGCGGTATTATCGCGGCTATGGCAGATAAAAAACTGCGAACCACCGGTATTTCTACCTGCATGGGCCATAGACAATACGCCTCTATCGTGGTATTGGTTTTCGCCATCCAACTCACAGTCAATTTTGTAGCCTGGGCCACCGGCACCGGTACCCGTTGGATCGCCACCCTGAACCACGAAATTCGGAAGTACCCGGTGAAAAGTTACGTTGTTATAAAATCCTGATTCGGCCAATTTTAAAAAATTAGCTACAGTGTTTGGGGCGTCTTGATCGTAGAACGCTACGGTCATATCGCCTTTTTCAGTTTTAATTATTGCTTTACTCATAATATTTAGGTCGCTAAGATACTATTTTGATTGATATGCTAGTTGTAGAATTTCCAACTCAAGCCAAACTTCATCATTCTGTCTTGCATCGGGTAATTTTGTACGGTATAATAGCCGTCGGCCGACCAGCCTTGGCTCATGTGATCCATTTTTAAGAATAAATTGGCTCTACGCAAATTGGCTCTAATAAATACATCTACCACCGGGTAGGTTTTATATTGATTAGAGGTATTCAATTGATAAAACTGACTCACATTGGGTGCATAGCCAGGATTATCGAAAGCGGTATGGTATTTAACATCGAATCCAATATTGGCGTGCAATACTTTAAAAATGCGGCAATCGTAATAAAAACTGGTATTCGAAAACCAAGCTGGTGTTTGCAAAATGGCTTCGAATGGTGTTTTTTGATAGACCACCAATTGCTCTAAATTAAATTTACCGAGCGTAATTTGTTTGCCAATGGATAGTTTAAGTAATGGAATAGCCGCTGAATTTTGCACCGGTTCAATGAGTCGTGGGGTAGCTGTTTCTCGGTAATATAAATAATCGGTTAAGCTATAAAAAGCCGCTTGTGCGGCAAAGCGTAAGGGCGTATTTTCGTACCTAAAAGCCAAATTGGTGGTACCAGTACGCTTAAAATTGTTAGACCATTGGTGGTATTGGTAGTTCACCTGGTTATATAACTGCTCCGGAGATTTGTTTTGCAAGTAGCCAGATGCTGTAATTTTACCTACTTTTTTACTCAATAAAATGGCCAATTGGGCATCGTATAAATAATCGCCGGCTTGGCTACCTTGTACAATTTGGTTAAGCTGTCCGCTGAGTAATAAACGCTCGTTAAAACGATAGCCCAAGCCACTTTTTAGAGTTAAATTCTGATTTTTTTGCTCCGCTCCCATTTGGGTATAGGTATACGAATCGTACTGGGCCGCAAGCGTTAAACGCAACTCGTTGCGCAAAAAACTTACCGATCGGCCTCTTAAGTAAAAACTATAACTAAATTCTTGGCTCAAGTGTTTCAACTGGGTCGTATCGTTAGTCTTGGTAATTGTTTCGGGCTGCAGGTGTGGAAATACATTCAGCTCATCGGCTTCGTTTCTAAAAAACTTAACCCTGTTTTTACTATAAGTAAACGAATAGGCAAAACGCTGTGTAGGCAGACCCCCAGCTTTTAAACTATCTTTTTTACCTAAATCGTAAATTTGTTTTACAAACAAGGTATTCTCTCTCCAAATTTGTTGCGGCCTGTTTGCACCTTCGGCACTTAAACGCACAAATTCGGCATCTCTAGAAAAAGCCGCAGGGGTATCAAATATATCTTCACGTTCCGGCGAACCATTTTCGCCAGAGGTAATGTTGTTAAATAAGGCATGAGCAAGTACTTGGTAATGGTTTTTAGGACCTCTGTACCAGGTAAAAATGGCTGAATTTAAATGGCTTACATCTTGATTTTTATACAATCCGGTTCCGCCAATGCGGTTGTAATTAAAACCTACATTCCAGTTAGATTTAATATTTTGGGTGTGGGTTACTCTAAAGGTTTGCTCTATATCTTTTCCGCTTACATAATACAATTCGGTATAGGGTGCTCGGGCAATGTAATAACGTACCGAATCGCTTCGCAACATAAATCTATCTAGTGAATGAAATCCGGTTTGAAAGCCAATGGTTTTGGTAGGTTCAAAAAGTAAATCACGGGCAGCCAAACCTGCACCGCCCAAATGAATAGCCGGTTTATCGGGTTTATCGGTAGGACTATAATGCTGAAAATTCACCAAACTGGTGTCTAATTGTTCGGTACGTAAACTATCATTGAGCATACGCAAATTGGTAAAACGAATATATTTAGCGGTAAAAACCACGCTATCTTTTCTAGATTCTTCTTGCTTTCGCAAGGAATCTAGACTGATAGTAGCTCCAGATTTCTGGGAATCACCTCCAGTACTTTTTCCGATCGCATTTTTTAATGTTTGCGCATGCAAACCAAGCATGGAAAAACTAAAAAGAAAGATGAATGAAATCCGTATTTTTATCATAATCGGGCTAACATTTCTTTAAATATTACCGTTAAATTCGGCTCTGCTTTGGCGGCAGTTTGAATAATTTCCTCTAAAGATACGGGCTGTAAATTCTCAGGAAAACCCTCATCGGTTAATACCGAAATAGCAAAAACTGGTAACCCCATGTGGTTTGCTACAATAACTTCGGGTACGGTACTCATACCAACAGCATCGCCACCAATTAAACGTAAGTACTTATACTCTGCTTTGGTTTCTAAATTAGGTCCAGCTACCGAAACGTATACCCCTTCGTGGCAAGTAATTCCTTTTTGCTGAGCAATTTCTAAGGCCATGGCTCTTAATTTTGGATGATACGGTTCGCTCATATCCGGGAATCTCGAACCAAAATGGTCTTCGTTACGCCCTCTTAATGGATTATCGGGTTGTTTATTAATATGGTCGGCTATTACCATTAAACTGCCTTTTTTAAAATCGGGGTTTAAAGAGCCACTAGCATTTGAAAGAAACAAATACGCTATGCCCAATAATTTCATTACCCGAATAGGAAAGGTAATCCGTTTCATATCGTAGCCTTCGTAATAGTGTAAACGGCCTTGCATGGCTACCACTTTCTTACCTGCTAGCGTTCCAAATATGAGTTTTCCTGAATGAAACTCTAAGGTAGAAATTGGAAAATCGGGGATATTGGCATATGGGAATTGGAAAGCAATTTCTATATCGTTTACCAAAGCACCTAAACCAGTGCCTAGCACAATGCCAATCTCTGGCTTAAAATCGCCTATTTTTTTCTGCAAAAAGGCTGCCGTACGCTCACTATTGTCTGACATGGGTGTATACTAAATGGTCGAAATTCATTTTATCTTCTTCGGCAAAAGCCGTTTCTACCGGTAATACATATAAAGCGGTATTGGCTAAAGAAGATGCAAAAATACGGCTTTTTAACCTTTGTGCATCTTTTTCGGTAGTAATAATGAGCTTATCGGCAGCTTCACAGTCCTGATATTCTTGAGTGATTTTTTCTATATCTGCTACACTAAAATTATAATGATCTGGATATTGATAGTGCTTTATTTGTACCGTATAGCGATTTAGCTCGGCTAAAAGTGGCTTGGCATTGGCAATACCAGTAAGCAAAAATATCTGCGTATATTCATTAATACTAGTTAAAGCTCGTGCACTTCCATCTGCAACATTAAGTAAATTGTCATAGCTTAAATACGAGAAAAATATGGCTTGGTGTACTTGAGGTTTTATGCGTTTAACCAGTTCGGCTTTTTCTGCAGATGTTAAGTTTTGAGGCGCTTTGGTCACAGCAAGTATATCAGCCCGTTTAGTTGCCGACCAGGGCTCCCTTAAATTACCCATAGGCAGTAAAAAATCTACTTTTTGTAGCGAACTATATTCTAAAAGTAAGATACTCAAACTGGCTTGCAGCCAGCGGTGTTGATAGGCATCGTCTAATATAACCACGTCATGGTTTGGTACCAAATGGTGCATTCCCGCTACCCTATCTTCACAAACGGCTACGGTTAATGCCGGAAAATGTTGTTTAAACTGCATAGGCTCATCGCCCACTTCAGCAGCTGTACTATCGGTTTCTACTAATTTAAAACCTATTGTTTTTCTGCCATATCCTCTACTCAATACAGCCACCCTAAGTTCGTTTTTCAAAAGTTTAAGCAGGTATTCAGTCATAGGGCTTTTGCCCGATCCTCCAACAGTAATATTGCCAATAACAAGTACCGGAATAGTAAATTTGGTAGATTTAAAAAAGCCACAATCAAATAACAGATTACGCAAATAAACCCCTAACCCGTATAGGATAGAAATAGGAAAAAGTAGCAATCGGATAAGCTTCAGTAGCATAAGGGGCTAATTTACAATTTACAAAACAAAAACCCTGCGAATGCCTTAGATATCGACTCGAAATTAGACTACAAAATCATATCTTTGGTTATATCAATAACAACATTATGCTAAAAGGATTTTTTAATGTTCCTACTCCGGTAAACGAGGCTATTCTGCCCTATGCCCCAGGCAGTACCGAACGTACCCAACTAAAAAAAGCATTGGCCGATGCCCGTGCTACCACTGTAGACGTACCCATGTTTATTGGTGGGAAAGAAGTACATACGGATAAAAAAGTGACTATGCGTCCGCCGCATGACCACCAACATATTTTAGGCCATTTTAGCCAAGGCGATAAAAGCCATGTAGAAGCAGCTATAAAGGCAGCTTTAGCGGCCAAAGCTAATTGGGAGCGTTTGGCTTGGGAGCAACGTGCTGCTATTTTCTTAAAAGCAGCCGATTTAATTGCAGGCCCATACCGTGCAAAATTAAATGCAGCCACCATGTTGGCGCAATCTAAAAATGCATTTCAAGCAGAAATTGATGCTTCTTGCGAATTAATTGACTTTTTACGTTTCAACGTAAAATACATGGCAGAAATTTACCAGCAACAACCTCCGGTTTCCTCTAGAGGAACTTGGAATAGATTAGAACAACGTCCATTAGAGGGATTTGTATTTGCCTTAACACCATTTAACTTCACCGCTATTGCAGCCAATTTGCCGGCATCAGCCGCTATGATGGGCAATGTGGTGGTGTGGAAACCGGCCAATACCCAAATTTATTCGGCCAATGTATTGATGGAAATTTTCCGTGAAGCAGGCTTACCCGATGGTGTTATTAATATGGTATTCGTTTCGGGCCCCGATGCAGGCGATGTTATTTTTAAACACCCCGATTTTGCAGGCATCCACTTTACCGGCTCTACATCCGTATTTCAAAATATCTGGAAAACTATCGGAAACAATATTCATCAGTATAAAACTTACCCACGTATTGTAGGCGAAACTGGTGGTAAAGATTTTATTTTAGTACACGGCTCTGCCGATGTAGAAGCAGCCAATACGGCCCTTGTTCGTGGTGCTTTTGAATATCAAGGTCAAAAATGTTCGGCTGCATCGAGAGCATATATAGCCAAATCTGTTTGGCCAGAACTAAAAAAACTACTCGTTCGCGATTTGGCTACCTTGAAAGTTGGGCCAACCGAAGATTTTAGCAATTTCGTAAATGCCGTTATCGATGAAAAATCGTTCGATAAATTGGCTGCTTATATTGATGCAGCCAAAAAAGACGGCAACGTAGAAATTATTTCGGGTGGCAACTACGATAAATCTAAAGGCTACTTTATTGAGCCAACTATTATTGTAGCTAAAGATCCGAAATATGTAACCATGTGCGAAGAACTCTTCGGGCCGGTACTTACTCTTTTTGTATACGAGGATAGCGATTTCGAAAAAACATTGGAACTGATTGATACCACCTCTAGTTATGCCCTAACTGGAGCGATATTGGCACAAGACCGCTATGTACTGGAACAAGCCACCATTGCTTTGCGCAATGCAGCAGGTAACTTCTACCTTAACGATAAATGTACTGGAGCTGTAGTAGGTCAGCAACCTTTTGGAGGTGCTAGAGGTTCGGGCACCAATGATAAAGCCGGATCCATGATTAATTTGTTGCGTTGGGTATCTCCACGAACCATCAAAGAAACCTTCGATCCACCAAAAGATTACCGCTATCCGTTTTTAGCGGAAGAATAATCAACAAAAAAGCCCTCCCGGAATTTCGGGAGGGCTTTTTTATGCTTTACAAATGACTTATTCATCTAACTTATTCAAGGAAAATACTTTACCCAAATTATCGGCATTACTTACCGATATGTGCAAATCTTTTACATAACCGCTATCCAATTGAATTACCCAACCATGCACTTCT
>CAMCMG010000015.1:0-31338 GCA_945875895.1 Sphingobacterium thalpophilum | reverse complement strand
AATGTAGAACCTGTAGCCCGTAACCATAAAGCCTGCTCACCGGTAAAATTTTTAATTTTATGAAATATTACCACATCGGTAATCTGACCAATTAAAAAAGCGGTAATAGATCCCACAATAATCCACATTCCCTGTCCAAAAATAGCCGTAAAAGCCGCATCCATGTTTACTTCCTGGGCACCTATTTTTTGTTGAATCCAAAAATCAGCTGGCACCAATTTAATAGCCAAGCCAACCGCTAAAAAAGCAAAAGCAATTAAAACGGAGGTTAAAATGGATAAAAATCGAACCTGCTTTAAGCCAAAATACTCGTTTATAATATCTGTAAAAATGAAAACCAATGGCCAGGTTAATACCCCAGCCGACATGTTAAAAGACAAATTTTGAACGCCTAAAAGATTTAAATCGAGCTTTTTAAACCCTAAAGATTGTTCAACTGAGAAAATTTTAACCCCAATAAACTCTGAGAGCAGAGCATTCACAATAAAAAAGCTGCATAGTATAAGAAACAATCTACTTTCTTTGGTTTTAAAAGTCATGGCTAAAGTTTGTACTTTAAAAGTAGCCCTTTTTCACTAAAATCTTATATTTATATTTAATTGAAGAAATGAATTTGTGTTTCAACTTTATTCTACATTGCAGGGAGTTAAATATTCAAGTATACAAATAAGCATTACCTATTTTTAGCTATGGATTCACTAAAAATTACCACTTTTCAGGCCTATTTATTCTGGGAAAATTGCGAAAAAAACTTGCAGAACCTTGCACTAAGGCTATCGGCTATTCGGGAAAAAACAGATTTAATTGTGTTACCCGAAATGTTTAATACTGGTTTTTCTATGAATACCGAAAAACTTGCCGAAGAAATGGGTGGCACCACCATGCAATGGATGCAACACCAAGCCAGAAAATACGAAGCAGTAGTAACTGGAAGTTTAATTATTAAAGAAAACGACCGCTTTTATAACCGTTTAATTTGGATGCGCCCCGACGGTAGCTTTGAACAGTACGATAAACGCCACTTATTCAGTTTAGCCAACGAAGACGACCAATTTACACCTGGTAACCTCAAGTTCTATATCGATTTACATGGATGGAAAATTTGCCCAGCTATTTGCTACGACCTGCGTTTCCCCGTTTGGCTACGAAATGATGCAGAAAATCCCTACGATATTCTCTTACTTATTGCCAGTTGGCCCGATAAACGTTCCTTACACTGGCGCACGCTAATTCCAGCACGAGCCATCGAAAACCAAAGCTATGTAGTAGCCGTTAACCGAGTTGGACATGATGGAAACGAAGTGTTTCACTCCGGAGGATCTATGTGTATTGCACCCAACGGTAGCGTAGTGTACTATAAACCAAACGACGAAGACTTATATACCTTTACCATACACAAAGAAGAAATTCAGAAAACACGTCGCATCTTTCCATTTTTGGCTGATGGCGACGATTTCAACCTATCTATTTAAGGCATACTATGAAACGAATTTTGGGCCTATTGGCTTTTTTAGCACTCATACAAACGAGCCTTGCACAAAAAACACCCGATTATAGCCGTTGGGTAAATCCATTTATCGGAACAGGTGGGCACGGGCACACTTACCCAGGTCCAACCCTACCCTTTGGCATGGTACAACTAAGCCCCGATACTAGATTGACAGGATGGGATGGTTGCTCGGGCTACCATTACAGCGATGTGGTGGTGTATGGCTTTTCGCACACCCACCTAAGCGGTACGGGCGTAGCCGATTATGGCGATATTTTATTTATGCCAACCACAGGCACACCTATATTTAAAAACAACGAATATGCTTCTCGTTTTCAAAAAAAGAACGAAAAAGCTAGTGCCGGCTATTACGAAACCTTTTTAGACAATTATCAAATTGGCGTAAAACTGACCAGCACCTTACGTGCGGGCTTACACCAATACGAATTCCCAAAAACAGCTGAAGCCAACATCATTATCGATTTACAACACCGAGACGAAGTGCTAGAATCGTGGATTGAGGTTGTAAACGATTACGAAATTAGAGGATTTAGACGTTCTACAGCCTGGGCAAGCAACCAACCCATTTACTTTTATGCCAAATTCAGCAAACCCTTTAAAAGCTATGGTATTGCCCTAAACGATTTGCTGCAACCGGGCATAAAAAAAGGCTCTGGAAAAAACGTGAAAATGTATATTCAGTTTAACAACCCGGGCAAAGTACTAGCTAAAGTAGGTATATCTGCCGTAAGTGCCGAGGGTGCCTTACAAAACCTAAACGCCGAAATTCCTGATTTCAATTTCAAGAAAACAGAAAAACAAGCCAAAACCGCTTGGAACAAAGAACTAAGCAAAATTGCCGTAGAAAGCACCGATAAAAACAAATTAAGCATTTTTTATACCGCTTTGTACCATTGTTTTAGCAGCCCCAACCTTTTTATGGATGTGGATGGCAAATACTTTGGTATCGATAAAAAGATTCATCAAGCAGAAGGCTTTGACAACTACACGGTGTTTTCACTTTGGGACACCTACCGCACCGAACATCCCCTCTTGAGTATTATTGACAGAAAACGCAGTACAGATTTTATAAATACCTTCCTCAATCAGTATAAAAATGGGGGTTTATTACCCATATGGGAATTAGCCGGAAATGAAACCTTTTGCATGATTGGCAATCATTCCATTCCCGTAATTTTAGATGCCTATCGCAAAGGAATTACCGGATTTGATGCCAATTTGGCTTTCGAAGCCATGAAATCGGCAGTAAATAGAAACCAATTCGGATTAGATTCTTATCGCAAAAACGGCTTAGTTGTAGCCGATGATGAACACGAATCGGTATCTAAAACACTAGAATATGCCTACGACGATTGGTGCGTGGCCCAATTTGCCAAACTGCTAAACAAACCTAACGAGTACAGCGAATTTATTCGTCGAGCCCAGTATTGGAAAAACGTATTCGACTCGGAAAGTGGCTTTATGAAAGCCCGTAGCAATGGCAATTGGTGGAAACCCTTCGACCCTACCGAGGTAAACAACAACTTTACCGAAGCCAATAGTTGGCAATACACATTCTATGTTCCACAGGATGTTGAAACTTTAATTAAGGCTTATGGGGGTACAAATGCTTTCCAGAAAAAATTAGATGAATTATTTAGCACAACGGAAGGCTTATCGGGTCGCGGACAAGTAGATATTACCGGCTTAATTGGCCAATATGCCCACGGAAATGAACCCAGCCACCACATGGCTTATTTGTATAATTTCACCAATACGCCCGATAAAACGGCCTACTATATTCAAAAAATACGCCAAGAATTGTACAAAAATACACCCGATGGTCTATCTGGAAATGAAGATTGCGGACAAATGTCGGCCTGGCTAGTCATGAGTGCCTTGGGCTTTTACCCGCTAAATCCGGCTAGCAACCAATATACGCTAGGTACCCCATGGTTCAAAAAAGCAAGCATTTATCTCGAAAACGGGAAATCAGTCGAAATAACTGCTCCCGATTATAGCGACGAGAGCTATTACCTACAAGACATCAGCTTAAATGGCAAAACCTTTAATCAGTCTTACATCAATTTTGATGATTTTAAAGACGGAGCTGCATTAAACTTTGTTACCGGAAAACTCCCTAGCGAAACCTTTACACAAAGTCTTAAAAAACCAGAATCGAGTATTGATGACGAGCAAATCGTATCGAATCCCATTATCAAATCTGCGGGGCCTACCTTTGCAGATAAGTTAAACGTGTCTATTAAAAATACGCAAAGCGGAGCCACAATCTATTATACAAGCGATGGCAGTACGCCCACACTCCAAAGCAAAGTGTATGAAGGTGCACTCACCTTAACAGAGAGTGGAAACATTACCGCTAGCTCCTACGCTAACGGGAAATGGAGTTTCCCTACTACTGCCCATTTTTACAAAATTCCAGGCGACAAAAAGATTAAAATTAGTGCTATCACCATGAAATCGTACACCGCAGGTGGCGAACAAGGCTTGGTAGATGGTATTAGAGGTAAGGCAAATTTTAGATTAGGGAACCTGTGGCAAGGATACCAAAGCACCGATTTTGAAGCCATTGTTGAATTAGATAAAGTTAAAAAAGTAAGCAGTATTTCCACCGGTTTTATGCAGGATACCCGCTCTTGGATCATTTTTCCCACGCAGGTAAGCTACTGGGGTTCTACCGAAGGTATAAACTTTCAATATTTGGGCGACGTAAAAAACACCATAGCTGCCGATAACTATGAGGTATTAATTAAAGAGTTCGAATTGCCCGTATCGCAAACGCTTAAATACATTAAGGTACTAGCCAAAAATTTTGGGGCTTTATCGGCCTGGCATTTAGGTTATGGCGAAGGTGGTGATGCTATTTTATTTGTAGATGAAATCAGTATTAAATAGTGTTTTTAGGATAATTTAACACGCTGATCACCCCATAAACAACAGATTTTACACATCTTTGCTTAAGCAAAACTATATGTTTAAAGAAATACACAATCAAAAACTCCGCTATACGCTCATTGGAGTTTATTTTATAGTTTTATTTTTCTGTGCGCTAGAGCTCAATTTTTTGTGGATGTTTGGCTATTCACCAAACCGCAAAGACATAAAAACACCCAACCTGCAATTGGTTTCGGAGGTATATACCAGCGATGGTAAACTTATTGGCCGCTATTATCGTGAAAACAGAATTCCTATTACCTATAAAGAGATTGCCCCAAGCGTAGTAGATGCACTAATTGCCACCGAAGATATTCGCTTTTACGAACATTCGGGTATTGATGTGCAGTCACTAATTTCGAGCACCATTTCTACAGCCAAAGGCGACAAACGTGGTGCAAGTACCATTACACAGCAATTGGCAAAAAACCTCTACAGCACACGTGGACGCAAATCTGAAGGTTGGATACGACAAATTCCGGTGGTACGAACCATTGTATATAAACTAAAAGAGTGGATTACCGCTCTCAAACTAGAAAGCTATCACAGCAAAGAAGAAATTTTAACACTTTACCTAAACACAGTACCATTCGGCAACAATGCTTACGGAATTAAGATAGCTACCAAACGCTATTTTAGTAAAAATCCGAACCAATTAAAGGTAGCAGAAGCAGCCATGCTTATTGGCATGCTCAAAGCTACCAGCACCTACAATCCACTAAAAAACCCTGATAAATGTTTGGAAAGACGTAATACCGTGCTTTCTCAAATGGCTAAATATGGCTTTTTGGGTGAAAAAGAATTTAGAAAAAGTAGTTTAAAGCCCTTGACCTTAAAAGTATCGGAATTACAGGAAGGTGCCGAAGGCGACTCCTACCTACGTGCTGCCGTGGCCCGCTCTTTAGAAAAATGGTGCGAAGAAAACGACTACGATTTATACGAAGATGGCTTAAAAATTTACACCACCATCGATTCTAAGCTACAAAAATATGCCGAAGAAGCTGTGAATAGCCAAATGAAAAGTCTACAGCGTCGGTTCCAAAACGTATGGGGCAACGAAAATCCGTGGAGAGACGAAGATGGCAACGAAATTGTTGATTTTCTAGAAAAACAAGCCAGAAAATTACCCATTTACGAGCTCTTATATAAAAAATACGCCCACAACATCGATTCGATAAATGCCTACCTCAATACACCTAAAAAAATGAAGCTATTTAGCTGGGATGGAGAAAAAGAGGGTGAATATAGCACCATGGATTCCCTGAAATATTATGCTAAATTTTTAAACACTGGCATGATGACCCTCGATCCGTTTAATGGACATATTAAAGCTTGGGTTGGTGGCATTAACAACCAATACTTTAAATACGACCACGTAGACCAATCGAAAAGACAGGCCGGCTCTACCTTTAAGCCCTTTGCCTACCTCACCGCCTTAGAACAAGGCATGAATCCCTGTGATAAATATGTAGATAAAGCAGTAAAAATTGAATACCAAGAAGACGGTAAAGCCCAGGTTTGGGAACCAAATAATTCTGATTTTAAATTCTCCGGCCGTGAAATGTCGCTACGTTGGGCCATGGGGCGCTCGGTAAACTCCATTACTGCTCAAATAACAGAAAAAGTAGGTTGGGATAACATTGTAAAGAATGCCCATAAATGCGGTATCGAAAGTTCGTTAAAATCTGTTCCCTCGGTAAGTTTGGGCGCCAATGATGTATCGGTATATGAAATGGTACGTGCCTATGGTACTTTTTTAAATAAAGGGGTTAAAACCGACCCTATTCTAGTAGCGAAAATAACCGACAACGATGGTAATACCCTAGCTAAATTTACAGCTAAACAAGAGCGGGTATTAACTGAAGAAATTGCTTGGTTAATGTTGTATATGTTTAGGGGTGGTATGGAAGAACCAGGTGGCACTTCCCAAGCGCTTTGGGAATGGGATTTGTGGAAAAAGGGAAACCAAATTGGTGGAAAAACCGGCACCTCTTCGGACTATGTAGATGGCTGGTATATGGGTATTAGCAAAGATTTAGTAACGGGTGTTTGGGTGGGTTGCGACGATCGCAGCATTCACTTTAAAACTTCTGAAACAGGCGAAGGCTCTAGAACTGCCTTACCTATTTATGGTAAGTTTATGGAAAAAGTATTAAATGACCCTGCCACGGGCATTACTTTTGGCACTTTTCCAAAAGCCACGGTACCCATTACCCGATCTTACCAATGTGAATCGCCACGTATTGTTGCTGATACTACCAAAACCGATAGTACTGCAAGTGATAGCCTGATTACTATTCCAGAAGAAATTCCTTCTTCTGGAGAAGAAAACTCCTCTGGCACAGTTCATGTAATTCAAGAGATTGTTGCCATTAAACCAAAAACACAATTAAAGATCAAAACAGCATAGTTAATCACCTAAATCAAGCTCCATGAAACGATTTAATTTATATGCAGTATTCGCCATACTTACGTTAATTTTCCTTTCAGGGAACGTAAATGCTCAGTATTTTGGACAAAACAAGGTTCGCTATAAAAACTTAAAATTTAAGGTGTACCAAACGCCCCATTTCGAATTGTACTACTACATGCAAAATGATAGCCTAGTAAAACGATTTGCTAAAGAAAGTGAAACGTGGTACAACCTTCATCAGCAGGTTTTTAGAGATACCTTTCTTAAAAAAAATCCCTTCATTTTATATAACAATGCACCCGAATTTCAACAAACAACCGCTATCGACGGTGATATTGGCGTAGGTACAGGTGGGGTAACTGAAGGCTTAAAAAATAGGGTGGTAATGCCTGTTACACAATTAAATCAGCAAACTAGGCATGTGTTGGGCCACGAATTGGTGCATGCATTTCAATACCACAGTTTATTAGAGGGCGATACGACCAATCTTGAAAATATTGGCAATCTGCCCCTTTGGATGGTAGAGGGAATGGCTGAATACTTATCGGTAGGCAAAGTAGATGCATTTACTGCCATGTGGATGCGGGATGCCTACTTAAATAAAGATATACCTTCGTTAAAAGACCTCACCACAAGCAATAAATACTTCCCCTACCGCTATGGACAAGCATTTTGGTCGTACATTGGCTCTACCTATGGCGATACAGTTATTGTTCCATTGTTTAAGGCTACCTCTAGGTTAGGCTATGAAAGAGCCATCGAAAAAACCTTTGGCTATAGTGAAAAAACACTTTCGGCACTCTGGAAAACAAGTATTGAAAATACGTATAAACCATTTTTAAAAGATACTACCCAAACACCTATCGGAAAGCTACTGCTCGACGATAAAAATGCCGGTGAAATGAATGTGGCTCCAGCCGTATCGCCAAACGGAAAATACATTGCGTTTTTATCTGAAAAAGAGCTATTTAGTATCGATTTGTTTTTGGCTGATGCCGAAACAGGTAAAATTATTAGAAAATTAACTTCTAAAATAAAAAACTCACACATTGATGAGTTTAACTTCATTGAATCGGCTGGTGCTTGGTCACCAGATAGCAAACGTTTTGCTTTCAGTGCCTTTGCTGAAGGGCGAAATAAACTGTTTATTGTTGATGTACAAAACGGTAAAACGCTAGCCACCGAATCTATGGGTGAAGTAGTAGAGTTTAGCAATCTTGCCTGGTCGCCAGATGGATTAAGTATTGCCTTTTCGGGTTTAAAAAACGGTCAAAGTGATATTTATTTGTTTAATCTCCAATCAAAAAAATTAAGTGCGCTTACAAACGACCTATTTTCCGATTATCAACCTGCATTTGCTAGCAATGGTAAAAAAATTGTGTTTAGCAGCGATAGGAGTACGTATAACTCAAAAAATCTAAGTATCGACATTACCTTTAACCTAGCCATTTTGGATCTAGAAACACAAAAAGTAACTGATGTTAACGTTTTTAATGGGGCCAATAATCTAAATCCTCAGTTTTCTGGAAATGATGAACAGCTTTACTTTTTATCTAACAGAGATGGTTTTAGAAACCTTTACAGATATACCTTAAATAACGGCGTAGTAGAACGCCTAACCGATTATTTCACTGGTATAAGCGGAATAACTGAATATGCACCGGCACTAAGTGTATCTAGAACCGATAAAATAATTTATAATTATTACAGAGCACAGAAATATAAAATTTATAGTGCCAATGTAAGCGATT
Source organism: Sphingobacterium thalpophilum (assembly GCA_945875895.1). Taxonomy (GTDB): domain Bacteria; phylum Bacteroidota; class Bacteroidia; order Sphingobacteriales; family Sphingobacteriaceae; genus JAIPAN01. The sequence continues at coordinate 22,730 of CAMCMG010000015.1, read as the reverse complement.
TTAGCCCCATTCAAGTAGATCCACAGGCACTTGACTTTAGTGCGGCCATTTTACCACCGGCAAAGTCTGCTGGTGTAAATGTAATTAACGCCAACCTCGATAATTTTGAGCGTTTCGAAGAAATAGCCGACAAAACCATCAAACCCATTCCGTTTAAATCGAAATTTAAGTTAGATTATTTATCAAGTAATGGTATAGGTGCATCGGTTGGCCGCTTTGGTGCTGGTCTTTCTAGTGGCGTGCAGGGTATTTTTTCCGATATTTTAGGTAGAGATCAAATTTATGCTACCGCAGCTGTAAATGGCGAAATTTACGATTTTGGCGCACAAGTGGCCTATATAAATCAGCAAAGCAGAATTAATTGGGGATCGGCTGTTTCCCACATTCCTTACGTTACAGCCTACATGTCCGAAGGTTTCGAAACCATCGACCAAAACAATTATTACCGATCTAGCTACGATGTCATTCGCACCTTTGAAGATAAAGTACAACTGTTTAGTTCCTACCCTTTTTCCAAAATAGCACGTTTCGAAATTGGTACCTCAGCAGCCAGCTATTCGTACCGAATCGATCGCTTTAGCGAATACTATAACTATACCCAAAACGGAAATCAAGTATTTATTAATGGTTTTGCCGGGTCCGATCGCAAAAAAATATCCATGGCCGAAGCCAATACCTATTACAATCAGGTAGGTATTAATTTCCAAAATTTTAGGGTATATGACTTCGATGCAGCCTTTGTGGGCGATAATTCTAATTTCGGGATTACAGCGCCCCTAAATGGCTACCGCTACCGTATAGGCATTAATCAGCTCTTTGGCGATTATAATCTGTCTATTGGAACCGTAGATTTGCGTAAATACATACGCATAAACAAAATAACCCTTGCCGGACGTTTATTTAACAGCTTTGCATTTGGTAAAGATCAAAACCAATATTATGCACAGCAATTCTTAGGCTACTCTACCTACATTAGAGGGTATGAGTACAATTCTTTCTATAAATTGGGAGATATTTATTCTGGAGGATTTAATATAGATCAATTGATGGGTAGCAAGCTAGCAGTAGCTAACTTTGAGGTTCGTTTGCCTTTTACAGGTCCTAAAAAACTATCGGCTATCGAATCTAAATTCTTTTTTAGTGATTTAAACGCCTTTTTTGATATCGGTTTGGCTTATAACTCCGATTCAAAAATTTCTTTTAGTGGGCAACCTACCGTAGTAGCTACCACACCTGATCCATTTAACCCCGGCCAAAACATAAATGTGTATAGCCGAGTACCAGCCATGAGTGCAGGCCTTTCTTTACGGGTAAATGTTTTGGGTTATTTTATATTAGAACCGTATTACGCCATTCCATTCCAACGGAAAACGTTGAGTAAGGGTGTATTTGGTTTAACCTTTGCCCCTGGCTGGTAAACCTTACAGATATAAAAAAAGCGGCTTTAGGCCGCTTTTTTTATTTAGGCTACTCTGCCAAAACTGGCTAACCAGTTTTGCTGAGCATGTAGCTGTTCGTATTTTAAGGCCGGAATTAAATCAATCCAATTCGCATTTACGCCCATTACCAAACGTTGCTTTTGCATTTTGGTAAATGCATTGAGAATTTTAAAGCGGCTAATAGCGGCTTGTTCGCTGCTAAACTCTTCAAAATACACCAAGCGGTTCAATTGTTTACTCGGATCGAAAAACAGAGTGGGCATTTGGGCATAAAATTCCATCGTTTTTAACAAATCTGTACTCATGCCCACATGCAAATTGTTGCGGTTTCTGTCGGTTAATACATATACAAGGTGTGTCATCGGTTCTATTCTTTACGGTTTTGCAACTAAATCAATTAGTATTTTTGTTTTTTAAATAATTAATTACTAATTTTATGAGCACAATAATACTAACAATTTTAGTAAAAACAAATTTATTTTAAAATAATGGCCAACATCTCCAACAACTTAAAGTTCTTACGCAAGAAAAAGGGCTTAACACAGCAAAATTTCGCAGATTTAATGGAAATTAAACGTTCGTTAGTAGGCGCCTACGAAGAAGATAGAGCCGAACCTAAATACGAATTGCTAAAAAAATTCGCAGAATTTTACGAATTAAGCATGGACGAATTGGTAAATGAGAAGATAACTGCCTTTTGGAAACCACAACCCAAAAGCGATGGCAGCAATATTCGTATCCTCAGCATTTCTGTAAATCAAGATGATCGTGAAAATATAGAGTTGGTACCCGTTAAAGCTAGCGCAGGTTACTTAAATGGCTATGCCGATCCGGAGTTTATTAGCGATTTGCCTAAATTTCACCTTCCCTTTTTTAAGCAAGGAACTTATAGAGCTTTTGAAATTAAAGGAGATTCTATGCTTCCCCTACCCACCGGTTCTATTGTAGTGGGCGAATATTTAGAAAATTGGAATGACCTGAAAGCAGGTGAAACCTATGTCATTATCAGCAAAAATGATGGCTTAGTTTATAAAAGAGTAGGCAATCCATTCAAAGAAAATAAAACTCTTAAGCTTATTTCCGATAATCCGGTGTACGAACCTTATACCATCCCCACCGAAGATGTGGTGGAGGTATGGAAAGCCAAAGCGTATATCAGCACCGAGTTTCCACAACCATCTCCAGAGCCTAGCTTAGAAAGCCTTACGCATATGATGGCCCAGATGCAAAAATCGATTTCTACGCTCAAAAATTAAGTTTTTAGAGCTCGGTAAATCTGTATATTTGCTAACTAAAAATCGCTTGCTATGAAAAATATCGCTGTTATAGGTTCGGGAACTATGGGCAATGGCATTGCGCATACCTTTGCGCAATTTGGCTATCAAGTAGCTTTAATTGATGTTTCGGAAGCCGCTCTAGAGCGTGCGATACAAACCATAAGCAAAAATTTAGACCGACAAGTAGCCAAGGCAGCCCTCAGCGAAAATGATAAAGTGAATACCTTGGCCAATATTCGTTGCTTTATGGCGATTAAAGAAGGCGCAGCGCAAGCAGATTTAGTAGTAGAAGCAGCCACTGAAAATAGTGACCTCAAACTGCAGATTTTTAAAGAGTTAGATGATGTTTGTAAACCTGAAACTATCCTAGCCACCAATACTTCCTCTATTTCCATAACCAAAATTGCTGCGGTAACCAAACGCAGCGATAAAGTAATTGGCATGCACTTTATGAATCCAGTGCCTGTAATGAAATTGGTAGAAGTAATAAGAGGCTATGCTACCAGCGATGCAGTAACGGCTAGTATTATGGATTTATCGAAAAAACTTGGAAAAATACCGGTAGAAGTAAACGATTATCCCGGTTTTGTGGCCAACCGCATTTTAATGCCCATGATTAACGAGGCTATTTATACCTTGTATGAAGGAGTGGCCGGTGTGGAAGAGATTGATACCGTGATGAAATTAGGCATGGCTCACCCCATGGGGCCACTACAATTGGCTGATTTTATTGGCCTAGACGTATGTTTGGCCATTTTACGTGTACTTCAAGATGGTTTCGGAAATCCGAAATATGCCCCTTGCCCACTCTTGGTAAAAATGGTAACGGCCGGCGAAAAGGGAATTAAAACTGGACGAGGCTTTTACGAATACAGCCCAGGAAGCAAAGAAGTGGTGGTTTCTCCAAACTTCCGCTAGCTATACAATTCCGCAGCTACTTTATAGGTACTGCAATGTGCATCTACAATATCTTTAATATCAGGAGAATAGCCACCACCCATACTTACTTGTACCGGTATATTTCGGGCTTTACAGGCGCTAAGTACCAATAAGTCTCTGGCTTTACACCCCACTTTACTCACAGCTAGTTTTCCTAGTTTATCTGTAGCTAAAATATCTACACCCGATAAATAAAACACAAAATCAGGGGCAAAATTATCGAGCAATGGCAGTAGATTTTGTTCTAAAATGGACAAATATTCAGCATCGCTTATGCCATCTGCCAAACCAATATCTAAATTTGAGCGTTCTTTACGAAAAGGAAAATTATGCTCGGCATGCATAGAAAATGTAAATACTCGGTCCTCATTTTGGAATATTTCGGCGGTTCCATTACCTTGATGCACATCTAAATCGATTATTAAAATACGATTAGCTAATTTATTGGATAAAAGATAATTAGCTGCAATTGCTTGATCGTTTAGCATACAAAAACCTTCTCCCCAATTGCTGCCGGCATGATGCGTGCCTCCAGCTACATTAAAAGCGATACCGTGCTCCAAAGCAAACATAGAACCGTCTATAGTTCCTTTGGCAATACGCAATTCACGTTCTACCAAAGCAGACGAATAGGGAAAACCTATCCTTCGTTCCTCTTTATAGGTCAATTGCCCATTTTTTAAGCGAAAAAAGTAATCGGCATGGTGTGTTGTAAGCACCCATTCGTCTGCTACTATTTCTGGGGAAACAAAATGATTTGCCTCCACGACTCCTTCATGTAGCAGTTGCTGGGGAATTAATTCGTATTTCAGCATCGGAAAGCGATGCCCATCAGGTAAAGGATGAGCATAAATGGGATCGAATGCGATATAAAACACCTAGAAAAAATTAACGATTGTTTGGTAAAAATTTCTTAAACAATTGAATACCAATAGTGAGCAGTACCAATACCAATGCGGCAAATGCGGCTGTAACTACCGTTTGTGATGCTGCGCTAACATCTGGCTGGCGTTTTAAGAGTATACCGTACAAAGCCCAAAGCACTACCAAGCTAAAAAAGATGTTTTTTCGAACAAAAACCATAAATACGCTTATGAACGTAGCTATACCAATTAATAAGATAGCCCATAGGTTTGGTGCAAAACCCCATCCATCCCAAGTAATAGAAACTAAATACACACTGATATTGGCAATGGTAGCTATACATATCCAAGCAAAATAAATACTTAAGGGAAATTGGCTAAAAGCTTTAGTCCAGAATGAACGATGGCTATCGAAAATATCTAATTTGAGTTGTATTTGAAGTAAACTGTATAGCTGAATGAGTATACAAACGACCGATAATAGCAACTGGTTACCCAAAAAAGCATATACCCAAGCGGTAGTTGCCAGGGTATTCACTATAAACAAATAGCCTATTTTGCTTACATCCTGATTTACTCGTTCATCTGCATGCTTACTAAAGGCATGCACCAAGTGATAGATGCTAAATGCTAGCAATGAAACATAAATAAGCCCCCAAATTGCAAATGTTATACCTGCTGGGATAAAAAAGGTTTCATACCTAGCCGAAACGGTAGTCATAGTATCTGGCAGACCTAAGGCCTTAAATTGGGCTAAATTTGCCACTAGGGCCGATATAATGAAACCAAGCAAATTTAAAATGGCCAGCGTACGAATTTTGTTGATCATGTTTTTAGGATTTAAGAAGCATTGTTTCACAAATCAACGCCAATTCTGTACCAAAATGATACACATCCTCAAAAGTATTGTACAAAGGCACCGGACTGATTCGAATTACGTTTGGTTCTCTCCAATCGCCAATAATTCGTTTTTTCACCAAAGCGTCAAATATAGCTTTACCATCACTCTTCGCTATGATAGACAATTGCGCTCCACGTTCTAGCGGATTGCTTGGGGTAATTATTTTAAATTGCTCGTATCCGAGTTTGGTATTAATCTCGGCAATCCAAAAGGCAAGATAAGCGGTCAATTTTTCACTTTTTGCCCGCAGAGCGGCCATACCACCTGCTTCTTTAATAAGCAATAAAGCAGATTTATGGATAGCCATCAGCATGACCGGGCTACAACTTAATTGCCAGCCCTCTGCTCCTTTTTCGGGCACAAAACCCTTGGTCATTTTAAATCGAGTTTCTTGCTTATAGCCCCACCATCCTGCAAAACGATTCAATTCGGGATTATTAAAGTGTTTTTCGTGAATAAATACCCCACTAATGCCACCGGGACTGCTATTCATATATTTATACGAACACCAACAGGCAAAATCTACTCCCCAATCGTGTAGTTTTAAGGGCACATTTCCTGCAGCATGAGCCAAATCGAAACCTACCTTAGCCCCAACAGCCTTCCCAGCTTTGGTAATAGCTGCCATGTCAAATAACTGTCCGGTATAATAATTAATTCCTCCAAACAATATAAGTGCCAATTCATCGCCATTGGCTTCAATCTGAGCTAGGATATCCTCCGTTCTAAGGGTTTCTTCACCCGCCATTGGAAAAACCTCTACAATGGCTTCATTTGGATCGAGACCATGGAAGCGCACCTGGCTTTCTACCGCATATTGATCTGAAGGAAAAGCACCGCCTTCCATCAAAATCTTTATTCTTTTTCCTTTAGGTTGATAAAAACTCACCATCATTAAGTGCAAATTCACGGTGAGGTTATTCATCGGTACCACTTCGGCAGGGTTTGCCCCTACAATAGGAGCCAATAGCGCTTGTAATTCTTGATGGTAGGTCATCCAAGGGCTTTCTCCTTCAAACCAACCCTCTACGGCTAAGTCTTGCCAGTTTTTCAACTGTTCTTGAAGCAACGTTTGGGCTGATTTAGGTTGTAACCCCAAGGAATTTCCGCAAAAATAGCGGATATCTTGCCCATCGTGCTGCGGAATAAGAAAGCGGGAACGGAAAACAGCCAACGAATCTTGGCCATCTAAAGCCTGCGCACAGGCATGAGTTTGATCAAAAATCATAAATTACTGACCAATTTTTAGCAATTCAATCTCAAAAATAACCACGCTGTAAGGCGGAATGTCTTGCCCAGCACCAGTTGGACCCCAAGCTAATTGATACGGAATATAAAACCGATACTTGGCACCAACCGACATCAATTGCATACCTTCTACCCAACCCTGAATAACTTGAGTTAAGCTTAAATTAGCCGGCTGATTGCGTTCATACGAGCTTTCGAACTGTTTTCCATTGGAAAGTGTCCCTTTATAATGTACCGTTACACTATCGGTTGCTTTTGGCTTGGCTCCTTTTCCAGCAGTAAGTATCTCGTATTGCAAACCCGAAGCTAGCGTAATTACGCCCTTTTTCTTTTTATTCTCCGCTAAAAAATCTGCTGCTGCAGCTATTAAAGGCTCTTCTTGTTTCTTTTTTAGCGCTGTAAAATAAGCCATAATAGCTTGTTGGCCCTCTTGCATGCTTATTTGTGGATTTTTTCCCGCAAAAACATCTTGCATAGCTTGCATCAATGCAGCATAATTCAATGTGCTAAGTCCTCTAGATTTTAAATCGAAGGAAATGCTAGCACCAATGGCATAACTAGCCGAATCGAGTTGGGTACTTAATTTAAGGGGGCTAACCGACTCCTGCGCTTGAAGACCAAGCGAAAAAAGAGTAAGAAATAGGCCAATTGATGCGATTTTTTTCATGTTATTTTTTAGTTTATATAATATAGGTTAATCAATTAATTTACAGAGAGTAATGCGCATAATTTTGAAAGATATTTTACATCAATTTCATCAAAATCGTTTAAACTATCGCTATCCACATCAAGAACACCTGCTACTTCACCATAAGCGTCAAAAAAAGGAATAACTACTTCCGATTTAGAAAGTGCACTACACGCAATATGTCCCGGAAATGCTTCTACATCGGGTACTAACATCACTTGTTTCTGCTGCCATACTTGACCACAAACTCCTCTGCTCTTGGCAATTCGGGTACAGGCCACCGGACCCTGAAATGGGCCCAATACCAATGTATCGCCTTTTACCAAGTAAAAACCTACCCAAAAAAACTGAAACTGTGCTTTTAAAGCAGCGCATACATTGGCCAAATTGGCCGTAAGATCTGTTTCTCCAGCAATAAGCCCTTCAATTTGAGGCAATAAAGAGAGGTATTGCTCTTCTCTACTTGCGTTTATAAGGTGTAAATCTTCTGACATTATGCTACAAATTTAACAAGCTGGCACAATTACCGGCATGTATGTGCATAAATGTGGACTAATTTATGCCAATGTGGAAAGAATAGTTACACAGCGTTACTACTTGATTCTTATTTTTGAATGCTTTAAATAAAAAAAAGGCTCAACTAAACCATATAAATGAGAGTATTAGCAGAATTGCCACATCCTGATTGTAAGATTACCATTTTTGGTATGAATCAGAAGTATCTCATAAAATTAGAGCGGGGTAGCTTGGAGCAAACCTACAAGCTAAGTGAACTGGATGTGACTAATGGCGTGACTAGTGTTTTCGAGATTTTAGATAACGCTTTTATACAGACAGTCTTAGCTAGATTTGAACAAATGGGAATAGATTTTAACGAGGCCTATAGCCGACATGAATAGCGGGATAAAAATTAACTAAATAACTGATATATAATTACTTAAATGACCAAACAAAATTATATTCTGAAAATAGCCTAGTTTGACTAGTTATTTTTAACATTTATATAACATAATAGTTTAAGTATAATAACATAACTAATTGAAATATAGAAAATTAAATAGTTTAAAAAAATATAATTTGGAAGCCTAAAAATGCCAAATAAATGCGAAGTTTGGCTTAAAACAATATACAATTAAAATTTCATCCATTTAAAAAAAAATGTATTTTTGACTTATGATTCAGACGATAAAAACCCCTAGATTTTTAGTACTAAGTTTACTCATTGTAGCAGCGGCTGCAACCCGTGCCCTACCCCTACTCGTTCCGCATGTGTGGAACTTTACAGCTGTAGGCGCCCTAGCAATTTTTGCCGGTGCACAATTTAGCGATAAGCGCTTGGCTTTTGTAATGCCATTAGCCGCCATGGCTATTTCAGATGTTTTTATTGGTAACGGATTTAGTGCTGTGGTGTATGCCGGTTTTGTGGCTATGGTAGCCTGCGGTTTAATCATTAACAAACGCCAGTCGGTGAGTAGTATATTTGCTGGTAGTGTTTTGGGCGCAGTGGTATTTTTCTTATTGACCAATTTCGCCTTTTTCTACCCGAGCACGCTCTATCCACACAATGCAGCTGGCATACTAGCTTCTTACGCAGCGGGTTTGCCTTTCTTTAACAACATGCTTGCCGGAAACTTAATTTACGGTGCTATCTTATTCGGTAGCTTTAGTGTATTAAGCAAAAAATATCCGGTTTTAGCCCAATAGTTTAAAGCTAACCCAACAAAAAAGCCCTCCCCAAATTCGGGAGGGCTTTTTTAATGATTTCGTATTTCTATTTAATGCTAAACAAAAACCCGGCATTCAAGTTTAATCCTTTGGTGGTGTACCCCGTAAAATCTACATAATCGGTATCCAATAGGTTTTTAAAATCAACAAATAATTTGATAGACTTTTTAGGTGCATATTGCACATATGCATCTAGCAGATTATAGGCTTTTAAATCAACTGTCATGCCTTGGAACAAAAAGATATCGTAATAACTATCTTGGCGGCTACCCATCCATTTATAGTATAAAGCTGCGGTTAATTGAGGAGATAGCGCCGCCCAGAGGTTTAAGCCGAGGCTGTGTTTGGGCCTGCGAAATAAGTTTGCTTCCGTTTGGCCATCGGCTAGCACCTGCTTGCCGGTAACAAAAGCATAAAAGCCATCTAGGTTTATCTTGCTGCTCCATTTGTATTTCCATTCCAATTCTACGCCTTCATCGTACTGCTTGGCTTGGTTATAGTAGCGGTAGTCCACCAAACCAAAGCCTATAACATCTGCTATATTTCGCTTAAAATAAGCCGTATTAAGCGTTAATTTATCGGCAATAAGTTCCATATCGGCACCTGCCTCAAACGTTTGTGTGCGTTCGGGTTTTAAGGCCAAATTTCCGTATTCGGAAAACAATTGGTACAAGGAAGGTACTTTATAGGCCGAAGAAAAATTGATGAAGAACTTATACCTATTGGCAAATACATAAGACGGATTGATGGTATAGGTTGCATTATTCCCATACTCCGAATGGCGATTTAAACGTCCGCCTAATTCAGTTCGAACATGCTCACCCAACTTAAAAAAGAAAGAGGAATAAGCACTAGAAATGTGGTTTTTAGCCGACAAACTTCCCCAAGGAGAAAGCTGATCGGTAGCCGATTCTTTATAACTAAGGCCAGAGATTAAATCGGCAAAAGATGCCAAAGGCATACTCAAGGTGGCTTCAGCTTGGCTAATATCTCCTTCATTACGGATTAAATTGTCCACCTTCGAAAACTTGCTATCTACTCTGTTTTTACTCCCTGTTAAGGCAATCACAGCATTTCCGGCTATATACTGGGCGCCCAAACCAAGCAAATACGTTTGTTTATTGTACGTATAATCAGATAGATCAGCAAAAGCGCCATCGTCTAAATCGGCTTTGTTTTTATTGGCTTGCAGGTTGGCAAACAACTTAAAACGGGTGCCAAAAGCTTGTTGCACATTAGCTTGCACGCTTTTTTGACTAAAGCCGTCTTCTTCTAAATTAGTAGCAGGTATAGCTGTTGCGCTAGAAAAGCCAGCAGAACTGTTATTTGATGCATTGAGAGCGAAGGTAGTTTTGCCCAGCGTACCACTTAGTCCCAATGCTTGTTTATAGCTTTTATACGAACCTGCTGTAGCTAAGGCCGTGCCCAAAAGCGGCCCTTTCCCTTTTTTAAGAATAATATTGATCACGCCAGCTACCGCATCGGAACCATAAAGGGTAGAATTACCACCTTTTAAAATCTCAATACGTTCAATTTGATCGATAGCAATGGCCGAAATATCATATTCGCCTGAGATATTTGACGCATCGTTTACCGGTACGCCATCTAGCAGAATTAAGGTATTACCCGCCGAAGCACCCCGTAAATACAAGGCTTTAATATCGCCGGGGTTGTTTCCGTTCCCGCCAATGGTTAAACCAGCTACTTGGTTGAGTAGCTCTGTAAGGCTTCGCCCCTGATTTTGCTCCAATTGCTGTGCCGAAATTACCCGGACTACTTTACCAATTTCCGATTGTTTACGTGGCGTTTTACTTGCCGTAACTACTACCTCATTTAGCTGGTAGTTTGCTTTTTCTTGTGCCCATGCAGGCAGCAGTGCGCACACAAGCCCTAGGCCTGCGAAAACGCCAATGATTTTTTTGTCCATTTTTGTGGAATATTTTCCCACAGCAAACAGCAAAGAAGAGGTTTAAATGAAATACAGTATGTACATCATTCAAGCTTCAGTCCCCGAAAGCTATGAATTATAAATTGCGATGGCAGGTCTTCTGACTTACTCCCCGCCGCCCGGTCTTCCCAACCCGAGGTATCGGGCCAGTGACTAAGAAAGGGCATTGGTTATAGAGCTTACAGCTGCGGGACAGTTCTGGATTTACACCAGATTCCCTTTTAATCCCGAAATGAATCGGGAACCAAAAGCAATACAAACTTACAGCAAAGTTTAACTGAAGCTATTTTTAGTTTTCAACATCTCCTAAAAATTGTTGAATTGTGTATGCCAGCACTTTTACGTAATTTTGGCCTACACATGAAAGGCGATCTTACTTTAAGCATTTTAGGCGGCGGTCAATTGGGCCGCATGCTCCTTCAAGAGGCCATTAACTTTAACATTTCGTGTAGGGTATTAGACCCCGATGCCCATGCGCCTTGCAAAGAATTGAGTAGCGAATTTGTATGTGGTTCTCTGAGTGATTTTGATACGGTATACGAATTTGGCAAATCTGCAAAGACCTTAACCATTGAGATTGAAATGGTAAATACCGATGCCCTAGAAAAATTAGAGCAAGAGGGTGTAAACGTATATCCTCCTGCACGGGTAATACGCCTCATACAAGATAAGGGAACGCAAAAACAATTTTTCAAAGAAAACGATATCCCCACTGCTCTTTTTGTTCTCATCAACAAAAAAGAGGAATTAAGTGGTGTCACTTTCCCCTACCCATACATTCAAAAATTACGCAAAGATGGTTACGATGGCCGCGGCGTTTTAAAAATACGCAGTGCAGCTGATACAACCGAGGCTTTTGAAGCACCTAGTTTGGTGGAGCAATGCATCGATTTTAAGCAAGAAATTGCTGTAATGGTGGCTAGAAATGCAGCTGGTGAGATTAAAACATTTCCCATGGTGGATATGGATTTCAATCCCGAAGCCAATTTGGTGGAATACGTATTTTCTCCATCTAATTTAAGCTCCACTATTCAAAAAGAAGCAGAAGCCATTGCCATTCGCATTGCCAAAAGTTTGCAATTGGTAGGTGTCTTGGCTGTAGAATTCTTTGTAACCAAAGACGATAAGCTTTTAGTAAACGAATTGGCTCCACGCCCACACAACAGCGCACACCAAAGCATTGAAGGCAATTATACCTCTCAATTTGAACAGCATTTACGGGCTATTTTTAATTTGCCTTTGGGCGATACCCAATGCATTCAGCATGCGGTAATGATAAATTTATTGGGCGAAGCTGGATTTGACGGTATTGCTAAATACGAAGGCTTAGAGCAAGCCTTACAAATGAGCGGCGTATACATTCATTTATACGGCAAAAAGTTTACCAAACCTTTCCGTAAGATGGGGCATGTAACTATCTTAGCTGAAAATAGAGCATTGGCTACTGAAAAAGCCAAAAAGGTACAAGCATTAATAAAAGTAAGAGCATAAAATATGGCAAGAGTAGGCATTATTATGGGTAGCAAATCAGACCTTCCGGTTATGCAAGAGGCTGCAGATATGTTAAAAGAACTGGGTGTAGATTTTGAAATCACGGTAGTTTCTGCCCACCGCACCCCCAAACGTATGTTTGAGTATGCCGAAACGGCTGCCGACAGAGGTTTAAAAGTAATTATAGCCGGTGCCGGTGGTGCTGCTCACTTACCCGGTATGGTTGCAGCCATTACGCATTTACCGGTGATTGGTGTACCCGTTAAATCAAGTAATTCATTAGATGGATGGGATTCTATTTTATCTATCTTACAAATGCCCAACGGTATTCCGGTGGCTACGGTTGCCTTAAATGCCGCAAAAAATGCCGGTTTACTAGCCGCCCAAATATTGGCTACCGCCGATACTGGGTTGAGCACTAAACTTATTGCGTATAAAGAGGAGTTGAAAAAGAAAATTGAAGAAAGCGCTAAGGATTTAGGGCAATAAATATGAAAACAAGCAAAGAAAGCTTAGAAGGCTTACGAAACGAATACCTATCAGCACCCTTTTCTGAAAAGGATGTAAAAAAAAATCCGATAGAGCAATTTGACCTGTGGTTTGATGATGCTGTAAAAGCCGGTTTATACGAACCCAATGCGATGACTTTAGCTACCGCAACTCACGATGGAAAACCATCGGCACGTGTAGTTTTATTGAAAGGCTTTAATAAAGATGGCTTTATTTTTTACACCAATTACTTAAGTCGTAAAGGAAAAGAGTTGTCCAAAAACCCAGTAGTGGCCCTGGTATTTTTTTGGCCCGAATTGTCTCGACAAATACGCATTGAGGGCACTTTAGAAAAAGTGAGCAAGGAAGAATCTGAGAAGTATTTCCAAAGCCGCCCTGTAGACAGCCAATTGGGTGCCTTGGCATCGCCGCAAAGCCAAGTTATTAGCCGTGAGGAACTGGAGAAAAACTGGGAAACCCTGAAACTTAGCCATGCCGATAAACCTCTTACTAAACCCTCTTATTGGGGAGGCTATTTGGTAAAACCTCAAGTAATTGAGTTTTGGCAAGGCCGAGAAAGCCGTTTACATGACCGAATAGTATATAAAAAAGCTGACAAATCTACTTGGAAGGTCGTACGCTTAGCACCTTAAACCAAAAAAGCCCTCCTGAATTTCGGGAGGGCTTTTTTGGTAAAGCGTATGGTTAATACACCCTAACCATAAATACATAGTCTTGTATTTTTTTGAGTTGCGCTGTACGGTTTAAGCTAGAGATGGTATTTTTCTTATTTAAACTTAGAGTTTTATCTAAATCTTCTGCAGGAATTTCTTCTAAACTTTTTAGCAGATAATTGGTTTTAATGGCAAAAGCAGCTCCATCGGTACGTGTTTGTTTTCCGCTGATGATACCAATTACATTCCCTTTGCTATCTAATAAGGGTCCACCGGAGTTTCCTGGGTTTACCGGAATAGATATTTGGTATGCAACGGAATCGCCAGCAAAGCCTGTTTTGGAACTTAAATAGCCTTTACCGTACACTTGTTCATCACGAGGGAAACCTAAGGTAAATACATCTTCTCCTAAATCTGAATCAGATTTTTTAAAAGCATAGGGTAATTTACCAAACGATTCGAAGGCGGGGTCTACAATTTGAAGAATGGCAATATCGTATTCGGGTTGTACGAATACGGTTTTTACTTTATAGGTATCTCCTGCTGAATTTTGAATATAAACAGAATCGGCCCCTTTAATTACGTGGTAATTGGTAGCTAAATATCCGTTTGCCGTAAGTGCAAAACCGGTACCTCCAAATACACCTGGATTAGCCAGTCCTTTTTTTGAGTTTATATTTTTGGCCAATACATTTTGAGAACGCTTTATGCTATTTATTTCCCTACGTAAGGCACTATAATAAGAAGAGTGATCGGCAAAATATCCAGAAAATAACAGGGTGCCAAATACAGCCGCAATGGCTACGGTTGCCGCAATAGCTAAATTGGCTCGGTAACGTTTCCACAATTGAATAACGTTTGCTGAAGTAGGTATTAAATCGTTTTTTAAAGATACTACATCAATTTGCTCGTGAATTAAATCCATAGCGTGTTGTAAACGCTGACGTTCGCCATAGGCTGCTAATAGAACCATCAATTCTTTGTGTGTGCTTACTTGTTGCTGAATGTCCGGATTTTCCTTGCAGAGCAATTCAAAAGCAGCACGTTCTTCTGGAGAAAATTCTCCACGTAGGTATGCTTCGGTTTGATTGATTAACTGTGCGTCTTTCATAATTCTAGTCCTCCGTCTTTAAAAAACAACTTTTTAAGTCGTTGTAAACATTTATATTTTTGCGTTTTGGCATTGTCTGCGTTAGTATAGCCAAATTGCTCACAAATTTCTTGCATGGAACGGTTATTTAAATAAAACTCTTCAATAATAGTTTTACAGGGTTCACCTAATTGCCCCAATGCATGTTGCATGAGCTTAAACTGCTCATTTTTCTCTTCGTGCTGCTCTAGATCAATTTCCACATCGGCTACTGACTCTAGTTCATACGTTTGCGCAGAAAATCTGCTGTTTTGGTTTAGTTTTTTAAGCCATAAATGCCGGCAAACTGCATATATATAGGTTTTTAGTTTGCTCTTAAGCTCAAAATTTTCGGTTGTTATTTTGGTATATAAAACAATAACCGCCTCTTGAAATATATCCTTTGCGTCGTCTTCGTTCCCGTTATTATGGAGTACTAATTGTAGTATCATCGGGAAATAAGCAGTATATAAAGAATCAAGACTATTTGTATCTCCATCGCGGATGCCTTGTATCAGGTTATTATCCGCTGGAATTGAACTATTTATCTTATTTCTCAAAGTTAATACGCTTTTGTTTGAATAGTAACCCAATGATAGGAAAATATTTTTTTACTTTTTTTTAGTTTTTTCGGGTTACCTTTTTAATTTTGCAGTATTAACAAAAAATTATTAATAATTAACTTTAAACAAAAAAACATGAAAAACTTATTCAAATTCGGTTTCTTAGCTTTAGCTATTTCTTTATCTGTTGCTGCTTGTTCTTCTAACAAAACTGAAGAAGTTGCTGCTGATACTACTTTAGCTGTTGATACTGCTGCTGTTGATACTACTGCTGCTGATACTACTGTAGCTGTTGATACTACTGCTGCTACTAAGTAATTAGAAACAACTACTGAAAGAGAAACCGTTAGATTTTCTAACGGTTTTTTTTTGCCCAAAATTTAGGAGAATAAAAAAGCGTGTATTCCGAAGAGTACACGCTTTTACGTCATTAGCACTTATTTATTTTTTCAAGAACCCTTTAACTTTTTTGCTATTGCTATCTGCTAGCAAATACATGCAGGGTACCAACACCAAAGTTAAAAAGGTTGCAAAACTTAAACCAAATATCATCGTCCACGATAAAGGGCCCCAAAAGGCTACGTTATCGCCACCAAAGAAAATATGTGGATTGAAGCTGCTAAACAATTCGGCAAAATCTATATTAAGGCCTACAGCCAATGGAACGAGACCAAGCATGGTTGCCGTGGCAGTTAGCAAAACAGGGGTCATACGGGTACGGCCAGCCTCTATAACGGCTTCTTTAACTGGCATACCTTGCTCTATGAGCAAATCGGTGAATTCTACCAATAAAATACCGTTACGTACCACAATTCCGGCCAAAGCTACAATGCCTATGCCCGACATCACGATAGACATATCCATTCTAAAAATAGTAATACCTAATATTACTCCGATAATACTGAATAAGATTTCGGATAGAATAATAATGGGCTTTGATACGGAATTGAATTGGGTAACTAAAATAATGAGTATAAGGCCCAATGAAATCAACAAGGCATTTCCTAAAAAGGCTGCGGTTTCCATTTGTTCTTCTTGTTCACCTGCCATTTTAACGCTCACGGCATCTAGCTTAGGGAATTGATCTACTTCTTCTTGTATGGCCGCTACTACTTCGTTTGGATTGTAGCCACCAAGCACATTAGATGATAAAATAATGATGCGTTTTTGTTGCTTGCGTTTAATGCCTCCGTAGGTATTTACATATTCTACGTCTGCAAAAGCAGATACAGGAACTTGACGAATCAAACCGCCCATTCCCATATCGCGGTAAGTTACCTTCATGTTTCTAAGGGCTTCTAAATTATTGCGTTGGCTTTCTTGGGCCCGTAGGTTAATGGGATAATCTTCGTTTAGATCTCTAAACTTAGAAACTTCTTTTCCATAGATAGCTGTACGCAAATCCATACCAATTTGCCCACTCGAAATACCTTCGCGGTTGGCACGTTCGCGGTCTATATCAAAAATAATTTCCGGCTTATTGTTTTGAAAATCGGATTTCAATTCCTCTACACCAGGAATTTGTTTGGCGTCGAGGTATTTTTTTAATTGCTCGGAGCCTGATACCAATGCATCTAAATTATCGCCAGTAAGTTCTATGGAAATTGGCTTTGAAGTTGGTGGGCCATTTTGCTCTTGTGCTAGAGTAATTTCGGCACTTGGAATTCCTTTTACCGATTCACGTATTTTGGATAGATAGAGCGATGTACTTTCGCCATTCCGTTTCCCAAATTCTACAAAAGCTACCGTTACTTTACCTCTATTGGGGTAATTACCTTGATCTTCGTCTTGTGGATCGGTTACACCTACCGTTACATTAGAAATAATAGACGATACGATAGGGTTTGTTCTACCAACCACCTTAGTTACTCTATTTTCCACCTCTTTTACTACATCGTTGGTATAGGCCTGATCGGTACCTATGGGCAGGTTTACATACACATAGATAAAATTAGGATCGCTAGTTGGGAAAAATACCACCTTGGGAGGCACAATACTTATGAGCACAAAAGAGAACACAAACAAGCCTACCGTTCCCCATAATATAGTTTTGGGTTTTTCTAAGGCCCATTTTAGTAAGCTTACATAGCGTAGTTGAAACTTAGGCCAGGTGTGTTCCTGAAACTTTTGAATAGCTTGAGTGAGGTAAAAATGATTGAGTAGATACAAACCAGCCAAAAACACCATAAAGTTCCCAAAACCGAAGCTGATGAAGTATGAGATAAGCGCCAAACCTGCAAATACATACAGTGTTTTCTTTACTTTGGATGTAAAGCTTGGTTTTTCTTCGTTTACGTCATGTACCTGCATAAAATCAACGGCAAAAACCGGATTTATAATGTAAGCTACCACTAGTGATGCTAAGAGTGTTATGATAAGCGTTACGGGTAAAAAGAACATGAATTTACCAATTACTCCCGGCCAAAATAGTAAAGGAACAAAAGGTGCTAGCGTGGTTAAAGTACCCGATAAAACAGGCATAAATACTTCGCCGGCAGCTATTTTTGCTGCTTTAACAATAGGTACTTTTCCATTATTAAAAATACGGTGGGTGTTTTCTATTACCACAATGGCATCGTCAACCACAATTCCTAGGCCTAATAGGAAAGAGAACAACACAATCATGTTCATCGTGAAACTAAAACCAAAGAAACCACCCAAAGCAGGCATGGCTAAAAAGGCTACAAACATAGAAAGGGGTACCGACATGGCCACAAAAAGGGCGTTGGTTACGCCCATAAAAAACATCAGTATAAGCGTTACCAATATAAAACCAATTATAATGGTGTTTATCAAATCGTGTAAAGTTACACGTGTTTGATCGGATTGATCGCCGGTAGTGGTTACGTTTAGGCTTTTAGGCAAAGAGCTTAGCTTTAAGTCTGCAATAAGTGCATTAATTTTATCGGAGGCTTCAATTAAGTTTTCGCCGCTACGTTTTTTAACATTAAGGGTTATTACATTTTTGCCATATAAGCGGGCATAACTTTCTTGCTCTTTAAAAGCATCTTTAACCTCAGCAATATCTTTTAAATACACCGATGCGCCAGTTGGTGTTTTTACAACCAAATTGGCAATTTCTTCGGCGCTTTTAAATTCTTTTTTAACGTTTAGCGTTCTGCGTACGCCATCCATTTTTACGGTACCGCCAGAAATGGTTAGGTTTTCATAACCTACTGCCGATTCGATATCTCTAAATGAAATTTGGGCAGCAGCCATTTTATTTAAATCGGCATTTATTTGAATTTCGGGATCAAGTGCACCCACAATATCTACTCCCGAAATTTCGGTTAAGGCCTCTATCCTATCCTTCAACACATCGGCATACTGCTTCAGTTTTTTTAGATCATAATCGCCGGAAATATTAACATACATAATGGGTAAATCGGCCAAATTTATATCCATTACATTGGGTTCTTTGGGTAAATCGTTGGGTAAATCCTGACGGGCTTTATCAACAGCATCTTTTACCCGTTGTTTGGCATCTTTGATATTTACGTTGGTATTAAATTCCGCCGTAATTACCGATACATCTTGATACGATTTAGAAGTAATTTTTTTAAGCCCAGAAGTAGATTTTAATTGCTTCTCTAGCTGTTTAGTTACCAAATTTTCCATATTCTCGGGCGATGTACCCGGATATATGGTTTGCACGAAAATTTTCGGAATAATGACTTCCGGAAAATTTTCTTTGGGTAAGTTTTGGTACGATGAATAGCCTAGCAACACCAAAATAAAGGTGAATACATAAATGGCTGTTTTATTATCAATAGCCCAACTTGAGGGCTTAAATTCTTTATTCGAATCTTTCATTTGCGCTATATAAACTCTTATAATTTTACTAAATCACCTTCATTTAAATCAGACAAGCCGGTTAAAATAACCTTATCGCCCACTTTTAAACCTGAGAGTACTTCAGCTTTACCTTCTGAAATTTTACCCACTTTCAGTACCGCTTTTTTAGCTTTTCCACCTTCGGCAACAAACACATAATCGCCATTTTCAGATTTCTGAATTGCATTGATAGGCACAGTTAATGCTTTTTCTTTTTTATAATCAACAATTTTAAGCACCGCTACCATATTGGCTCTGTAGCTCGATTTTGATGGTAGATTTACCTCTACAGAAAAACTTCTAGAAGCCTGATCGATGGTTTTTGCAGCGAAACTTAAACGAGTGTTTAAAGTATCGGGTATGTCTGGGAATATTAAGTTCACTTCATCCCCTTGATTGATACGACTAGCATAAGACTCGGCTACCATAGCTTTAGCTTTTAAATTAGATGTGTTTACCACTTGAACCCCAGGCATACCTGGCATTACCGCTTGGCCAACCTTTAAATCCATTTGATCTACTACTCCATTTATAGGCGATTTAATGCGATAAAGCGCTGCCTGCGACTGTAGGGTTCGCATTCTGCGTACCAAACCATCCCGCTGGGTTTTAGCACTTAAATATTGTACCTCAGTACCAATTTTCTGATCCCAAAGGTTTTTCTGACGTTGAAATAAAGTACTAGCCAATTCCAGTTGGGTTTGCAACTCATCCATATTTTGGCGCAATACCTGATCATCTAACTGAGCCAAAATTTGACCTTTTTTAACAGATTTACCTGGTTTTACATAAATAGCTGTAACCAAACCTTGTGCTTCGGCACTTACTTGTACATTTTGCTCGGCATCTACTTTGCCTTGTACCACTAAAAAATTGCGGAATGTTTCTTCTTCCACAGTAAATACATTTACCTGCTTGGTATTGGCTACGGCAGCTTTAGCACCCACTTCGGCTTCTAGCTCGGCAATTTTTTGGTTTAATGTTACTCTTTCCTTTTTCAGCTTCTCTAATTGTACTTGTTTATCTCCTGTATTGGAACCACAAGCCGCTAAAAATAAAGCTATACTGATGTATAAAATTGGTTTCATATGATTTTGATCTGATTATTTAGTAATTAATTCGTCCTAAGGCTCTATCTAAATTCACTTTATTAATTAGCGATTCATATAAAGCATTGATATAATTGTTTTGTGATTCTTTTAATGAAGTTTCAGCGGCAGTAACCTCTAAGCTGGAGCCTACCCCTTGTTCGTATTTCACTTTAGATATACGCAATACCTCTTTGGATAATTCCATGTTTCGTTTTTGATTTTCGAGCGATTGCAAACCGTTTAAAAAATTGGTTTTAGCTTGATTTATTTCCAAGTTGATACCATTTTGCAAATTGGCTAAATCATTGGCCGATTTTTGCACCTCTAAACGGGCAATTTTTACCTTATATAGCTGCTGCCCACCACTTATAAGTGGTAACCTTAACCTCAAACCCACCAAACTAGTTGGATAGTATTGAGAATAGAGCTGTGAAAAGGAATTATTTTGATAACTATTGGAAGTACTACCAAAGGCTACAATAGATGGCAAAAATTCGCTTTTGTAGCGCTTTAAATTTAACTCGTTAAGTTTTTTTTGCGTTTCACCCAACGAAAACTCTACCCTATTTTTATAGGCTAAACTATCGGCAACAAGCACATCGGCTGTTAAACTGAGTTCTTTAATACTATCGCTTAAGGTCAAGTTGTTTTCAATAGGCATACCCATTTGAAACTTAAGCAGATTGGTGTTTAAGGCCAATAACCGGATAACATTTTCACGCTCGGTTTCTAAATTATTGGTTAATACTTGCAGCCGGTCTACATCTACTTTTTCAACTAAGCCATTTTTGTAATAGGCTTCAATATCGTGTAAGGATTTGTGTAAACGGACTAGATTGGCATCTAATAAACCCAATTGTTCGTTGCTTACCAAAACCGAATAGTAGGCTTTGCTTACGGCAACAGCTGTTTCAATTTTGGTGCGTTTGCTATTTCTGATGGAAAGTTCTTTATAGGTTTTAGCAGCCTGCAAGCCCACTAAATATGAACCATCAAAAAGCAATTGCGAAGCCTCTAATCCTAAAACCGATTGGTATTTAACCCCAAACTGTACCGGCTTATACGTTCCAACCGGATCACCAAAAAATTCTCCGGGCAATAAACTGGTAGGTAATTTTAAAAAATCTTGAAAACTAAAACTACCCGATACCTGCGGCAAGCCAATACCAGTAGTTTGCTTTACGGTATTTTTAGCAATTTGCTCATCTAGCTGGGCATTGAGTACTGCAGCTTGATTTTTAAAGGCATAATCAATAGTCTGCGCTAAAGTGAAGCTATAACTCGGAGTGGTTTGTGCCGAAAGCTTGCCAAAGCCCAATAGCGCTAAACTTAAAAAGGTGTAAAATTTGGTATTCATATATAGTTTATCAATGTGATTGTTCGTATTGTTTGGTTAACTCGTAGCCTTTAGGAGTGCAAATACCATAGATAAAATGCAGTGTAAGCTCTTTAGCAACCTGTAATACGCTAAATTGCTGCACCGGAAAAACAAATTGATTGAAAGAAAACTCAATCTGTTCTACCCGCATAATACTGAGTATATCTACATCTATTTCCGGTCTATAATAGCCCTCTTGTACTCCCCAAACTATATTATCTCTTACTTTTTCTAGTAAAATATGCTCTCTAAAATCTTTAAAATATGCCCAAGCCTGTGGATAAAACTTTTGCAAATCGTAAAACATGCTTGGGTTTGTTTTAGACAGCATGGCCTCTAAATTGGCAATCCCAAAAAACATTTCGTGAATGGCATTGCTTGCCTTATCTCTGCATTCTTTGATGATACAAGTTTGAGTATCAATTTTAGTACGCATGAGCTCTAAAACAAGTTCTTTTTTGTCTTTAAAATGTAGATAAATAGTTTTCTTAGACATGCCTAAATGTTTGGCAATATCGTCCATAGTTATACTTTTAATGCCATATTGGCTAAAAAGTATATCTACTTCAGCAAGAATATGTGAGCGATTATCCAAATTATATTCAATTATCAATACAAAACTATGGAAACTTTTTTTAATTCCAAAGTTTCCGAATTTTTATTATGTCATAAAAATGTTATTAAATTATTAATTATTATTTAATTAAAATGCATAAAATGTACTTTAAAATTAAAAAATGCAATTGAAATTATTTAGAAATAAGGGATTTAGAAACCGAGAAAAAGGCGTAAATTTGCACAAAGCTGATTTACATGACTTTAACCCCTTTATCTGCCCTATCCCCAATTGATGGTCGTTACCACAAAGCCACCAACGAATTGAGTGCCTACTTTTCAGAATCGGCACTCATTAAATACCGCGTTTTTGTAGAAATAGAATATTTTATTGACTTAGTAAACTTACCCTTACCGCAGTTACAAGCTTTCCCAAAAAGCGAATTTGATGCCTTACGCAAGATTTTTGAAAATTTTAGCGAAAAGGACGCTTTGCAA
>CAMCMG010000014.1:0-33744 GCA_945875895.1 Sphingobacterium thalpophilum | reverse complement strand
ATTATCAAAACATTTTACATGGGAAGCCCAGTATGAGGCCGTTGATAATAACCCTTATTTAGAAGATTTTTATGGCGATATGAAGCGCTGGAGCTTTAACCTTCAGATTTACTTTTTAAATAGCCGATTTCAGCAACTTGTTGAGTTACAACAAGGTGATAAAAATATTATTCAAGATCGTACGATTTATGAAGATGCTTATATTTTTGCAGAGAATTTGCACGATATGGGCTTAATGTCTAGCCGCGATTACGAAAATTACCGTGCCATTTTTGATAACATCACCACCTTTATTAAACCACCCGATTTATTAATTTACCTCAAGGCGTCTGTACCCACACTGGTAAATAATATTCAGCGTCGTGGTCGCGAATACGAAAGTGGTATTCGGTTAGATTATCTTTCTAAATTGAATGATAAATACAAAAAATGGATAGATAACTATAAAGAAGGCAAATTATTGGTGTTAGATAAAGATAAATTAGATTTTGCCAATAATCCGGAAGATTTAGGTTTTATTATCCAAAGCATTGAACGAGAAATTCACGGTTTATTTTAAGATATTTTAAGCCCATGAATGCGCCAAAAGATAGACAAAATCCGGAAAATTGGTATTGGGGCGTATTTTATCATAATTCTGCTGACCCCGATATTTGGTTACCCAAACGATATGGATGGGGCTGGACCTTAAACTTTGCTCAACCTTGGAGTTGGATTATCATGATTGGAATAATTGCAGCTACTAGTTTACCCTACTTGTTTATTTCATGAAAATTTTAGGCATTATACCAGCTCGTTATGCATCTAGCCGCTTTCCAGGAAAGCCCCTAGCAGATATTTGCGGCAAAAGCATGATTCAGCGGGTGTATGAGCAAGCCAAAAAAGCACAAACCCTAAGCGATGTGGTAATAGCCACCGACGATAGCCGTATTGAGGAACATGTATTGGCTTTTGGTGGAAATGTAATTCGTACCGCAACTACACACCAAAGCGGAACAGATCGTTGTGCAGAAGTAATTAACTTAACGCCCGATTTTGATGCTGTAATTAATATTCAAGGAGATGAGCCACTTATAAACCCCGAACAAATAGATTTAGTAGGTCAAAAATTAACTAGCGAAGGTGTTTCAATTGCCACGCTTGTCAAACGGATTATTAGCCTAGACGAGCTAAATAATAGCAATACCCCTAAAGTGGTATGCGGTCTAAATGGTGAAGCCATTTATTTTAGTCGCCAAGCCATACCTCATGTTAGAGCAGCGGAAGAAAGCAAATGGCTAGAAAATGGCACTTTCTATAAACATATTGGCATCTATGGGTACCAAACAGCTACTTTAAAACAACTAGCAGCCCTCCATCCTACTCCGCTAGAACAAACAGAATGCCTAGAGCAATTGCGCTGGCTAGAACATGGCTACACCATACACACGGTAGAAACCACGCTAGAAACACAAGCGGTAGACACTCCAGGAGATTTAGAAAAAATTAGTGAAATTATTCAGAAAAACGGCTTATAAAATCAAAATTAGCACTAATAGAATAATTATAATAGCCGCAACCGATAAGTAAACACCTCCTGTTGCAATCCCGCCAGCTTCTTTTTTCAATTGAATAACCTCCTTACGTAAAGCCTTACGTTCCTGTTTACTTAACGAGGATAAATCCATGGATTTAATTTCGTGCACTCGGGCATCAATTTGTACCATTCTGGCTTGTTGCTCGGCACTTAAGGTTTTAGCATGTGGTTTGGCATAGCTTGTGCTCGATAACAGCATCAAAGCAACTGCCACTAAAAGTAATCGGCTTTTCATAGGGTATAGATTTAAAGGATAAAACATACCCTTTAACGCTATAGCGCCTACTATATTTTAACTAGAGCTTAACGGCTAGCTTGCGGACGTTTCTTCCAGGGTCCTTTTCCGCTTCTTTTCGGATCAAAGCGTTTTAATTCTGGTTGATAAACTGGTCCATCACCCAATCCTTCGGGTAGAGGCAATTTATCAAGTACTTTACCGATTAAATTTTCAATGGCTTGAAATTTACGTTGGTCGCGTTCATTAATGAAGGTAATGGCGGTACCTGTAGTAGCTGCTCTAGCCGTGCGGCCAATGCGATGGATATAATCTTCGGCATCGGGTGGTACGTCGAAATTAACCACCAATTCAATACCTTCTACATCAATACCTCTCGAGAGCACATCGGTACCAATTAAAAAAGGCAATTGGCGGGCTCTAAAAGCTTGTAATAAGCTCTCACGTTCCGATTGATCTAAATCTGAGTGGAAAGCTTTTGCTTGAATGCCAATCTTTCTAAAAGCTTTATCGAGCTCTTTCACTTTATCTTTGGTAGACGAAAAAATAATGCCGCTTTGATAACTATTATTTTTCAATAAAGCCTCAATTAGAGGTAATTTTTGATGATCGTGGGTATTATAGGCCTGCTGCGTAATGCCTTCTGCAGGTTTTGAAATCGATATGGTTACCTCTTCGGGTTGCTGTAAAATGGAGGTTGCCAAGCCTTTAATTTTAGGCGGCATGGTAGCCGAAAATAATAAGGTTTGACGTTTTTTTGGCAAAAAGGAAATAATGCGCATGATATCGTCACTAAATCCCATATCCAGCATCCTATCTGCTTCATCTAGAACCAAATGTTGCAAATAATCTAAATTGATTGCGCCTGAGTTTAAATGTGCAATCAATCGGCCCGGGGTAGCAATAATAATATCAACCCCTTCTCTCAAAGCTCTTTTTTGGGTTTCGTAAACGGCACCATCGCCACCACCGTATACCGCAATAGAGCTAATACCGGCAAAATAAGCCAAGCCTTCTACTTGCTGATCTATTTGCTGCGCCAATTCTCTGGTAGGGGCCAAAATAAGTGTATTAATGTACTTTTTCTCCGTTTGAGCTATATGATGCAATATGGGTAACAAATAGGAAGCGGTTTTACCCGTACCGGTTTGTGCACAAGCAATTAAATCTTTGTGTTGTAGCACCAATGGAATGGCTTGAGTTTGTATAGGGGTTGGGTTCTTATAACCCATGCTTTGCAGGCCTTCCTGCACTTCGGGGGCAAACTGAAAATCGGAGAATGTCAAAATAAGGTGTTAAATGTAAAATGGACTCAAATATACGTGTAAATAACGGAATACCTTGTCATTTGTCTCAGTCCTCTTCTTTACTTCAGCTTGGTTTATCCACAAACACCAATTTCTCCACAAGCTAGTGGATAATTAAAAAAAGGCGTAGATTTGAATCCCGTACAAATAGATTCTTTTTTGCTCCAATAGCCTAAAAAAATCGACAAACTAAATAACATGACTAAATACATTTTTGTTACGGGGGGCGTTACCTCATCCCTAGGTAAAGGCATTATTTCTGCCTCTTTAGCCAAACTTTTACAAGCCCGTGGTTACCGTGTAACCATCCAAAAGTTCGACCCTTATATTAACATCGATCCAGGAACATTAAACCCCTACGAACATGGCGAATGTTATGTTACCGAAGATGGCGCTGAAACCGATTTAGATTTAGGCCATTACGAGCGTTTTTTAAACGTGCCTACCTCTCAAGCAAATAATATCACTACCGGACGTATTTATCAAAACGTAATAAATAAAGAGCGTGAAGGAGCCTATTTAGGCAAAACCGTACAAGTAGTTCCACATATAACCGATGAGATTAAACGTAATATGCGTTTATTGGGCGAAAGCGGCAATTTTGATGTGGTTATAACTGAATTAGGCGGAACGGTAGGCGATATTGAATCTTTACCTTATGTAGAGGCTGTACGGCAAATACGTTGGGAATTAGGCCACCAAAATGCTTTAGTGATACACTTAACCTTAGTGCCTTATTTGGCTGCTGCTGGCGAATTGAAAACTAAACCTACACAACACTCGGTTAAAACATTATTAGAATACGGGGTACAACCCGATATTCTAGTTTGCCGAACCGAACATCATATTTCGGCTGAAATACGGCGTAAAATTGCACTTTTTTGCAACGTAGATACTAATGCTGTAATTGAATCTATTGATGCCAGTACCATTTACGATGTGCCTTTATTGATGCGCAAAGAGAATTTAGATGGCATTGTGTTAAAGAAATTAAAACTATCGGCTAAGGTAGAACCCAATTTGGAGAGCTGGAAAGTTTTCCTAGGCCGATTAAAAAACCCTACATATGAAGTAAAAATTGGCCTGGTGGGTAAATATGTAGAATTACCCGATGCCTATAAATCTATTTCGGAAGCATTTATACATGCTGGTGCAACAAATGAATGTAAGGTGCATGTTAAATATATACCATCAGAAAGTTTAACGAAAGATAATTCGGTAGAAAAACTGAAAGGCCTTGATGGTGTTTTGGTTGCTCCGGGCTTTGGCAGCCGTGGTATTGAAGGCAAAATAGAAGCTATTAAATACATCCGCGAAAACAATATTCCGTTTTTTGGCATTTGTTTGGGTATGCAATGTGCCGTAATTGAATTTGGCAGAAATGTATTGGGATTGAAAGATGCGCACAGCACCGAAATGAACGAAAACACGAAAGATGCCGTGATTTCGATGATGGAGGAGCAAAAGAAAATAAAAAATAAAGGTGGAACCATGCGCTTAGGTGCCTATGCTTGTGAACTCAAAAAAGGTTCAAAAGCTGCCGCTATTTACGGAAAAACCAAAATTTCGGAACGCCACCGCCACCGCTACGAGTTTAATAATAAGTATTTGGCTAGCTACGAAAAAGCTGGAATGATAGCTTCGGGCATTAATCCCGAAAACAATTTAGTAGAAGTGATGGAACTTAAGAATCATCCATTTTTCGTGGCTGTACAATTCCATCCCGAATTAAAATCAACTGTTGCGAATCCTCATCCGCTTTTTGTTAACTTTGTTGCCGCTTCATTGGCCAATAGCCAAAAGAAATAAGGCTACGAACATTATAATTTATGGATAAAAATACATTTTGGGGTCTGTTCTTGATCCTTGTCATTTTGGTAGGTTCAACCTACCTTATGAAACCTTCTGAAGAAGAGTTAAAAAAAGAACAATTGGTGCAAGATTCTATTGCAAGAGCTACAAAAGTTACTCAAAAAAGCCCTAAAGCAACACCATTACCTCCTAGTGTCAAAGCAATAGTTGCAGATACATCAACCTTCAAAGGCCCTTTTGCAGGCCTTCAAAAAGGAGACAATACGCCTGTTGTACTCGAAAACGAAAACATCAAAGTAACGCTTAGCCCTAAAGGTGGTAGAGTAAGTTCGGTTGAATTAAAAAAGTTTAAAACCTACCAAGGCAAGCCGCTTATTCAATTTGAGGGTGATGCAAATAAATTTGGGTTCTTGCTTCGTAATGAAGGTTCTTTTATCTCAACCAACGATTTATATTTTAGTAAAATAAACGCTGATACAAAAGAAGCTATATTTCGTTTACAGAACCAAGACGCTAGTTTTGTAGAGTACGCATATACCTTACCAGCAAATAGCTACAAGGTTGAATTAACCATCAAAGCAGTTGGTATGGAAAAACATACCAGCAATCCTCAAAAAATTGAACTGAATTGGGAAACTGTTTTAAAACAGAAAGAAAAAGACTTAGCTAGTGAGCAACGCTATTCAACAATTTATTTCAAGCCCGTAGCTGATGATGTAGATCATTTAAGTGTAAGTGAAGACGAAAACAAAGAATTATCGGAAGGCAAAACCCAATGGGTATCGTTTAAACAACACTTCTTTTCCAATGTATTAATTGCAAAAAATGGATTTGAAAAAGGGAAAGTAGCTGTAACTACACAAACAAGTGCCGAATTGGTAAAAGGATATAAAGCCACTTTAGAGATGGCTTTAAAGGCAAATACAGAAAACACCTACCCACTAGAATTTTACTTTGGTCCCAATGAATTTAGCACACTAAAAACTCAAGGTTACGAGCTCGAAAAACAAATTGATTTAGGCTGGGGACCCTTGGAATATATTAACCGCTATGTGGTAATACCTGTATTTAGCTTTCTATCTGGCTTTAATTGGAGCTACGGATTAATCATTTTAGTACTTACCATACTCTTAAAAGTGGTACTATTCCCTCTCACATATAAGTCGTACTTATCTATGGCTAAAATGCGTGTATTAAAGCCTGAAATGGATGAAATTAAGGCCAAGGTAGGAGAAGATAACGCTACCCTATTGCAGCAAGAATACCTCAAGTTATATAAGAAAGCAGGAGTAAATCCTTTGGGTGGTTGCTTACCTATGCTATTGCAATTGCCAATTATTATGGCATTCTTTTTCTTCTTCCCTAATTTATTCGAGTTGCGACAGCAGAGTTTCTTATGGATGAGTGATTTATCTACCTACGATGCGTTTTTTAATTTTGGGTTTAACATTCCGTTTTTAGGAAGCCACATTAGTTTAATGTGTATTTTAATGACCATTTCTACGCTTATTTACACCTACTTTAACAACCAAGTAAGTGGTGCTACCGGACAAATGAAATACATCGGATACATTACACCTATAATTTTCTTTGGTGTATTAAATAGTTATCCATCTGGCTTAAACTACTATTATTTCTTGGCAAACATGCTAACCTTTGGCCAACAGTACATGATTAAAATGTTTGTTGATGATGAAAAAATTCATGCTAAAATTCAAGAAAACAAAAAAAAACCTGAGGCAGTAAAAGACAAGAAATCTAAATTTCAGCAACGCATGGAAGATTATATGCGCCAACAACAACAAAAAGGAAAAAAATAAATTTTTGACTTGTAAATAAAAAAGCCCCGAGAAATCCTCGGGGCTTTTTTTGTACCCCCAACAGGATTCGAACCTGTGACCGACGGTTTAGAAAACCGTTGCTCTATCCAGCTGAGCTATGGAGGCATTGCTACAAAAGTAAAAAAAGCTTCTAAATATTATTGAAAAAGCTTTTAAAAAAAAGCCCCGAGAAATTCTCGGGGCTTTTTTGTCGGGGTGGCAGGATTCGAACCTACGACCTCCTGGTCCCAAACCAGGCGCGATACCGGGCTACGCTACACCCCGAGTCTTCTTTCGAAGGGACTGCAAACTTAGCATTTTTGCAGCTCATAGACAAATAAAAGTATTTATTTATCCAATGTTGGCGGAGAGGGCGGGATTCGAACCCGCGGTACCGTTGCCAGTACGACAGTTTAGCAAACTGTTCCTTTCGGCCACTCAGGCACCTCTCCTTTTACCTTTTGGGGAGTGCAAATATAGCAATTCGGCAATGCCTTTAAAAAATATTTTTACTTCTCTAAGGTGTATGAAATACGGACATGAAATATACTCATAAGCATGGTTTTAAAGATCTGCTTGATGAGTTGGATGTCTTTTAGCGTAATATCGCTGTCAATTAATTGATTTTGAGCAAGTTTGTAATCGATAATGCGATCTACTAACTCTGTAATTGCTTTTTCATTTGGGTTTTTCAAGCTTCTTGAAGCTGCTTCTACCGAATCGGCTAGCATAAGCACTGCGGTTTCTTTTGTGAAGGGTATGGGGCCAGGATATCTAAATATTTTATCGTCTACGGATTGTTCTGGGAAATTTTTTAGAAAAGATTGGTAAAAATAATCTACCCGAGTATTGCCATGATGCGTTCGGATAAAATCAATTAATAATTCTGGGATTTGATTTTTACGGGCTATGTCAACGCCACGGTATACATGTTGTATTATTATTTGAGCACTTTTATCGTAAGTTAATTTGTCGTGAGGGTTTATGCCGCTATTTTGATTTTCAATAAAATATTGTGGATTTTCCATTTTACCAATGTCGTGGTAAAGTGCGCCTGCTCTCACTAATAAAGCGTTCCCTCCTATTTTATAGATTGCGGCTTCGGCTAAATTGGCTACTTGTAAGGAGTGCTGAAATGTTCCGGGGGCTTTAAATGCTAGATCTCTTAATAGGGTTGAATTGGTATTACTGAGTTCCATTAATGTGATTTCGGAAGTAATGCCAAATAGTTTTTCAAAAACATAAATTAATGGGTAGGCTAACAGGGTAAGAAGTACGCTAATAGCAAATGGAATAAAGTTTGTCCATTCTATTTTAACGAAAGAGGCATCTTTAATTAATAAAATACCAAAATAGGCAATTATATAGGTGCTTAGGATTAGCAGTGCGGAGATGAGGAATTGCTCACGTCTGACTAATTTTTTAATGCTATAAATAGCGGTCATACCTGCAGCGATTTGTAGGAAGGCGAATTCGAAGCTATTGGGAACCCAGAATGATGCTATTAAAACTACAAGGAGGTGAATATTAAGAGCTAAACGGGTGTCGAACAGTATGCGAATGATAATTGGCACAATACAATAAGGAATGAAATAAATATTAGGCATATTTAGTTTTATTGCCCAAGAGAGTGTCAAAATCATACCGCAAATAACTAGGAGTATGAGTGAAAGCTTTCGGTGGTCTTGAAAAATATCTTTTCTAAAAAGATATAAAAATATCATAAGTAAGAATACAATTAAGCCTACTAGAATTAATTGGCCAATAAATAGCCACTGCCGACTTGCTCTGAGCAAGGGATCGCCCTCAAATGCAATTCGTAATGATTCTAATTTTTGGAAGGTTTCGGCATTTATAATATCTCCATCGCTTATGATCAATTCTCCTTTTTGAACCATTCCTGAAGCGGGAGAAATATTGGTATATGCTTCTTTCTCAAGTTTATCGGTTAAGCGTTCATCAAAAACCAAATTTTCTGAGACAAATTGACTTATAAGTTGGTAAAAAGCTTGTTTTTGTGCTACTACTTCTTGCTGCTCAATTGCTGTTTTTAATATGCTTTTTGCTCCTTCGATATCGTGAACATCTAGGGTATTTTTCTCGGTGGCTAGGCCATTGTTTACTACTATGAAATTATAATAGGGTTCTAG
This sequence comes from Sphingobacterium thalpophilum, assembly GCA_945875895.1. Lineage (GTDB taxonomy): Bacteria > Bacteroidota > Bacteroidia > Sphingobacteriales > Sphingobacteriaceae > JAIPAN01. Next base: position 24,844 of record CAMCMG010000014.1, on the reverse strand, counting down.
CTGCTTATATTTGGGCAATAAACGGGCAACTCCTTGTTTATAAACTCTTTGAAGTAAATCTACTCCCAAGAGGGTGTACTCTTTTTGTAATAGTTGACTAAGCTGCCACTGCTTGGCTTGTGCAGAAAGCGCAATGGTAAATTCTTCTATCGAACTTGCCTCTACTTGAGATTCGTATCTATATATGGGTTTTACGGACTGAAATATTTGCTTTCGGTCATTTTCTAGTTGTTCGGGTGTTTTTTGAATGGCAAAAGCGAATGGCGATACCAGATCTTTTTGTGTCCATACCTTACCCTTATCGTATTCAAACTTAAAACGTGCTTGTTTAGGCAAAACAAGGCAAATGAATAGTATAGCACCCAACATCATTACATATTTAATGAGGTTTTGATACCTGAAGTAGAATAGTTTATAAACTGGTTTTTTTATACGTGCCACAAATAAGATTTTTTATAATCAAATGTACTAAATATGTTTAAAGCTATAAATTATATGATTTTAAAGCTCTTTTGTAGTTACAAAATGCTGTTTTGCTATTGGGGTTAAATAGTTAAATTGCAGTCATAAAATCTAAATGTTTACCTATGAATGAAGTTGTTATTGTTTCGGCCGCTAGAACCCCTATTGGCAGTTTTGGAGGAAGTTTAGCTTCGCTATCCGCAAGTCAGTTGGGTGCAGTAGCAATAAAAGCTGCAGTAGAACGTGCAGGCATTCATGCTAACCAAGTACAGGAAGTTTATATGGGTAATGTATTATCGGCCAACTTGGGGCAGGCACCTGCTACCCAAGCTGCTAAATTTGCCGGTTTACCCGATATTCCTGCTACTACAATTAATAAAGTATGTGCATCGGGCACCAAGGCTATTATTTTGGCCGCTCAAAGTATTGCTTTGGGTGAAAATGATATTGTGGTTGCCGGCGGTATGGAAAGTATGAGTAATGTTCCTTATTATTTAGATAAGGCTAGAACGGGCTATCGTTTAGGCAATGGAGAATTGCTAGATGGCTTGGTAAAAGATGGACTTTGGGATGTATACAATAATTACCACATGGGTGTTGCGGCAGAGCTTTGTGCTAGCGAATGTGGTATTAACCGAACTGAGCAAGATACTTTTGCGATACAATCGTACACAAGAGCACAAGAAGCACAAAAAAGCGGCAAGTTTGAACAAGAAATTATTGCTGTTGAGCTAAAAGATAAAAAAGGAGAATCTGTTTGGATTAGTAGCGACGAAGAACCAAAATCTGTAAATTTTGATAAAATACCGACGCTAAAACCCGTATTTAAGAAAGATGGTACAGTTACAGCTGCCAATGCTTCTACTTTAAATGATGGTGCAGCGGCCTTGGTATTAATGAGCAGTAACAAAGCAAAAGAATTAGGCTTAAAACCCTTAGCCAAGATTTTAGCGTATGCAGATGCGCAACAAGCACCTGAGTGGTTTACTACTAGCCCATCTAAAGCCATTCCCTTGGCCTTAAAACGAGCTGGATTGACCAGCAGTGATGTAGACTATTTCGAGATAAATGAAGCTTTTTCAGTAGTTGCATTGGCTAACAACAAAGAAATGAAGCTAGATAACAATAAAGTAAACGTGAATGGTGGTGCAGTAGCTCTTGGGCATCCACTTGGGGCCTCGGGCGCACGCATTGTAGTGACATTATTACATGTTTTAATCCAAAAAAATGCTAAAATTGGTGTTGCAGGAATTTGCAATGGTGGTGGTGGCGCCAGCGCATTGGTGATAGAACGTTTGTAAGCACATGAAAAAACTAGTAATTTTTTGTTTTTTTAGCATTGTTGCAATGCAGTGTTTGGCACAACATAGCCACGAACCGGCGCAAGTTTCACATCTGTCTGCCTATCAAGATAGTTTGCTTTCCCTGAGCAAACAATTTATTAACCAAGAAACTGAACCTCAACGCTATAATGCCAATTATCAATTTATTAAAACCTTGGTAGAAGCATTAAAAGAACCCAAATCTTTCTATTTCGAATTTGATTCTTTAAAAACAATTTCGATAGTGAATGCGCCCGATAAAAAGTTTAGAATATTTACTTGGCATGTATTAAACGACGATGGTTCTTACCGCTTTTATGGTACTATTCAACTAAATAGCAGCGATGGTAAACTAAAACTTTTCCCATTGAGTGATTATAGCGCATTTATCCAAAACCCGGCTACTCAAGAATTGAAAACAGAAGAATGGTTTGCAGCTCAGTACTACCAAGTACTAGAAGTTAACCAAAACACAACTAGCCCTTACTATGTGTTATTAGGTTGGAAAGGAAAGAACAACAACTCCACGCAAAAAGTAATAGAAGTGCTCCGATTTGTAAATGGAATTCCTTACTTTGGTTCAGCTGTATTCGATGGCAACAATCAATATTCAGGAAATAAACGGATCATTTTTGAGTATTCGAGAGAGGTTTCTATGTATTTAAAATACGATTACACCAAGGAGCAAATTGTTTTTGATCATTTAGTACCCACAAACCCGACACTTAAAAACGATTTTTCTAAATACGGACCGGATATGACCTACGATGCTTTTCAATTAAGTAAAGGCCGTTTAAAATTTCAATCCAATTTAGTGTTGAATAATGCGCCATCAGACAAAGACGATTTATTTAACGACCCCGAAAAACTAAAACAAAACACCCAACCCATTCGTAAATATTAATCAATATATCGTATAAACCCTAGAAAATAACATGAAAAAAATCGTAATCCTGCTTTTAATTAGCACCAGCGTTTTTGGGCAAAGCAAAAAAACGTTTACCCTCGAAGATGTATTTAAAAAAGGTACTTTTAGCACCAAAGGCATGCGTGGCTTACGTAGTATGCAGGACGGCAATACCTACCTTTCTGTAGAAACCGATGAGAAAACAAAAGTACGCTATGTAGCAAAAAACAACTACTTAGACGGTAAACAAAATAGCATTTTGTTTAAAGAAACTGATTTGGTGTACAAAGGCGACACCCTGCCTATTAGCACCGATTTCAACAATACTGAAACAAAAGTGCTGATTCCTGTGGATGAAGAAGCCATTTACCGTCGCTCATCTAAGGCAAATTATTTTGTATACGATTTGTTAAGCAAAAATATTACCGAAGTATCTGCCAAGGGGAAACAACTCTTTGCTACGTTTTCTCCGGATGGCAATAGTGTAGCGTTTGTGCGTGACAATAACTTGTTCGTAAAAAACCTATTAAATGGCGAAGAAAAACAATTAACCAGCGATGGCAAAAACAATGAAGTAATTAACGGTCGCTCAGATTGGGTTTACGAGGAAGAATTTTCATTTGCCCAGGCATTTTATTGGAGCCCCGATGGTAAAAAAATTGCTTTTTATAAGTTTAACGAAAAAGAAGTACCCGAATTTAGCATGACCATGTTCGATGGCTTATACCCTACCGAATACAAATACAAATACCCAAAACCAGGTGAAAAAAATGCCATCGTAAGCATTCACGTGTATGATTTAGCATCATCGAACACTAAAACTGTAGATATTGGTACAGAGTCAGATCAATACATACCCCGTATCCGCTGGACTCAGGATGCAAATACCGTTTGTGTATTGCGCATGAACAGACATCAAAATAAAGTAGAATACCTTTTAGCAAATGCTAGTACAGGTGCTACTAATACGATGATGACTGAAACTGACAAATATTATGTAGACATTGAAAAAGAACAATTAACCTTCTTAAACAATGGCAAACAATTTATTAATGTGAGTGAAAAAGATGGTTTCAACCACATTTACTTATACGATTTAAGCGGCAAACAAATTGCTCAAATTACCAAAGGCGCATGGGAAGTAAGCGATATTTACGGCATCGATCAGAAAAATGGCTTAGTCTATTATCAATCTAGCGAAAGCTCTCCCCTACAACGTGATGTGTATGTAATTGGTTTAAACGGCAAAGGAAAACGTAAAATTAGCACACAAGCCGGTACCAACACGGCATCGTTTAGCACCACGTTTAATTACTACATTTTAGACAATAGTAGTGCTAAAAGCCCAAGCTACGTAAGTTTGCACACAAACAAAGGAGTAGTTATTAGAGTATTGGAAGACAATGCCAAAGCAAAAACCAAATTTGCCGAATACCAATTAAGCCCTACCGAATTTTTTAGCCTCACCACTTCTGAGGGAGTAAGTTTAAACAACTATATGATTAAACCGGCCAATTTTGATCCGAACAAAAAATATCCGGTATTTATGTACGTATACGGTGGCCCAGGTAGCCAAAATGTGGCCGATTCTTGGAGCGGTTCACGCAATATGTGGTTTAATTACTTGGCGCAAAAAGGCTACATTATAGCTTGTGTAGATAACCGTGGTACGGGTGCCAGAGGTGCAGAGTTCAAAAAAATGACCTACCAAAACCTAGGGCATTACGAAACAATCGATCAAATTGAAGCCGCTAAATGGTTGGCAAAACAATCGTATGTTGATGGTAGTCGTATTGGTATTTGGGGTTGGAGCTATGGTGGTTACATGTCATCACTGTGTATCACCAAAGGTGCCGATACCTTTAAAATGGCCATTGCTGTTGCACCGGTTACTACCTGGAGATATTACGACAGCATTTATACAGAGCGTTATTTACGCACTCCACAAGAAAATGCCAAAGGATACGACGAAAATTCTCCGATAAACTTTGCCGATAAATTAAAAGGTAAATTTTTATTAATACACGGAACTGCCGATGATAACGTACATTTCCAAAACAGTGTCATGTTCTCCGAAGCTTTAATTCAAGCGAATAAATCGTTTGAACAAGCTTATTACCCGAACAAAAACCACGGCATTTTTGGTGGCAACACCACCATACAATTGTATACAAAAATGACCGATTTTATTTTAAACAACTTATAATATAGAAGCCTATAAAAAATGAGTAAACAAACATCTTTACAAGAAACGGGTCATCCAAAAGGACTGCGGGTTTTATTTGCCACCGAAATGTGGGAACGTTTTAGCTATTACGGCATGCGGGCCATTTTGGTTCTCTTTATGACCAAAGCCTTATTGTACGATAAAGCCCTGGCTTCTAACCTATACGGTAGCTACACCGGCTTGGTTTACCTCACTCCCTTGGTAGGTGGCTATATTGCCGACAGGTATTGGGGAAATCAGCGCTCCATTATAACCGGCGGCTTGCTAATGGCTATAGGGCAATTTTTATTATTCTTTTGCGGCAGCACGTTCCAAAGTTCTCCAGGCTTATCTACCCTTTTATTTTTTGCTGGTTTGGGCGTATTAATTGCCGGAAATGGTTTTTTTAAACCCAACATTTCCTCTATGGTAGGTCAGCTCTACCCTGCCGGAGATCGTAGAATTGATGCTGGCTATACTATTTTTTATATGGGAATTAATACCGGTGGCGCCTTAGGCCCATTGGTTTGTGGTTTATTTGGCGATACTGGAAACCCTGCAGATTTTCGCTGGGGCTTTTTAGCTGCAGGTATTGGCATGCTCTTGGGCGTTCTTATTTTTCAGTTGTATAAAGACAAATATGTAGTAGACCCAAGCGGCAAAACTCTAGGTCTTACACCCGAAAGTGCAAGCGGCAAAAAAGAACTCAAACCCACTCAAATTTTAGTTTACGCCGCTTTATTGGCTTTTTCATTGGCCGTAATTGGCATTTTATATATTGATGCCCGCTTATTTGGCATACTATCCTATTTATTAGTTCTTTCAGTGGTGGGTATTGGCTACATGATTATAGGCGATAAAACCCTAACACTAATTGAAAAAAAGCGAATAAGCGTTATTTTCATCGTTTCGTTCTTTGTGATATTTTTCTGGAGTGCCTTCGAACAGGCTGGTGCTTCATTAACGTTTTTTGCAGAAGAACAAACCCAACGTGATTTGGGATTTCGTATCGTTCCAGCAAGTTTCTTCCAATCCTTAAACTCTATATTTGTAGTGAGTTTTGCACCACTATTTGCTTGGGTTTGGATAAAATTAGGTGCTCGAAATGTCGAACCGGCATCACCCACCAAAATGGCTTTAGGTTTATTTTTCTTAGCCATTGGCTACTTAATTATTGCCTATGGTGTAAAAGGTGTACAACCAGGTGTAAAAGTAAGCATGATGTGGCTAACCAGCATGTATGCCTTCCACACCTTTGGTGAGTTATGCTTATCGCCCATCGGTTTATCGTTGGTAAACAAATTAGCACCTTTCCGTTTTGCATCGCTTTTAATGGCCGTTTGGTTTTTAGCCAATGCAGCTGCTAATAAATTTGCAGGCGTGTTAAGTGCGCTTTATCCCGAAGCGGGCAAAGCCACTCCCAATTTCTTAGGCTACCAAATCACCGGTTTATATGAGTTTTTTATGCTCTTTGTTGGCATGGCCGGTATAGCTTCACTTATTTTATTTGGGGTAAGCAAGTACCTCCAAAAAATTATGAATAGCGGCCAATAAAAAATTATGCCCTAATAAAAAACCTCCCCAATATTCGGGGAGGTTTTTTTTATCTCATTTAAATCCTATTTTTGAGGCCATATACATGCTCAGTGAAAACAGATAGCCTCGTACTCATACCCACCTACAACGAAAAAGAAAACATCGAAAAAATAATTCGGAAAGTGTTTTCTTTGGCTATGCCTTTTCATGTGTTAATTATTGATGATGGCTCACCCGATGGAACCGCCGATATTGTAAAAAATCTGCAGAAAGAATTTCCGGAATCTTTATTTATTGAAGAACGGAAAGGGAAATTGGGTTTAGGAACGGCTTACATTCATGGCTTTAACTGGGCTTTAAAACATGCCTACGACTTTATTTTTGAAATGGATGCCGACTTTTCACACAACCCCGAAGATTTACCCCGCCTCCGTGAAGCCTGCCTGAACGGTGCCGATGTCGCCATTGGCTCCCGCTATATTAAAGGTGTAAACGTGGTAAATTGGCCCATGGGCAGGGTACTCATGTCGTATTTTGCCTCCGTATATGTACGTATGGTAACGGGCATTGACATACAAGATGCCACCGCTGGTTTTAAATGCTACCGTAAAGAAGTATTACAAACCATTCAACTGAATAAAATAAAATTTGTGGGCTATGCTTTTCAAATTGAAATGAAATTTACGGCTATAAAGCACGGTTTTAAGGTGGTAGAAATTCCCATTATTTTTACCGACCGCACCGAAGGCACCTCCAAAATGAGCCCACGCATTTTCCGCGAAGCTTTTTTAGGTGTTATCCAACTTAAAATTGGTTCTTGGTTTCGCAGCTACCCTAAAGCGAAAATCTAATATTTCTATTTTAAAGTATACAACTGCGTTACCTCGGCTGGACTGAGGGCTCGGTTGTAAATGTAGAGTTCATCGATACTCCCTTGAAAGAACTTATTTGAATTTAAAATTTTTCCCAAAAGGATTGCTGAAAAATAGGCAGACACATCTCCAACACCGGTCAAAGTATCTGCCAATACTCCGTTAATGTATAATTTATTGTCATTACCATTATAAGTCATAAGCACATGCGTCCAAACTCCGGGTGTAAAGCTACTTTCAGCCGCACCTGATTGATCATAAATTGTGGAAAATATCTTATTACTTTGATCAATAACTAAGTAAACTGATTTATTATTTTTATCAGCAACATACACAATAGACCTTAAAAAACCATCCACAGGTGGTGTATTGGCAGCCATCCAAAAAGCAATGGTTATTCCCGTAGGGCTTTGGCTAGGGTTAGCCGTAAAATTCACATATTGGCTAGTCCCATTTAACGTAAGCGCCTTACCGATTTTACCTGCAGTAAAAGTGGGGTTCCCGGTAGGTACGCCATCACTAGCATAGCCTTTTTGGTCTTTTAAATTGTCATCAAAATTAAAATAAGAAACCAAACCTTTTTGTAAATCAACGCTGGGTTTATCTTTTTTACAGGAAATACCGGCCAATAAGAGGCCGCATAGTAGTAGAATTTTTGTTTTCATGATCAAATTGTTTTCACCTTAAACGCAAAAGCAGAACTTTTCGTATTTTTAGTGCATGCTTAACGAGAACCTCGACCCCAATGCCGAAAATTTAAATCCCTTAGAGCGTGATATTGAGAAAGTATTGCGCCCGCAGGCCTTTGAAGATTTTACCGGCCAACATAAATTGCTCGAGAACTTACGCATTTTTGTGCAAGCGGCTAAGCAACGCCAAGAAGCGCTAGATCACGTATTGTTACACGGCCCTCCAGGATTAGGCAAAACCACCCTTTCGCACATTATTGCCAACGAAATGGGCGTAGGCATAAAAATTACCTCGGGCCCGGTATTGGATAAACCCGGCGATTTAGCGGGCTTATTAACCAATTTAGAAGAAGGCGATATTTTATTTATTGACGAAATACACCGATTAAGCCCCGTGGTAGAAGAGTATTTATACTCAGCCATGGAAGATTTTAAAATTGATATCATGCTCGAAACTGGGCCCAATGCCCGTTCGGTACAAATTTCATTAAATCCCTTTACCTTGGTGGGTGCCACTACCCGCTCGGGCTTATTAACCGCCCCTTTACGAGCTCGGTTTGGCATCAATTCTCGTTTAGAATATTACGATGCCAAACTCTTAACCACCATTGTATTGCGTTCGGCCGATATTTTAAAAACCCCTATTAGCGACGAAGGGGCTTATGAAATTGCACGCCGTAGCCGAGGTACGCCACGTATTGCCAATGCACTTTTACGCCGTACCCGCGATTTTGCACAAATTAAAGGCAGCGGAACCATTGATACAGAAATTGCCCAATATGCCTTAAATGCCCTGAATGTAGATATGCATGGTCTCGATGAAATGGATAACAAGATTTTATTGACCATTATTGATAAGTTTAAAGGTGGTCCTGTGGGTTTAAAAACCATTGCTACCGCCGTTGGCGAAGACGAAGGCACCATTGAAGAAGTTTATGAGCCTTTCTTAATTCAAGAAGGCTATTTGATGCGCACCGCACGTGGCCGCGAATGCACCGAATTGGCCTATAAACATGTAGATAGAACCAAACCAGGAGCAACGGGCTCCTTGTTTTAATCGCTGTGGCGCTCCCGATAGAAAAATACAGCCAATTTATTAAAGCCGAAGCGCAACGCTTGGGCTTTTTGTTTTGTGGCATCTCCAAGGCTGGTTTTTTAGAAGAAGAAGCTCCCCTACTAGAAAAATGGCTGAAAAATAGCTATCAAGGCGAAATGAGCTATATGGAAAACCATTTCGATAAACGCCTCGATCCTCGTTTATTGGTCGATGGCGCCAAATCGGTGATTAGTTTGGGGCTGAACTATTATACCGAAACCACCCAAAGCGACCCCGATGCGCCTAAAATCTCCATGTATGCCTATGGCGAAGATTACCACTCGGTAATTAAAGCCAAGCTTAAAACGCTATTAAATAGCATGCAAGAAGAAATTGGAGATGTACATGGACGGGCCTTTGTAGATTCGGCACCGGTATTGGATAAAGCTTGGGCTAAAAAAGCAGGCTTAGGTTGGGTAGGTAAACACAGCAACCTCATCAATCAACAACATGGTTCTTATTTCTTTTTGGCAGAGTTAATTGTAGATGCCGAATTGGCTTACGATATAGCACCCCAAGCCGACCATTGCGGTACCTGCACCCGTTGCATAGATGCTTGCCCAACGGAAGCCATTATAGCCCCTTATGTGGTTGATGGCAGCAAATGCATTTCGTACCTCACCATTGAACTCAAAAATGAAATTCCTAACGAATTTGCGGGTAAATTAGATAATTGGGCTTTTGGCTGCGATGTATGCCAACAGGTTTGCCCTTGGAATAAATTTTCCACACCACACCAAGAAGCTGCCTTTATGCCTTCTGCCGAATTGCTTGACCTTCCCAAAAAGGAATGGGAAGAAATTACCGATGAGGTATTTGAAAAACTGTTCTCCAAATCGGCGGTAAAACGAACCAAATTGGCAGGCTTAAAGCGGAATATTGCTTTCCTAAAACCCTAAACTACTTTCCAAATTTATCTTTCAACTGATTTAGCAAATCTGAATCAATTGGTTTTTCGGGCTCAAAGCTCAATGTGGCTTGCTGAGGTGCTACTGAGGCTGCTTTTACGGGCTCTTTTTGCGCATGCATGCGATCCCAAATTTTGGTGAGTTTACGTTTAGTATCTAAAGGAAAATCGCCTTGTTGCATCCACGAATAATAACTGGGTTCGGCTTTTAACACCTCTTCGCAGGTACGACCTTTGTGTTTTCCGAAATTAAAGAGCTCTACTCCTTTATCGTTATACACCATACGAGCGCCAAAATCTACGGGTTTATTTAAATTGGTAAACTTGTGTAAGGCTTCAACATCATTTTGTACAGGTATGCTTTTTTGACCTTTTTTATCTTCCCACTCTTTGTTTTCGTAGCGATCTAATTGCGCCAAAAGCACTTCGTAAGTAGCCTTAATATCGGCCTCAGCCGAGTGTGCGTTAATGATATCTTTATCGCAATAAAATTTATAGGCTGCTCGTAGAGTGCGTTGTTCCATTTGGTGGAATATATTCTGCACATCTACAAAAAAGCGGTTATCCACATCAAAATCTACACCAGCACGTAAAAATTCTTCTACCAGCATCGGGATATCAAAACGGTTAGAATTGTAGCCAGCTAAATCGCAATCGTCTAAAAAACGAGCCAATTCTTCGCCCACTTGTTTAAAGGTGGGTTCGTTGGCAATATCGGCATCGTAAATACCGTGTACCAAAGAAGCCTCTAGTGGAATGGGCACTTGCGGATTGATGCGTAATGTTTTGATGTTTTCGGAACCATCAGGCATGGCTTTTAAAATAGATATTTCTACAATACGATCGGAAGCCACATTAACGCCGGTGCTCTCTAAATCGAAAAAGGCTAAGGCTCGTTTTAAATTTAATTTCATAAAATTGGTTTAACTGAAAATAAGGATACCCAGCAAAATGCCTAGCACCATTAAAAGGTACATCAAAATTTCGGTACTAGCGAATTGTTTATAACGAGTCCAAAAGGAAAAATCTTGCTTGGGTTTCATCTTTTGTTAGTTTTTAAGTAAGCGTTGAATTTCATCGAGCTTCATTAAAGCTTCCACCGGCGTAAGGGTATTTACATCGAGGTTATTTAACATGTCACGAATTTTCTCCAAAACCGGATCGTCAATGCCAAACATTTGAAGCTGATAGGCCTGAGCCTGTACTTTTTTTATACTGTCTTTAATATGTTCGCCACCAGTACGTTCTTGTTCTAGGCGTTTTAAAATTTCGTTCGCTCTAGCAATCAGTTTTGGTGGCATACCGGCCATTTTAGCCACGTGTATACCAAAGCTGTGTTCACTACCACCAGGTACCAATTTTCGCAAGAAAATGACTTTATTGCCTACTTCCTTTACCGAAACATTAAAGTTTTTAATGCGGCTGAAAGAGTTGGTTAATTCGTTTAGCTCGTGGTAATGGGTAGCAAAAAGTGTTTTAGCTTGTGCGGTGGGATGGTTGTGCAAAAATTCGGCAATGGCCCAAGCAATAGAAATACCATCGTAGGTGCTGGTTCCACGACCAATTTCATCCAATAAAATTAAACTGCGTTCCGATAAATTGTTCAGAATACTAGCCGTTTCGTTCATTTCCACCATAAAGGTCGATTCGCCCGAAGATAAATTATCGGAAGCGCCTACCCTCGTAAATATTTTATCAACCAAGCCTATATGCGCTTCTTTTGCGGGCACAAAACTGCCCATTTGTGCCATCAGTACTAGTAAACCCGTTTGGCGTAGTAAAGCCGATTTACCAGCCATATTGGGGCCCGTAATAATCATCATTTGCTGGCTTTCGCTATCTAAGTATACATCATTGGTAATATACACCTCACCCGTGGGTAAGTTTTGCTCAATTACCGGATGTCGGCCACCCTTAATGTCGAGTACAAAACCTTCATTAATTTCGGGTTTTACATACTGATGTTTGATGGCGATATGGGCAAAATTGAGCAATACATCTAACTGAGCCACTAAGTGTGCATTCAATTGTATGGGTTTAATGTATTCGCTTAGGCTGAATACCAATTCGGCAAATAATCGACTCTCCAGAGCATTAATTTTTTCTTCGGCCCCTAAAATTTGCTCTTCGTATTCTTTCAGTTCGGGCGTAATGTACCGTTCGGCGTTTACCAAGGTTTGTTTACGCAACCAGTCGGCCGGCACTTTATCTTTATGGGTATGGGTAACCTCTAAATAATAGCCAAATACATTATTAAAGGCAATTTTAAGCGATGGAATGCCCGTAGCCTCAGCTTCTCGTTTTTGCAATTCCATGAGGTAGTCCTTGCCACCAAAAGCTATTTTGCGCAAACGATCTAGTTCGGGGTCAATACCTTCGGCAATTACACCGCCTTTAATTACCAAAACCGGAGGATCGGGTTGTAACTCCCGTTCTAAGCGCTCTTGAATACCCGTGCAGGGGTTTAATTGCTCGGCCAATACGTGCAAAGCCGCATTATCAGATTTACTGCACAATGCTTTTAATTGCGAAATAGCCACCAAGGCACGTTTCAACTGAACCACCTCTCTGGGGTTAGCTTTGAGCAAACCGATTTTAGAAATTAGCCGTTCCACATCGCCAATGAGCTTTAATTCGGTTGCCAATAGCTCTCTTAACTCATCTTGGGCAATAAAATAATCTACAATGGCCAATCGGTCTTCAATAGGTTTGCGGTCTTTGAGCGGCATGGTCATCCAACGGCGAAGCATACGGGCGCCCATGGGCGATAGCGTGTGGTCTAAAATATCGACCAAGGTAATGGCATTCTCGTTGGCCGAACCTACCAATTCTAAATTGCGAATGGTAAAGCGATCGAGCCACATATAACGGTCTTCTTCTATACGGGCCATACCCGAAATATGCTGCAAATTTCGGTGTTCGGTTTCGTTGAGGTAATGTAAGGCTACACCTGCTGCCATGCTGGCTAGGCCCATTTTTTCAATACCAAAACCTTTTAAAGAGTTTACTTCGAAATGCTTGAACAAAATTTCGTTGGTATAATCTGTTGTATAAGGCCAATCTTCGAGACCATAAGTATAAAAGCGATCACCAAAGATTTCTACAAAATCTCGGCGAAAGCGTTTGGGAAATATCACTTCACTCGGCTTAAAACTTTGTAGCAATTTATCTAAATAGTCGGCATTGCCTTGTGCAACTAAAAATTCGCCGGTAGAAATATCTAAAAAAGCAATTCCATAATGATTTTTATCGGCATAAACCGAAGCCAAATAGTTGTTTGATTTCTGATTGAGGATGTTATCATTCGTAGCCACACCGGGAGTTACCAATTCGGTTACGCCACGTTTTACAATAGTTTTAACAGTTTTAGGATCTTCCAATTGATCACAAATAGCAACTCTTTGCCCGGCACGAACCAATTTAGGCAAATAGGTATCTAAAGAATGGTGTGGAAATCCGGCCAATTCTATGTGCGATGCGGAGCCATTGGCTCTTCGGGTAAGTACAATACCCAAAATTTGGGAAGCTTTTATGGCATCTTGGCCAAAGGTTTCGTAAAAATCACCCACCCTAAATAACAATAGCGCACCAGGATATTTCGCCTTGATGGTATTGTATTGTTGCATTAAAGGGGTTTCTTTTCCAGTATTCTTTGCCAAAGTTTGGGGTATTGAATGGGTATAAAAATAAGAATTTAGGGCTGTTTTCGATGTAGTTTTGAAAAATTAAGCCCGTACAGAAAATACATACCTTGTTTCATGGGTATAGGTTTCGCCAGGGGGAAGAATGGTATTGGGGAAATGGGCATGATTTACTGAATCGGGATGTATTTGATCTTCCAAACAAAAACCAGAACACGGTCCATATTGAACTCCGTTTTTACCTTTCATATCGGTCAAAAATGTGGCAGAATAAAAATGTACAGTTGGCTGATTGGTAAATAGTTTCATACAAATACCACTTTGCGGAGCATAAACCGTGGCAGCTGCTTTTTGATGAACTGCATCTAATATAAACGTTTGATCGTAGCCTACACTAGCATCCCAATCGGCTGCAATAGCTTTTGGCTTGGTAAAATCATGAGCGGTACCTTCTACTGCCTTTAATTCACCACTTGGCACAAAATCGGCATCTTGTTTTAAAATATGATTGCTAGCAATTTGTAGTACCTGCGCCCCAATATGCCCCGAACCTTCTAAATTAAAATAACCATGATGCGTTAAGTTAATAGGCGTGGCTTGATCGGTTTGGGCAGTCATAGCGATGGACAATTCATTTGTTTCGGCTAATTTGAAACGCATTTGCACAAGTACATTTCCGGGGAAACCCTCTTCCCCATTTTTGCTCAGGTATTGCAAAACAACTTCTCGATTGCTACTAGAAAGTACTTCCCAAACTTTCTTATCAAAACCCATATTACCGCCATGCAATTGATGTTTTCCTGCGTTGGTGCTCACATGGTACGTTTTACCGTCAATAGCAAATTTTCCATCAGCAATCCTATTGGCATAGCGGCCAATTACAGACCCTACATAAGCTTTTTTTTGTACATATTCTGCTAGCCAATATTCTTGGATAGTGTCAAAACCCAATACCACATCTATCAGATTTCCTGTTTTATCAGGCACCTGAATAGATTGTATAATTCCGCCATAATTACTCAAGGTTACATGCATACCCTTTTCATTGGAAAGCGTAAAGCAAAAAACATCGGCACCTTGATGCCGACAAACGAGTGTGGAGGTTAATTTCATAGCGTTAGTGCACTAAAACTAAAGAAAAATTAGGCTTTAACCTACTCTAAACAATTTTTATGGGTTTAGCTAAATCTAGCTACTTTTGTACATGGCCAAATTAAAACTAGAAGAGCTAAACCGAGTTAGTGTAGAAGCGTTTAAAACGCAAGAAAAATTACCTATTGTATTGGTATTGGATGAAGTACGCAGCTTGCACAATGTAGGTTCCATTTTTAGAACTGCTGATGGTTTTGCTGTGGAAGCAATGGTATTATGCGGCATAACGGCCCAACCACCTCACCGAGAAATAGAAAAAACGGCACTTGGTGCTACACAATCGATAGATTGGTCGTATTTTCCAAGTACAGTGGCAGCCGTACTCGAATTAAAAGCAAAAGGTTACACCGTTTTAGCCTTAGAACAAGCCAGCGAAAGTATCATGCTTACCGATTTTACGCCAACAGCAGTTACAAAATATGCCATCATTTTAGGCAACGAAGTTAATGGCGTAAACGAAGAGGTGATGAAATTGGTGGATGGCTGCCTCGAAATACCACAATTTGGCACTAAACACTCTTTTAATGTAGTGGTATCGGCAGGCATTGTACTTTGGGACTTTTTTGCCAAATGGCATAAAAAATAGGCACATTCCCTGTTGTCAAATCCCTAAATTTTTCCCATTTTTGTGGCGGGCAAGTCTTTTACGACCAGCTCCCTTTGAACTCCCCCAGGGTGGGAACACAGCAAGGGTAGAAGGTTGTAGCGGTGCGATAAAAGGTGCTTGCCCATTTTTTCTTTTTAAACTTATTTCTATGAAATTCTTTATCGATACCGCCAATTTAGCTCAAATAAAAGAAGCACAAGACCTAGGCATTTTAGACGGCGTTACTACCAACCCAAGCTTAATGGCTAAAGAAGGTATTTCTGGCGATGCCAATGTAATTAACCACTACAAAGCAATTTGCGACATTGTAGACGGCGATGTGAGTGCCGAAGTAATTGCCACCGATTTTGAAACTATGGTTAAAGAAGGTGAGCTTTTAGCCGCTTTAAACCCAAAAATTGTGGTAAAAATACCCATGATCAAAGACGGGATAAAAGCGATTAAATATTTTAGTTCGAAAGGGATTAAAACAAATTGCACGCTGGTATTTTCTAGCGGACAGGCCTTGTTAGCAGCCAAAGCAGGTGCTACCTATGTTTCGCCATTTGTGGGCCGTTTAGATGATATTTCTACCGATGGCATGCAACTCATTGAAGACATTCGGTTGATTTATGACAATTACGGTTATGAAACTCAAATTTTAGCCGCTTCGGTACGTCACCCTATGCACATTATACAATGTGCCCAACTAGGTGCCGATGTAATGACTGGTCCATTGTCAGCCATTTTAGCCTTATTAAAACATCCACTAACCGATAGCGGATTGGCTCAGTTTTTAGCCGATCATGCCAAGGCTGCAGGGAAATAAACCATACTATTCGTTTAAAGAGCCAGTTGATAACCAACTGGCTTTTTTTTGTGGAAAACCTTTTGAGGCAAGCAATAGATAGAACTTCTATATTAGATAAACCATTTATAATAATTATGTCAGCAAAAGAATTCAAACCCTATGTTCCGGCCAATACCAAAATGGCTGAGTTTACGGTAAAATCAATTTTATTAGGCGCTCTATTCGGCGTAATTTTTGGTGCAGCAACCGTATATTTAGCCTTAAAAGCCGGATTAACTGTTTCAGCTTCTATCCCAGTTGCGGTTTTGGCCATTTCTATTGGTCGTAAATTTTTTAAAACCACCATACTAGAAAATAACATCATCCAAACTACAGGTTCGGCTGGGGAATCTATTGCTGCCGGCGTGGTATTTACCCTGCCCGGATTCTTATTTCTATCGGCAGGTAGCCAAGGCGAAAGCTTTTTCTCCTATTGGCCTATTTTCTTTTTAGCCGCTTTAGGAGGTATTTTAGGCACTTTAATGATGGTTCCACTACGTAAATCATTAATTGTGGATGAACATGAGAACTTGCCCTATCCAGAAGGAACTGCTTGTGCTTCGGTATTAATTGCCGGAGAAAAAGGTGGCGATTTTGCCAAGACGGCTTATCTAGGCCTTGCATTCGCTTTCGGGTACGCCATTTTACAAAAAGTATTCCACGTAATTGCCGAAACACCAGCATGGGTAACCAAGCAAAGCAATAAATTTTTCCCTTCGGCTACAGTAAATGGCGAAATTACTCCCGAATATATGGGTGTAGGCTATATTATAGGGCCTAAAATTGCTGGAGTATTGGTTGCAGGTGGAGTGTTGGCATGGTTGGGTTTAATCCCTCTACTTGCCTCTCTTGTTCCTGCAGAAACTACTGCTTTACAACTAGTTAAGCTTGGTTATTTGAAAGATTTATTAACGCCTGGTGGACCTGGTGGATGGGATCCTGCAAGCAAAACCTTTGCCGATACCGCTTCGGCCATTTACCGAGCTTACGTACGTCAAATTGGCGCCGGTGCAGTTGCTGCAGGTGGATTTATAACCTTAATTAAAACCATACCAACCATCATATCTTCTTTCAAATCGAGCTTTGGTTCGATGAACAAAACGGAAGGTAAAATGCAAGAGGTAAAACGTACCGACCAAGATTTATCGATAAAAACAGTGGTTTTGGGAAGTTTAGCTCTGGTTATTTTAATGGCCGTATTGCCACAAATACCCGGTGATTCGCTCATCAATAAATTATTAATTGGGGTATTGGTAGTGGTCTTCGGTTTCTTCTTTGTAACTGTTTCTAGTCGCATTGTGGGCTTAATTGGCTCTTCTTCTAACCCAATTTCAGGAATGACTATTGCCACCCTAATGGGCACCTGCTTGATATTCATTAGCGTGGGCTGGACCGGCCATTTATTTGAACCCATGGCTTTGGTAGTTGGTAGTATGATTTGCATTGCTGCGGCCAATGCTGGGGCCACTTCGCAAGATTTAAAAACAGGTTATATTGTAGGAGCAACACCAAAATACCAACAATTGGCCTTATTTGTAGGAGCTATTGTATCGGCAGTGGTTATTGGTTTAACCCTTTCAATTCTCGACCGCCCAACACCAGAAATGATGGCACAAGGCATTCAACACGCCATTGGCACCGATTTATACCCTGCCCCACAAGGAACGCTCATGGCTACTTTAATTAAAGGCTTATTATCGTTTAATCTAGATTGGCAGTTCGTATTGGTGGGTGTATTTTTATCCATTACCATGGAATTATGTGGAGTAAAATCGCTTTCCTTTGCAGTAGGTGCCTATCTCCCACTATCAACCACACTCCCAATTTTTGCGGGTGGTGCCATAAAAGGATTGGTAGATATGAAAACTAAAAAGAAAACTGCTGAAGAGGATGAACTGGGTAAAGGCAGCTTATTTGCCACCGGATTAGTAGCCGGCGGAGCCTTAATGGGTGTTATTTATGCCTTTTTAATGGCTTTTCCGAGTACAGCCTTACCTGTGAGCAAACTGAATCTTGAAGAAAATTTAGAACATGTTTTAGGTGCAGATGGTTTTCAATTATTAGGTTTCGGATTCTTCGTATTGATGGGATTGGTTTTATACCGTATTGCACGGAAAGATGATTAAGCAATCGTGTTAACAAAAAAAGCCCCTCGAAAATTCGAGGGGCTTTTTTATGGTAATACCAATTTTAGAGTTGACTAGCCCCTCCAGAAACCACCAATTTCATGGCATCACTAGCACTCATTTTTAAGGGCTTTACTCTGCTAGCGGGTACAATAACCAGCTGGCCAGCAAAAGAATATGAATATGGAAAATAAACAGCGACTTCGCCAGGTAGGCCTATTTTTTGAAGATCTTTTTGCGTTAAAAAACCTATTTTTTTTAATCCATCTGCATCTATATCTACCAAAACTGGTTCATTAAATTTTTTATCGTCGCCAACAAAAGCCTCAGTAAAATCTTTTATAGAACCATAAATAAAATTGAAAAGAGGGAAACGTTTCAACCAGCGATCGAACCAATTGTATATAGGTTGAGTAATAAAGCTGGTAACAAAAACACCGGCTAACATAATAAATATGAGTACAGTTAAAATACCCAAACCTGGTATGTATAAGGGTTGCCCTGTTTGCGGATTAAGCCAAAAAAAGTTGCTCAAATTTAGGCTAGCATCTAGCGCTTTTACACTCCATACCACAAAGTAAATAGCTAAACCAATAGGCACCACCACCAATATCCCTTTTACAAAATAGTTGATTAAAATTTTAAACAGTTTATTCATCATAATTTATTATTCGTAGTAATATACTCGTTTAACTCGTTGCGAAATGCCCGAAAGCACTTCATACGGAATAGTTTGTAATTTCTTGGCAATTTCTTCCACTCTCAACTCATCGTTAAATACAATCACTTCATCGCCCTCTGCTACCGATATACTAGTAACATCTAACATGCACATATCCATACAAATACTACCAATAGTAGGTACCAATTGGCCATTTACCAACATCTTACCTACTCCATTTCCTAAAGCTCTGTCATAACCATCGGCATAGCCAATTTTAACGGTAGCTATGGTTCCTCCTTTAGGTAATTTACCTAAACGGTTATAGCCAATAGTATCTGTTGGTTTAATGGTTTTAAGCTGGCTAACGGTGGTTTTCAGCCTAGTTACTGTTTGTAAAGAACCAACAGGCATTGTTTTATCGATGCCGTATAAACCAATGCCCAAACGCACCATATCAAATTGTGCGGCTTTCCAACGGCTTGTAGCCGAAGTATTGGCCAAATGACGAATAAAATGATAGCCCAGGCTGGTGGTTAAATACTCCGCAGCATTCGTAAATAATTTTATTTGCTCTTGTGTAAAGGTATCTTCTGCTTTGTCTTCGGCGGCAGCTAAATGAGAAAAAACAGTTTCAACCTTCATAGAATTGCTGTTGGTCAATATGTCGGCCAGCCGAGAAAGTTCTTCCGTATCAAATCCTAAACGGTGCATGCCGGTTTCTAGTTTAATATGTACGGGATAATGTTCTTTTTGGTGCTTTTTTAAGGCCAGATCTATAGCAGCTAATGTTCTAAAACTATATATTTCGGGTTCTAACTCATACTGAATAAGGGTATCGATAGAAGCGATTTCGGGACTCATAACCATAATAGGTAGGGTGATACCGCTTTGGCGCAAAGCAATTCCTTCATCGGCATAGGCCACAGCTAAATAATCTACCCTGTTAAACTGCAAGAGGTTCGCAATTTCTGCACTACCGCTTCCGTAAGAAAAAGCTTTTACCATAGCCATAACTTTTACTCCTGGCAGCATTTGTGCTCGGTAATAGTTTAAGTTGGCTTCTAGTGCATTTAGGTTGATTTCTAAAACCGTTTCGTGTACTTTCTGCACCAACTGTGCACTCAGTTGTTCAAATGCATACACTCTAGCTCCTTTAATCAGAATAGCTTCGTTAGTAAAATTAAGGGAAGCTAAATCGTTTACTAAAGCCTCTGTATTGGGATAAAATGCTGATTTTTTGGGGAAAAGTGCTGAAAATTGAGTAATTATAGGACCTACGCCAATAACTCTATTTACCTGAGCTTCCTTCACTAAATCTGCAATTTGCTGGTAAAGGCTTTCATTTGCTACAGATGATCCGGGAATATCAGATAGAATTAAGCTATGTTTTGCGTGTTGTTGCTGTTGTTTTAAAAAGTTTAAAGCAATAGTCAATGAACTTACATCGCAACTATACGAATCGTCTATAATGGAGCAATTGTTTATGCCATTTTTAAGTTCTAAACGCATTTCTACCGCCTGTAAACGACTCATTTTTTCAAAAATAGTTTCGGTTGATAGGCCTAAAGCCAATAATGTAGCCCAGCAACAGATGGCATTTTCTACAGCAGCGGCATCGGTAAAGGGAATACTGATTTGTTGTGGATGGTGGTGATAGTTTGCTTGAATGTGTGTTTTGCCTCCAACAGCATTATTTTCTTGCAGGTGCAGGTTTGCAGATGCTTGCTTACCCCACACAAATGTTGGAACGTTAGTAGTATAGGAATATTCGTCGCTAATAACGAGGGTTTGCACACTTTTAAACAACTTTAATTTTTCGCTTAATTTGGCCTCAAAAGAGGTAAAACCTTCCGCATGCGCTTCGCCCATGTGCGTGAGTATGCCCAAGGTGGGTTGAATCATTCGGGCTAGATTATTCATTTCACCCGGTTTAGAAATACCAGCCTCAATGATAGCTAAAGTATGACTATCGGTCATTTCCCAAAGGGCAAGAGCCACCCCCAGTTGCGAATTATAGCTTTTGGGGCTACGTACAATGTTAAAGTTTGACGAAAGCAATTGAAATAACCATTCTTTAACAATCGTTTTTCCATTACTCCCGGTAATACCAATAACGGGATAATTAAATTTATTACGATGATAAGCTGCTAAATCCTGTAATGCTTGTAGCGTATTCTCAACGAGATAAAAATTGGCTTCCGGAAATTGATTGGTGGCTATATTTTTATCAGAAATAACAAAAGAACGCACACCTGCTTGGTATGCATCGTGCAAATAGATATGTCCGTCTCTACGATTTTGTAGCGCAAAAAACAGTCCAAAAGCTGTATCGTGTAGCTTACGGCTATCCGTTAATAAAGTTCTTATGGTTGCCTCTACCCGATTGATAATCGGCTTGGCTCCCATAGCCTTTTCTAATTCGTATACAGCATACTGCAGGTGGTTCATTTGGATACGAATTTCATCAAAATTTTAACAATCTGCGAAGAATTTCCGAATTTAAGCGAAATATGGAAAACGAAGCCCCAAAACGAAGCCCACTCTCTCCGGAAAAAGCGCATGCCAAGGCACAAAGCTATTGCGCCTATCAAGAGCGCTCTCAGCAAGAAGTACGAGATAAATTATACGATTGGGGACTACATTCGGCTCAAGTAGAGCAACTTATAGCTACACTAATTCAGGATAATTTTTTAAATGAAGAGCGTTTTGCGCTGGCATTTGCACAAGGTAAACTACGTATTAAGGGTTGGGGCCGGATAAAAATTAAACAAGCGCTTAAATTTAAACGGGTACCAGAAAAACTTATTCAAAAAGCACTTAAAAACTTAGATTACGACGAGTACGAGCAAAAATTTATTACTGTTTTCCAAAAAAAAGATCGGTTACTCACTGAGAAAGATGCATTTAAGCGCCGTTATAAATTGCAACAATACCTACTCGGCAGAGGTTTTGAATCAGATTTGATTTCAGAAGTGCTGAAAAACAATAACTTAAGCCGCTAGAGAAAAAAAACAAAAAAATTCTTGTCAAAATTGCATTTCTCTCTATATTTGCATTCACAAAAAAAGCGAAAGTAGCTCAGTTGGTAGAGCACGACCTTGCCAAGGTCGGGGTCGCGAGTTCGAATCTCGTCTTTCGCTCCAAAACCCTTCCACCAGTGGAAGGGTTACTTTTTAAAGTAGTAAATCATCTGCTCGGATGGTGGAACTGGTAGACACGCAGGACTTAAAATCCTGTGCCCTTAACAGGCGTGCGGGTTCGATTCCCGCTCCGAGTACAAAAGCTGAACTTAGGTTTAGCTTTTGTTGTTTTTAAACTCCCTATAAATCCTACCCTATTTTTTTAAAAAACCTAAATCAATTTGTTTTTTAATTCTTTAGTATCGTATATTTGCGATATATAATTAAAGACATGGCACAGAATAAAAAAAATGCGTTTACGCTCAATGATCAGGAGATGGCTGGCTTTGCAAAAGCGCTTTCCCACCCTGCACGTATTGCAATTCTGCGAATTTTAGCAGAAGAAAATTCTTGCATTTGTGGCGAAATTGTAGAGGTATTACCCTTAGCACAATCAACCGTTTCGCAACATTTAAAAGAATTACAAGAGGCTGGTTTAGTAAAGGGAGCGGTTGATGGAAAAAAATCGTGCTACTGCATACATTGGGAAAATATGGATGCTTTTACAAAAAAATTATCGGGGCTATTTACTAGCCTAAGAGAACAAAAAACCTTTTCTTGCTGTTAATATTATGAATCCAAAACTTTCTTTTTTAGACCGCTACCTTACCCTCTGGATATTTTCTGCGATGGCTTTAGGAGTAGCTTTAGGGTATTTTATCCCCGGTACTGAAGCTTTTATTAATTCTTTTCAATCGGGTACAACAAATATTCCATTAGCTATTGGACTCATTTTAATGATGTATCCGCCATTGGCAAAAGTAAAATTTGAAGAATTGCCTCAGGTATTCAAAAACACCAAAGTATTGGGCATTTCTTTACTACAAAATTGGATTATTGGGCCAGTATTTATGTTTGTATTAGCCATTGTATTTTTAAGGGATTATCCGGAATATATGACGGGCTTAATTCTGATTGGCATTGCTCGTTGTATTGCTATGGTACTTGTGTGGAACGATTTAGCCAAAGGTGATCGGGTATATACAGCTGGTTTAGTAGCATTCAACTCCATATTTCAGGTACTTTTTTATAGTGTTTACGCCTGGTTTTTCATCACTAAACTCCCTCCATTATTGGGCTTAAAAGGGTTTGAAGTACAGATAACCATCGAACAAATTGCACAGAGTGTATTCATTTATTTAGGCATTCCTTTTATTGCTGGTTGGCTTTCGAGAGTACTAATTATAAAAACAAAGGGTAGAGAATGGTTAGAAAACGTTTATTTACCGGCAATAAGCCCAATAACCTTAATTGCTTTATTATTTACCATTGTGGTGATGTTTAGCTTAAAGGGACAGCTCATTGTTGAAATTCCCATGGATGTGCTCCGAATTTCCATTCCGCTTGTTATTTATTTTTCAGTGATGTTTTTTGCGGCCTTTTATTTGGCAAAAAAAGCGGGTATCAATTACGAACGATCTACCTCATTAGCGTTTACTGCAGCTGGAAACAATTTCGAATTGGGTATTGCCGTGGCTATTGCGGTGTTTGGCATCGATTCGGGAGTAGCATTTGCTGCTGTAATTGGCCCGCTAATTGAAGTACCTGTGCTTATTTTATTGGTGAATTGGGCTTTAAAACAGCAGAAGAAATTTTAAGTATGAAAAAAAGTTTTCTGTTCGTTTGTATCGAAAATAGTAACCGTAGCCAAATGGCCCAGGCCTTTGCCAAAATTTGGGGAGGTGAAGAAGTCGAGGCTTATAGTGCAGGTTCCCGCCCCTCGGGAAAGATAAACCCAAAAGCGATAGCGGCTATGGCTGAAATTGGTTATGATTTAAGAACTCATGATTCAAAATCATTAGATGAAATTCCTGCTATTCGCTTTGATTATGTGGTTACCATGGGTTGCGGTGATGCTTGTCCTTGGGTGCCAGCTGTTCAGCGTATTGATTGGCAAATACCTGATCCGAGAGAAATGGATCCTACAGCTTTTAATGCTGTACGAGATCTAATTTCTGAAAAAGTGAAGGAATTAATTACCGCTTAGTATCGGCATAGCCAAATACTTTCTGCAATAAGGCACTGCCTCTTGCACCCGTATTTTGTCTAATTTTTAATTCTTCTAAAGCCACTTCATGGAAAAGTCCATCAATGGCCTTTTGAGTTACGTACCCTTCCAAATCGGGGTTTATTTGAGTAACCAATGGAAGTTTATTATAGCGTGTCATTACATCGCCCCAATACTGGGTAGCACCCACCTTGGCTAAACTAGCTTGAATAATTGGCTGAAATTTTAGGCGCAACTCATCACTGCTTACCCGTTTAAAATATTGGGTGGCTCCATCTTGTTCTTTGCCCAGCAAAATTTTACTGGCATCGGCAATGGTCATTTGTTTAATTGCTGAAACGAAAATGGGTTTTGCCTCCTTTGCGGCATCTTCAGCCGCCTTGTTTAAACTTAAAATAACTTGATCTGCCAAAGAATTCAATCCTAAATTTCTGATCGATTTTTCTACTTTTTGCGCTTCTGGTGGGAATAAAATTTTAACCCCCATGTTATTAAAAAAGCCATTTTCTGAAGAAAGTCGGCCGGTACCAGCAGAAACACCCACTTCTAAAGCTTCTTTTAAACCAAAACCCATTTCGTCCGCAGTTGGACTAGTCAGAGCAGCCTTCGCTTTGTTTAGGAGATTTCCGAATTTACCTTGA
>CAMCMG010000013.1:0-34514 GCA_945875895.1 Sphingobacterium thalpophilum | reverse complement strand
CCCAAAAACGGCCGGCATCTGGCCAATGCGGAATGCCTTCGAATAATAAAGAAGTAGCTCCTTGCAATAAGGCCCCATAAAGCAGGTACGAGTGCCCGGTAATCCAGCCAATATCTGCGGTGCAAAAAAACACTTCTCCCGGATGGTATTGAAACACATTGGCAAAGGTGTAGCCGGTGTACACCATGTAGCCTCCGCAGGTATGTACCACACCTTTGGGTTTACCGGTAGAACCCGAAGTATATAAAATAAATAAAGGGTCTTCGGCATCCATGGGCTCGGGTGGGCAAGGTGGATTACCTTGCTTTTCAACTTTATTCACTTCATCTTCCCACCAACAGTCGCGGTCTTTGATCATCGAAATTGGCGTACGACTTCTAGTTAGCACGATTACTCGTTTTACTGATGGACATTGCACCAAGGCGTCGTCTACTACAGTTTTTAAGGGCACTTCTTTGGTTCCTCTAAAACCGCCATCGGCGGTAATAACCATGTTGCACTGGGCATCTGTAATACGATCGGCAATAGATTGGGCCGAAAAGCCACCAAAAACCACCGAATGTATAGCTCCAATACGAGCACAAGCCAATACGGCTATGGCCAATTCGGGCACCATGGGCATATACATACAAATCCGATCGCCTTTTTTAGCACCATTATTTTTGAGCACATGGGCAAATTGAGATACTTTGCTATGAAGTTCTAAATAGGTTATTTTCCTGAAATCTTCTTCCGGATTGTTGGGTTCCCATAACAATGCTGTAGCATGGGGAATAGTGGCGGCATAGCGATCGATACAATGCTCGGTGATATTTAATTTAGCACCCTTAAACCAAGTTGTATGGGCGGTTTTAAAATCCCATTCTAGTACCGTATCCCACTTTTTTTGCCAACTAAAATTTTCGGCAATTGCTGCCCAAAAAACTTCGGGTTGATCTACGCTTTTTTGGTAAACTTGTTGATATTCCTCAAAAGACTTAATTCGTAAATCCATAATTTTGGTACGATAGGTATGTTTATTAGCTAAATATAAACATATTCGCCATTTTTGCATATGCCTACACAAGCAAAAGAAATATTCACAAATACGCTTGTGATTTAAATAATTAATTTCGATATTTGCAAGCCCCGATAAAAGGGGTTTTAATAAGCTAAAAATCAAAAGTCATGTCGAGAGTTTGTGATTTAACAGGAAAAATGCCGATAAAAGGCCACCACGTTTCGAATTCGAATGTGAAGACCAATCGTAAATTTTATCCCAACCTACAGGTGAAAAAGTTTTACATCCCTGAAGAAGACCGTTGGATTACGTTGAAAGTAAGTACTTCAGCGATTAAAACCATTACTAAGAATGGTATTACTGCGGTAATTAATAAGTTCCTTAAAAAAGGATACATTTAGGCTAAGAGATTTTAAAAAAATACAGCAATGGCTAAAAAAGGAAATAGAGTTCAGGTAATTTTAGAATGCACCGAGCACAAAGAAAGCGGCATGCCGGGAATGTCTCGTTACATTACTACCAAAAACAAGAAAAACACTACTGAGCGTTTAGAATTGAAAAAATTTAACCCAGTATTGCGTAAAGTAACCTTACACAAAGAAATTAAGTAATAAAATTGGGCAACCAATTTAAATTGAAATACAATGGCTAAGAAAGTAGTTGCAACCTTAAAAACTGGTACTGGTAAAGAATACTCTAAAGTAATTACCATGACTAAATCTCCAAAAACTGGAGCATACAGCTTTAAAGAGCAAATTGTGCACAACGATCACATTAAAGATGCGATTACTGTTGCCAAAGAGCAAGCTGCTGAGTAATTAACAGCTAATACATTTTAAAAGCCTCCCCGAAATAACGTGGGCGGCTTTTTTTGTTTAAATTCGTAGCATGGGATTATTTGATTTATTCAGAAAAAAAACACCTACCCCACCGCCGGTAGAAGAAAAGCCTGTACAAGAAGAGGTAGAGGCACCTATTCCCGTAATGAAGGAAAAACCCGCTACTACTGAAGTGGCCGCCCAAGTAAATCCAGCGGAAGTTCCGCCTGCTCCCGAAGAGCTTGAAGATAAAGAACAACTCCAAAAAAGCTTAGCAAAAACCAAAGAAGGTTTATTTGCTAAAATCACCAAAGTGGTTATTGGTAAATCAACCGTAGATGCCGAGGTTTTAGATGAATTAGAAGAAGTACTCATTACTTCGGATGTGGGTGTAAATACTACCCTCAAAATTATAAAGCGTATTGAAAACCGAGTAGCAAAAGATAAATACTTGAACCCTGCTCAACTAAACGATCTATTAAAAGACGAGATACAGCAGCTTTTAGCCGAAAACAATAGCAACGATTTCGAAAATTTTGAATACGGCCAACAAAAACCCTACGTAATTATGGTAGTTGGAGTAAATGGGGTGGGTAAAACTACTACCATAGGCAAATTGGCGCATAAGTTGAAAGCAGCAGGCAACCAAGTAGTATTAGGCGCTGCCGATACCTTTAGAGCCGCCGCCGTAGATCAACTTAAATTATGGGGTGAACGTGTTGGTGTTCGGGTAGTGGCGCAAGCCATGGGTTCCGATCCGGCATCGGTTGCTTTTGATACCGTTCAATCGGCTGCTGCCAATGGCGACGACGTAGCTATTATTGATACCGCCGGTCGCTTACACAATAAAGTAACCCTCATGAACGAATTAACCAAGATTAAAAACGTAATGGATAAAATTGTTCCGGGGGCCCCACACGAAATTTTATTGGTATTGGATGCTTCTACCGGGCAAAACGCCATGGAACAATGCCGCCAGTTTACCGAAGCAACGGCCGTAAATGCCTTGGCCCTCACCAAATTAGACGGTACCGCCAAAGGAGGTGTGGTAATCGGTATTTCCGACGAATTTAAAATTCCGGTAAAATACATTGGTGTTGGCGAAAGCATCAACGACTTGCAACTCTTTAACAAAAAAGAATTCGTAGCTTCTTTATTTAAAGCCTAAATGAAAACCAAACATACGCCCTCTGCACCAACGCAAAAGCCTAAAGTAAATGTAATTACCTTGGGCTGTTCTAAAAATATATACGATTCAGAAGTATTAATGGGTCAAATAAAGGCCAGCAACCTAAACGTTAGCCACGAATCTGATATTTTAGGTAAAGACGACATCGTAGTCATCAATACCTGTGGCTTTATTGACAATGCCAAGCAAGAATCCATAGATACCATTTTACAATACAGCGCCCTTAAAGAGCAAGGTAAAATTGGTAAAGTAATTGTAACCGGATGCTTATCTGAGCGCTATAAACCCGAATTACAGGCCGAAATTACTAATGTTGATGCCTATTTTGGCACCAACGAGTTACCCGAATTATTGGCCAGCATTGGCGTTAATTATAAACACGAACTCATTGGCGAACGCCTATTAACCACCCCTTCGCATTTTGCCTATTTTAAAATTGCCGAAGGCTGCAACCGCCCATGTTCTTTTTGCGCCATTCCCTTAATGCGGGGCCAGCACGTTTCTAAATCCATAGAAGATTTGGTAAAAGAAGCAAAATTATTGGCTAAAAACGGAACAAAAGAATTGATTCTGATTGCGCAAGATTTAACCTATTACGGCCTCGATTTATACCAAGATCGCAAACTAGCCGACTTGCTACGCCAATTATCTGATGTAAACGGAATAGAATGGATTCGGATGCAATACGCCTACCCTTCGGGCTTTCCGATGGAAATTTTAGACGTAATGAACGAACGGGAAAATATTTGCAAGTATTTAGATATGCCGCTACAACACGTTTCTGATAATATGCTAAAATCGATGCGACGTGGAATTACCAAACAAAAAACCATCGATTTAGTTAATCAAATTAAAGATAAAGTGCCCAATATTGCATTGCGCACCACCTTAATTTGTGGCTACCCCGGCGAAACCGAACAAGATTTCGAAGAAATGAAAACTTGGGTAGCCGATACCAAATTCGACCGTTTGGGCTGTTTTACCTATTCGCATGAAGAAAAAACGCATGCCCACAGCTTGGTGGACGATGTGCCCGAAGAAGTAAAGCAACAACGAGTAGAAGACATTATGGAAATTCAGCAAGAAATCTCTTTGACCAAAAATCAGGAGAAAGTAGGACAAACGTTCAAGGTGCTTATTGATAAAAAAGAAGGCGATTTCTTTGTTGGTCGTACCCAATTTGACTCACCAGAGGTAGACAACGAAGTGCTTATTGATGCCTGTAAACACTATGTTTCGGTAGGTAATTTTACCGAAATAAGTATAGATAAGGCCGAAGATTTCGACCTATACGGGCACCCAAAAAACTAATACATTTTAGCAATTTTTAAAGGGATGAAAGCAAGCTATATCGAGTATTCCGAAACCGGACAATTTGCCTCGGGTGTATTGCACTACTTAGCCCAAGATGCCGAAGCACTCAGCTTTGCTAAGTATCCGCCTAGCCTAGCTGGCTTTAAGGAATTATTAAGCAACAAAAAGGTACAAGGCAATCGCTCTGTTTTAGTAGAAGTTCTACAACAACAATATAACAGTTTAGAAACCAGTGCTGCCGTTACACAAAACATCGAAGCGCTGGCCAAAGAAAATACCTTTACCATTACTACCGGACATCAGCTCAACCTCTTCACTGGTCCACTTTATTTTATTTATAAAATAGCCAGCGCCATTGCCCTAAGCAAAGAGTTGAAACATGCATTCCCAGATAAACATTTTGTACCACTGTATTGGATGGCTACCGAAGACCACGATTTTGCAGAAATTAACCATACCTACATTCACGGAAAAAAACTGGTTTGGGAGAAGGAAGCCAGTGGTGCCACTGGCCAACTAAGTACCAACGATATTGACGAAATATTACAAGCTTACCAAGGAATTTTGGGAGCAAGCCCCTATGCCTTGCAATTAGCCGAATGGGTAGAACAAGCTTATACCCAACACAATAATTTAGCTGATGCCACACGGTATTTGGTAAATAAACTATTCGAAAAATACGGGCTTATTATCTTAAATGCCAATCACCCCGAACTTAAAAAACAGTTCAGTAGTATTATTGAAGAAGATATTTGCCAGCAACATAGTTCCCGTTTAATTAACGAAACCATTACACATTTACAGGCAGCTGGATTCGATACACCGGCTAAGCCCAGAGAAATTAACTTCTTCTATTTAAAAAAGGATTTACGAGAGCGTATTATAAAAGAAAATAGCCAGTACCGAGTAGTAAATACCGACATCGTATTTACTGAAGTGGAACTGCGTACACAAATACAAAACCATCCGGAGGAATTTAGCCCCAATGTAGTGATGCGCCCGCTTTACCAAGAATGCATTTTGCCCAATATCTGTTATATTGGTGGTGGCGCTGAACTCAGTTATTGGCTTGAGCTAAAAAGCACTTTTGAACAGTACAAACTAGATTTCCCAATCGTTTTATTACGTAATTCAGCTCAGCAAGTATCGGCAAGCATTGCTAAAAAGCAAGAAAATTTAAACCTATCATCCGAAGCAATGTTTAAACCATTAGACACGTTGAAAAAAAAGTGGATACTAGCCAATGCAGGCAAAAATTTAAGTTTAAAAAATGAGATGGGTGCTTTTGAAGAAGTATTTAAAACTTTGGGGCACCGAGCAAACGAAATTGACCCAAGCTTGGTAGCTAGTGCCGCAGCCGTAGAAACTCGGCTAAAAAAGGCAATGGAGAATTTAGAAAAAAAGCTACTAAAAGCCGAGAAACAGAAACATACAGGGGCTCTAGAACAACTCGAAAAAATACACGCACATATTTTCCCTATAGGGGGCTTGCAAGAACGTTCCGAAAATTTCGGACCTTATTTTGCCACTTACGGGCCTGCTTTTATTGATAATTTAATTGAAAACTTCCATCCACTAAAAGGAAAATTCACCCTAATTCAAGCCAATAATTAGTTATGAATACCCAAACGTTTACCGAAGCCCGCTTACGCATTTTTACCGAAACCATTTTCATCAGCATGGGCTGTTCGGCGGAACATGCTAAACTAAGTGCCGATGTATTGATTAAAGCCGATTTACGTGGAATAGATTCGCATGGGGTAGCCCGTTTAAGTGGCTATGTACGTTTGTGGGAGAAAAAACGAATCAACACCCAACACAACATTACCATAGTTCACGAAACTCCCAGCACCGCCACCATTGATGGCGATGGGGGCCTAGGCTTAGTGATTGCGCCTTTTGCAATGAAAGTAGCGTTAGAAAAAGCGAAAAATTGCGGCTCGGGCTGGGTATCGGTACGCAATTCTAATCACTTTGGCATTGCTGCTTACCATACCTTATTAGCTGTGGAACAAGATATGATTGGCTTTGCTATGACCAATGCTAGCCCATTGGTGGCCCCAACTTTTGCGAATGAACGTTTATTGGGAACCAACCCGATGTGCTACGCTTTCCCGGCAGGAAAAAATGCACCCGTAATTGTAGATATGGCCACTTCGGCAGCGGCCAATGGAAAATTAGAAATTGCCCAGCGTACAGGCAAAGCCGTACCCGAAGGCTGGATTATTGATAAAAATGGTAAAACATCAACCAATCCACACGAATTAAAAGAAGGCGGTTCTTTGCTACCATTGGGAAGCGATATAGCCCATGGAAGTCACAAAGGTTTTGGCTTGGGCGCAACGGTAGATATTTTATCAGCCGTGCTTTCTGGTGCAAATTATGGGCCTTGGGTACCGCCTTTTGTTGCCTTTTTAGATCCACCGGCCGATCCGGTAGGAAAAGGAATTGGTCATTTTTTAGGCGCTTTACGGGTAGATGGGTTTCGCCCGGTAGCTGAATTCAAAACACATATGGATACTTGGGTAGACCGCTTTAAATCGGCAAAACCCATTGATTCTAATCAACCCGTAATTATTCCCGGAGAGCCTGAGTTAGCTGCAGAAATAGAGCGCACAAAAAACGGCATCCCTCTAGTGAATACCGTAATTGAAGATCTTAATCTTCTAGCCGATAAATTTGGCTTAAACCGTTTATAAGTTAGTTTGCTCCTTTAAAAATCCGATTCCAACGAATTTTATCGAAGAAAGTACCTTCGCTATCCCAACTCATCCACACAAATAAGGCTTTACCTACAATGTGATCTTCGGGCACAAAACCCCAAAAACGTGAATCGAGAGAATTGTGGCGATTATCGCCCATCATCCAATAATAATTCATTTTAAAGGTATAGCTAGTAGCTGTTTTACCATTAATTACATAGCGGTCTCCATCTTTTTGCAAGGTATTGCCTTCGTATACCCGAATGGCTCGTTCGTAAAACGGATAAGTAGTGCTATCTAACTTCACCGTCCACCCTTTTTTCGGTACAATCAGCGGACCAAAATTATCTTCGTTCCATTTATATTGCGGCGAATGAGGAAACACTTGTGGCTCATATTCTCCCATAGGGCGAATAATAGGCTGCACTAACTTCACATTCGTCCACTTCTTAATCGCAGTAGCTTCTTCGGCCGTCATATTAAAATAATACTCATCGGCTGAGGCACGTTGCACTTCAATACGTAAATCTTGAAGGGCTGTTGGATTTAAATCCGTACCATCGGTACGCACTATATACGTAGTTTCTCCGGCTAATGGGGTTTCTGCAGCTTTACCATTCACAAAAACCTGCGTATTTACAATTTTAATGGTGTCGCCAGCAATAGCTATACAGCGTTTAATATAGTTTTCACGTTTATCTACCGGACGGTTGTAGGGCTCATCGGCTTCCATCGGGTAATTGAATACCACAGCATCGTTACGTTTGATGGCAGACAGACCAGGCAAACGGTGATAGCCCCATTTCAGGCCATCCCAATAGGCTTTAGATCCAATAATCGGCCAGCTATGGTGGGCAAATGGGAATGCTACGGGCGTCATGGGTATACGAGCGCCATAGTTTACTTTGCTAACAATTAAGAAATCGCCCACCTTTAAACTTTTTTCCATAGATCCGGTTGGAATGGTATAGGCTTCAATAAAAAAAATACGAATAAGTGTGGCAGCAATAACCGCAAATAAAATGGCATCTAACCATTCGCGACTAGCGCTTTTTGCAGGTTTTTCTTGTTTCTTTTCGGTGGTAGCTTCTTGCCAAAATTTCCAGTTCATAATTTTTTATACCAGTTTAAAATCAAACATATCTTGTATGGAGTAAAAGCCTTTTTTTCCGTGCACCCATTCGGCGGCCAAAATGGCCCCCAAGGCAAAACCGGCTCTACTGTGTGCCGTGTGTTTAAATTCTAGCTCATCTACTTCCGAGCTATATATCACAGTGTGCGTACCAGGTACTTCTTCTATTCGGTGCGATTCTATAAGCAATTCATTCGGCTTAGTTACTACATCGTTTTGCTGCCCTACCACTTCATTTACCCAGGAACTTTTACGCTCAAGTCCGTGCAAAATACCTTCGGCAATGGTTATGGCTGTACCGCTTGGTGCATCTAGTTTTTGTGTGTGATGAATTTCTTCTACTTGCACATCGTACTGCGGATAGCGATTCATCAACTTAGCCAATACCTTATTCATATAAAAAAAAACATTTACACCCACACTAAAGTTAGATGCATACAGCAAGGTATTGTTACCAGCTACACATTTTTGCTGCACAGTGTCTAATTCATAGTACCAACCGGTGGTGCCTACCACAATGGGCACACCGGCCTCAAAAGCAGCGTAAATATGCCCCAAGGCAGCGTGAGGTACACTAAACTCAATGGCTACATCGGCTTCTTTAAATCGTTCGGAGCGGATATCGGAGGCATTATCGGCATCAATAATAATGCAAATTTCGTGGCCACGTTCTTGGGCAAAACGCTCTAATAGCTTTCCCATTTTTCCGTAACCAATGAGGGCAATTTTCATAAGCTAAGGCTAAGTTTCAACCCGGGTTGAGCGGCATAGGCATTCAGGCCTCCTGGGTTAGTATGCAAAGTTGGTTTAAGTTGCAGACTTAAGTTTTCGCTAATATCAAAACGGAAAAACTTGGCATCAACATAGGCATCAATAATATTTACGGCATAAACCACTACTCCACCAATAATAGAGAGTTCTTTATTTCTGAGGTAATTATCTTTAATTCGAACCAACCCATCAAAGGAGTATGCAGCATATGCTGGATTTTGTGGGTTATAATTGTTTGCTAAACGATACTGCACTTCTTGTAAAAAAATATGGTATTGTTTATTATTATCTTGGTAAGAAACTATAAAAGCGGCAAAACCACCATAAATTAAAGGTACTTTCCACCAACGTTTGTTGTACACTTGGCCTAAACCTGGTACTATTGCCGAGCCCCAGGCTGCTTTTTTAGGCATTTTTTCAAGTACCAAACGGATTGAATCTTTCACGGGGCCTTCTGCAACCGGAACATTTTGGGAGATACTATCGGTCTTGGTGTTTATTTTCACAGACTTTTTTTGGGCAGTGGCCGAAAAAGCAAAAGCACAAAAAAAGACTAAAACGAACCCAATGCGCATGTTTACCAATCTAATAATTCTAATAGTCTGTTCAGATCGTTTTCTGAAAGGAAAGGAATTTCAATAATTCCGGAGTTTTTGCCTTTCATCTTCAATTGCACTCGGGTACCCAATCGCGAAGCTAAATCATCTTGCACCTTTTGGTATTGGAACGAAACACCCTCAACCGTGGTGCTTGGTTTAGCTCTCTTTAAGCCTGTTATTTGTAGCTCACGTACCAATTCTTCTACTTTACGAACCGATAGGCCTTTGCTGATGATTTCTTTGTGGATGAACAATTGTTTGTCTACATCTTCTACGCTTACCAAAGCACGGGCATGGCCCATGCTTACTTTATTTTCGCGGATAGAAGTTTGAATGCTTGGCGGCAATTTCAGCAAACGCAGGTAATTGGTTACCGTAGATCGGTTTTTACTTACTCTTTCCCCTAATTCTTCTTGTTTTAAATCACATTCATCTAACATACGCTGCAGGCTAAAAGCAACCTCCATGGCATTTAGGTTTTCACGTTGTATATTTTCAATAAGCGCCATTTCCAACATTTGTTGGTCGTTGGCGGCACGTACATAGGCCGGTACTTCGGCCAATCCGGCAATTTTAGAGGCTCTAAACCGACGTTCGCCCGAAATTAACTGATAGGTATTTTGACCTACTTGACGAACGGTAATGGGCTGAATTAGTCCTTGTAATTTTATCGAATTGGCTAAATCTTGTAAGGCTTCTGCATCAAATTCTGTACGAGGTTGGTAGGGGTTCACCTCAATTTGGGTTAGCAATATGGGATGAATATGGTTTAAGCCACCTACTTCGTTGCCTAAGGATTTATGCCCTTGCTGAACAAGTTCGGTATCGTCTAATAAGGCACTTAAGCCTCTTCCCAGTCCTGTTTTCTTTTGATATGTCATGCTTATAACGTAGCTTCTTGTTCTAGTTCTTCTTTAGCTAATCCATTTTTGCGAATAATTTCGCGGGCTAAATTTAAATAGTTTATGGCTCCTTTAGAATTGGCATCGTGCATAATTACCGATACACCAAAACTTGGGGCTTCGCTTAAACGGGTATTGCGCTGAATAATGGTATCAAACACCAATTCTTGGAAGTGTGTTTTCACCTCTTCTACCACTTGATTGGCTAAACGCAATCGTACATCGTACATGGTTAACAGTACGCCCTCAATAGCCAATTCGGGGTTTAAGCGATTCTGTACAATTTTTATGGTATTTAATAATTTACCCAAACCTTCTAAAGCAAAATATTCGCATTGTACGGGTATAATTACTGAATCGGCAGCGGTTAAAGAGTTGATGGTAATTAGGCCTAATGATGGGGAACAATCGATAATGATAAAATCGTATTCGTCTTTTATTTTGTTGAGCACAGTTTTCATGCGGTATTCCCGCTCGTGCAAATTAATCATCTCAATTTCGGCACCAACCAAATCAATATGTGCGGGTAATAAATCTAAAAAAGGCGTTTCTGTCTTTTTAATAGCATCTTTTGGATCAATATCGTTTATAATACATTCGTAAATACTCGACTTTATGGTTCTTGGATCAAAGCCTATGCCCGAAGTGGAGTTGGCCTGTGGATCGGCATCTACCAAAAGCGTGCGGTATTCTAAAACAGCCAAACTGGCGGCCAAGTTGATGGATGAAGTGGTTTTCCCAACTCCTCCTTTTTGATTGGCCAAGGCGATAATTTTGCTCATTGATTCTGATTTGGTTAGTTCTGCTTTCTTTTAACAATCACCCTATCTAGGCTATTAAAGCATAAAAATTTGCTGGTGCATTGACTTACTAAGATACAAAATAAACTGGGTTTACGTATCCGAATCGGGATAGGTTTTGCACAGGTTATCCACAAAAATGGGTGTTTTTAGGCCTTAACTTCTATCCAAGCGGTACCCTCGTAGCCGAAGGTGAAAAAATTAGGATACAAAATCTCCGCTAAGCACTCTAGTTGCAAAAGCGGGTCTGTTTGCAGAAACCATTCTTCATGAAGTAAATAGGCTTTGTTTTTATCGTTGGCTTGCATATAAGGCGATTGCAAAATTTCTGGAACTATACCCATGGCCTCTGCTAAATTTTTGGCTGGAAAACAGCAAATCAAAATCGTTGGCTCCGTTTGCATGGAGTCTAGGGGCAGCAAAACCGCCCCTATTTTTTGCGCAATTTCGGCAAAAATGGGCGAAGGATGAACATGTAAAGAAACTATACCAGCTGCTACAGAGAATCTTGTTTTTTTGTCTAAAAAACGCAGTTTGTGGGCAATTAATTGGTGTAATTCTTCAGCAGGTTGCATAAGTCTAAAAGTACTTAATTAAAAAAGAGGCTTGCTGAAAAACTTATTGCATGCCACCTTGATCGCCTTGTTTCAAGTCGTCGTTGTTTACGCCTTTTTTCTTTTTGGCTTGCGTCGGATTGAAATTCATTTTACCAAAGGACCAACTAAAATTGATGCCTACCGAGCGGAATGGGACAGCTATTTTAGAGGTTTGACTAAAGGTTGCGGTTGTATAGGCTGAATTGAAGTTCTTTCTTTCGTTAAACGGATCGATAATGTTTAACCCGATAGTGCCTTTTTTCTTCAAAATTTCTTTCTTAAAGCCAATATTCCACATGTTAAATGAGGGGCTTGTGCCTTGAGCCGTACGGCGTGGTGAATTCAGAATAAAAAAGGTTTCGGCACTTATGCCACCTTTGAGCAGTAAACTAGCACTTATAAAGGCATTGTACATAAAGTAGGTGCTATTGCCCAAGGTAGTAATGGCACTACTTGCCGGGTTAGTAGTTAAATTATAGGTATAGGTGTTTAAATTTCCTCTTAACGTTAATTTAGTAATGGGGTTTATCGAACCAAACAAATTCATACCAAACGAACTATTAGTACCCACATTCTTGAAAGTAGTCAAAGAAATATTGGCCATAGTTATTGGGTCTACCGCAGGGCCAACCACTGTTTCAATAATATCTTGTGTATAGCGGTAATACAAGGACGCATTAATAACCGTAGTTTTCACAAAAGTAGAATATCCCAATTCAAAATTATGCGATAATTCGGGCGATAAAGAAGGATTTCCTTCTTGCTGATTCAACGGATCGGCGGTATTGCGAAAAGGGTTTAAGTAAAATAAACTAGGTCGCTGTATGCGCTGGTTGTAGCTTACCTTAATGGTTTGGTAATTTTTTAGCGAACGTGAAATAACAATTGAAGGAATAAAATTGCTGTAGTTGTTACTAAAGCTTTGGTTTGCATTTGAGAGTCCATCTATTTGAGTAGCCTCAAAACGGCCGCCAAATTTTACCTGATATTTTTTACTCAAACTAAAACCAAAAGTAGCGTAGGTAGCAAAAACATCTTGGGCGTAATCGTAGGAGTTAGATAAAGATAAGCTAGGCACATAATTCCCGTTTACATCTTGTTGTTGCACAAAGGTTGGACTAGCTATATCTCTCAAAATAACTTTAGAACCGGTTTCAAAAGTCACTTTTTTAAAGGGATGTGAATAATCAGTCTGTAAGGTTATTTCTTGATTGGTAGCATCGTTGTTGCCAATTTCGTTTGGTCTAAAACCGCCCGAATAGTCGGTGGTATAATCTTGTATATTTTTATTTTGGGTAAGCTGGGCCGCTATAGACCATTCTTGACCGGCTTTTTTAAATTTATGGGTAAAATCGGTATTCCAATCAAAGCCACCCATGCGCATGGTTCTATCGGTAAGACTATTGGCTGTTGTGGTTACGCCTCCAAAGTAGATATCGGAAAATACTTCCCCATTAAAACTATTTTTTAGCCTGTTTAAGTTGAATGTTGATGTAATGCCGTTGTAGTTGTTGATATCATAATCTAAGCCAACAGAACCTCGGTAACCCAAACGGTAACTTTCGCTAGCACTATGCTGTGAAAAGGTAGGACTACCCGATGCATCTAAACGCTTCACATCCACATCGGTAGTTTGTGGCCAAGAGCCATTTCCACCCATATTGGCCGTAATACCCAAACGACCTTTTTTGATATTTAAATTCGCATTGCCGTTGTTTTGGCGCAAACCCAAACCACCACCAACAGTTCCACTCACTCCTTCTGCGTTGCGCTTTTTAGTAATAATATTGATGATACCCGAAGTACCTTCTGCATCGTATTTAGCAGATGGGCTGGTAATTACTTCTACATTTTTAATCTGATCGGCCGGAATCATTTTCAACGCATCGGCAATATTATTGGCCATGGAACCCGAAGGTTTTCCATTGATAAGCACCCGTACATTTTGACTACCGCGGAGCGATACATTGCCATCCATATCTACCGATAGCATGGGCACTTTACGCAACACATCGCTGGCATTACCACCACCAATGGTTACGTCTTTTTCGGCATTATACACAATGCGGTCAATTTTATTTTCTACTACCGAGGCTTGTCCTTGTATCACCACTTCGCCAAGTGCATTGGCACTAGGGGACAACAGAATTTTGCCCAAATTAAGATCTGGTTTCTGCAAGGTGGTTTTTACCGCTTCGATGATTTTTGTTTGATAGCCCAAAAAGCTTATGGTAATACGGTAGTTCCCTGGATTGATTTTTTCTATTTTAAATACCCCTTTTTCATCAGTTAAAGAACCATTAGTGGTTTTAGTTGAACCCGAACGCCCCAAGCCTACGGTAGCATAATCTACCGGTTTTTGCGTAAGCGAATCGATGATTACGCCGCTAATTTTACCTGTAATAGAGGTAGCTCCGCCGGGCACTTGAGCAAAAGCTCCTTGAATGCCTAACAAGGCAATTAGTAAAGTAAAAATAGTTTTCATAGGGTATTTTTTCATGATAATGAGGCGCAAAAAATGTGACTTTGTTACAGGCCCGACGTAACAAAGTGTTTACAAAAAGTAGGTGGATGACTAAACAACGAGATTAATAATTTTTCCCTTCACCACGATGACCTTCTTTGGCGTTTGGCCGTCCAAATAACGTTGTACTTCGGCATCGGCTAGTGCTGCTTTTTCAATAGCGGCAGGCTCTAAGCTTAAAGAGAGCGTGAGGTTCATTTTCATCTTCCCGTTGATGGATACCGGGTACGCAAATTCATCTTCTACCAAATAGTCGGGATTGAATGCCGGATAGGTAGCTTGACTAATCGTTCCTTCAGTACGACCCAATAAAGACCAAATTTCTTCGGTAATATGTGGCGCATAGGGCGAAAGGACCACGGTTAGCGGTTCTAAAATTGTTCGTTTGTTGCATTTTAAATCGCCCAATTCGTTTACACAAATCATAAAGGCCGATACCGAGGTATTAAACGAAAAACGTTCGATATCTTCTTCTACCTTTTTTATGATTTTATGCAAGGCTTTTAACTCAGCTTTGGTGGCCGGCTCTTCCGAAATCACAAAATCAAATTGCTCAGTATGGAACAAGCGCCAGTATTTACGCAAGAACTTAAACACCCCCTCAATGCCGTTGGTATTCCAAGGCTTGCTTTGTTCTAGTGGACCTAAAAACATCTCGTACAAACGCAAGGTATCAGCTCCATAGCGCTCTACCATATCCTCGGGGTTTACTACGTTAAACTTCGATTTAGACATTTTTTCTACCTCGTGGCCACACAAATAGTTGCCATTCTCGAGTATAAATTCGGCATTTGAAAAATCGGGACGGGAAGCTTTAAATTGCTCTATATCTAAGTAATCTTGCTCCACGATATTTACATCTACGTGAACTGGAGTGGTTTTGTATTGATCTTTTAATCCGAAAGACACAAAGCTATTGGTACCCTTGCCTTGCGCATCAATTATACGGTAGGCAAAATTGGAACGGCCCTGAATCATGCCTTGGTTAATGAGTTTTCTGAACGGCTCTTCGTGGGTCACATAGCCTAAATCTTTCAAAAATTTATTCCAAAAACGGCTGTATAACAAGTGTCCAGTAGCATGCTCCGATCCGCCAATGTATAAATCTACATCTTGCCAGTAATTAATGGCTTCTTTAGAAGCAAAGCCCGGCAAATTGCGTTCTTCTGGCGAAGCCATATAGCGGTACCAGTACCAACTAGAACCCGCCCAACCCGGCATGGTGCTTAATTCGTATTCGTAGGCATCTTCGTATTTCCAATCTTTAGCTCTTCCAAGAGGTGGTTCTCCGCTTTCGGTAGGCAAATATTTATCTACTTCGGGCAAAATCAAAGGCAATTCCGTTTCTTTAATTAAATAAGGTAAGCCATTTTTAAAGTATACGGGAACGGGTTCGCCCCAATAACGCTGACGACCAAAAATGGCATCGCGTAGGCGGAAATTTACTTTTGCTTTTCCTTGTCCGCTGGCTTCTAGCTTAGCAATTAACGTTGCCGCAGCTTCTTTATAGCCTAAGCCATTAATAAAATCAGAATTGATGTATTTTCCCTCTTTTGTTGGATCGGCTTGGGTTTCTAAATCTTGTTGGGCATCAGAAATGGCCAGAATAGGCAGGTTAAAATGCTTGGCAAATAACCAATCACGTTGATCGCCGGATGGGACTGCCATTACCGCTCCCGTACCATAGCCGGCCAATACATAGTCGGCTATCCACACCGGAATAGGTTCATTGGTAAAGGGATGTTTTACATAGCTACCTGTAAAAGCACCCGATACAGTTTTGGTATCGGCCATGCGGTCTAACTCCGATTTTTTTTGCGTTTGGGCTATATAATCGACAATTTCTTTGCTTTGTGCGGATGTGGTTAAGCTTTGCACCAATTCGTGCTCTGGCGCAATTACCAAAAAAGTAGCGCCAAAAATGGTGTCTACTCGGGTG
This sequence comes from Sphingobacterium thalpophilum, assembly GCA_945875895.1. Classification (GTDB taxonomy): domain Bacteria; phylum Bacteroidota; class Bacteroidia; order Sphingobacteriales; family Sphingobacteriaceae; genus JAIPAN01. The sequence goes on along the minus strand of CAMCMG010000013.1, from coordinate 18,228 downwards.
GTAAATACTTCTATAGTAGAAGCAGCTCCATCAAGCGCAAACTTCACCAAAGCGCCTACGCTTTTACCAATCCAATTGCGTTGTATTTCTTTTAGCGGCTCGGGCCAATCAATATGCTCTAAACCTTGCAGTAAACGATCGGCATAGGCGGTAATGCGCATGCTCCACTGCATCATTTTCTTTTGAACTACCGGGTATCCGCCACGCTCCGAATAGCCATCTTTTACTTCATCATTGGCCAATACCGTGCCCAAAGCGGGGCACCAGTTTACAGTACTTTCTTTTAAATACGCCAGGCGATATTTTAACAATTCGGTTTGTTGTTCTTCTTCGGTAAAAGCGGCCCATTCTTCAGCACTAAAGTTTTTTACATCCTCATCAGAAACAGCTTTTACACCTGCTGAACCTGATTGGGCAAAGTGGACAATAAGCGTATCAATAGCTTCGGCTTTGTTGCTTTGTGTATTGTACCAGGCATCAAACAGTTTCATAAAAATCCACTGTGTAAAGCGGTAATATTCCGGGTCGCTGGTACGCACTTCGCGGCTCCAATCGTATGAAAAGCCTAAATTATCTAATTGTTCGCGGTAGCGATTGATGTTGGTTTCGGTGGTAATGGCCGGGTGCTGCCCGGTTTGAATGGCATATTGCTCGGCAGGTAAACCGAACGAGTCGTAACCCATCGGATGTAATACATTAAAGCCCTTAGTACGTTTGTATCGAGAAAAAATATCGGAAGCGATATAACCAAGCGGATGCCCAACGTGCAAGCCAGCGCCCGACGGATACGGGAACATATCCAATACATAGTATTTGGGCTTAGAACTGGTATTGCTTACCTTATAGGTTTGATGTTTGGCCCAAAAGGCTTGCCACTTTTGTTCTATCTCCCGAAACTGATAATCCATTTATTTCGATTACTAAACTGCGAAAATAGCAAAAACAGCTCAGAATTGGAAGAAAAAAGGCTCATTTTGATTCCTAAAATTGCATGCTTAAAATCTGCACATAAATCTTTATTTTCGTGGAGTAAAAATTCAATAACATTGGAACCACACGCACAAAAAAAACAGAATAAAACCATCCGAGTGTCTAGCATCGTTAGCATCTCTTTGGTATTACTTATGGGCGGACTTTTAGGCCTTATACTTGTTCATTCGCACAATTTATCGAGCTACGTTAAAGAAAATATTGTGCTCAACGTAATTGTAAACGAAGGAACCAAAGAGGCAGATATTTTGACCTTTCAAACACAAGTAAACACTAAAGTAGAGGTTTTGCGCATGCAATATGTGAGCAAAGAGCAGGCTGCCCGCAACCTAACCAAAGATTTAGGCGAAGATTTTGTTGACTTTTTAGGCTATAATCCCCTATTACCCGCTTTAGATATATACCTCAAAGCAGAATTTGCCGATAACGCTAGCATTGCCAAATTTGCCAAAGACCTAGAAAAAAACGACTTGGTAAAAGAGGTAGTTTACCAAAAATCACTCATTGATATTGTGAACCACAATGTGCGTCTTATTAGCATTGGTATTTTGATATTCGGCTTAATTTTATTGCTCATTGCCATCACGCTTATTAACAATACCATCCGTTTGGCCATTTATGCACAGCGTTTTCAGCTCAAAAGCATGCAATTGGTAGGAGCAACTGAAGACTTTATTTTAAAGCCTTTTCTTATGAGCAGCGTTATACAAGGCCTAATAGCCGGTTTAAGTTCAGTAGGCTTGTTGCTTGTGCTATTAGTTCTTGTAAAAAATCAAATTCCAGAGATTGTAGCATTAAGAGATTGGGTACAATTTAGCTTGGTGTTTTTAAGCATGATTTTGGCGGGAATAATTATTTCGGCATTAAGTACCCGTTTTGCCGTGAAACGTTATCTTCAAACATCTTCTAACGAATTGTATTAATATGGCTACCCCAGATAAACCTAACAAAGAGTTCATTTTTAGCAAAGCAAATTACCGTTGGATGCTGATTAGCATTGCCGTAGTAGCCTTAGGCTTTTGTCTCATGATAGGCACCACCGATATTTACGATTTCCGCAAAATTGTGCTAGCACCGCTAGTAGTGCTTATTGGTTTTGGCATAGGTTTTTATGCCATTCTTAAGAAAAAATAATGAAAATTTGGGAAGCCATTGTATTGGCTATTATTGAAGGATTAACCGAATTTTTACCGGTTTCTTCTACTGGTCACCTTATTTTAGGCGCTAGCGCACTAGGCTTAGAGCCTGCCAACCCCTTTCTAAAATTATTTACCATTGCCATTCAGTTTGGCGCCATTTTATCTGTTGTAGTATTGTACCTAAAACGCTTTTTTCAGAGCATTAGCTTCTACATAAAACTCGTAGTAGCCTTTATACCTGCCGCCGTTTTTGGCGTATTGTTTAGTCATAAAATTGATGCACTTTTAGAAAGCCCAATGGGTGTAGCCATTGCCCTGCTTATTGGTGGTTTTATTTTATTGGGTGTAGATAAGTGGTTTGCGCAAAGTACGGCAACAAGCATCGAAGACATTAGCTATACTCAAGCGCTAAAAATAGGTTTATTTCAATGCCTAGCCATGATTCCCGGTACTTCTCGTTCTGCCGCAAGCATTGTAGGCGGCATGAGCCAAGGCCTAAGCAGATCCCTAGCTGCCGAATTTTCTTTCTTTTTAGCCGTACCCACCTTATTGGGCGCTACGGTAAAAAAGTTGTACGATTTTTATAAAGATGGGTATGAACTAAGTGCAGAAGAGTGGAAACTTTTGGCCATTGGCAATGTGGTAGCCTTTATTGTAGCCCTATTGGCTATTCAATTCTTTATTTCTTTTTTACAGAAACATGGCTTTCGCCTATTTGGTTGGTACCGCATTGTATTGGGGGTAATTATAATTGCCTTATTGTTGGGCGGATATTCCTTACAAGTGGTATAAATGAGCACCAACCCTCCAAGATTCCCCAACTTTAACTTTACCGAAGGCGAAATGCTTTTGATAAATAAACCACTCACCTGGACCAGCTTTGACGTGGTAGGGAAAATACGCAATACCCTAAAACCACTTAAACTAAAAGTAGGCCATGCCGGCACCTTGGATCCTCTAGCCACCGGTTTACTCATTATATGCACCGGAAAACTCACTAAAAAATTAGACGAGTTTCAGGCCCAACAAAAAGAATATACCGGCACGTTTACGTTGGGTGCCACTACCCCATCGTACGATTTAGAAACAGAAGTAGACGAAAAATTTCCCGTTGACCACATTACCGAAGAATCTGTACATGCAGCTACCGTTCAATTTTGCGGACAAATTGCACAGTTTCCGCCATCCCATTCGGCTATTAAAATGGGCGGAGAACGTATCTACTTAAAAGCTCGTAGAGGCGAAACCGTGGAGCTAAAAGCACGTCACATAGAAATAAAAGCCTTTGAAATTACCCGAATTGCCCTACCCGAAGTAGATTTTAGAGTAGTGTGCGGCAAGGGAACCTACATACGCTCATTAGCCCACGATTTTGGCAAAGCACTAGGTAGCGGCGCTTACCTATCGGCTTTATGCCGCACACGAAGTGGAAATTACAGCGTAGAAAATGCATTTGAAGTGGCCGATTTGGTAAATCATATCCGCACACTAAAAGAAACCGGCAAAATGGTGTAATTTTGCAGCACCCATGAAAATCTATACCGATATTTCTCATTTTACACCCTTAAAAAAGGCCGTGGTTACCATCGGCACCTTCGATGGCGTACATATTGGGCACCAAGAATTGCTGCGCAAGCTTCGCGAATCGGCTAAAAGCAGGGGCGCCGAAACGGTTATACTTACGTTTTTTCCGCACCCTCGAATGATTATTCACCCGGAAGACCAAGTAATAAGGCTGATTAATACGGTAAAAGAAAAAACAGAATTACTGGAAGCTATTGGTATTGACCACTTAATAATTACGCCATTTACTCGTGATTTTTCGAATCTATCTCCCGAAGAATACATAGAAGAAATACTGGTAAAACGTATCGGAACAACGAAAATAAGCATTGGCTACGACCACCGTTTTGGCAAAGATAGAGCTGGTAGCGTAACCGATTTAAACAAATTGGCTCCTAAATTTGGCTACGAGGTGGAAGTCATTCCCGAGCAAGATATACAGCAAGCAGCCGTAAGTTCTACACGTATTCGGCAGGCACTTTTAGCCGGCGATATTGCCAGTGCAACCGAATTGTTGGGCCACACGTTTTCACTAGAAGGTCGTGTAATAAGGGGCGATCAAATTGGCCGAACATTGGGCTACCCTACCGCTAATTTATATATAGAAGAACCGTATAAATTAATTCCGGCCGATGGAATATATTCTGCACACACCTATGTGGAGGGTATAAAATATGAAGGTATGGCCTATATCGGCCACCGCCCTACGGTTAATGGGATGAGCAGAAATATTGAGATCAATATTTTTGATTTCGATGAAGAAATTTATGGTCAAATAATCCGTATAGATTTTGATGCGTTTATCCGCCCGGATAAAAAATTCAATTCGCTTGAAGAGCTTACGGTGCAATTAGGTTTGGATAAAATTGCTAGTTTAGCCTGCTTGGCTAGACATAAATAAGTACTTGTTTTCCAAGGAGAACTAGTGCCAAGGCAAACAATAAAAAAGCAATAGCGTGGTTAATTAAACGGGTACTCAGAGTAAATTTATCTTGAATATACCGGGCAAAATGCGCATACCCATACAAGGCAATAGCCGAGCCTATGCCAGAGCCTATACTGAAAATAAAAAGCGACAAATAATCGGTACGTATCCATTGATGGATGATTACATAATTTCCGAAAAATAACCAGGTAGGTATTTGTACCGGATTTAAAACGCCCAACAAAATGCCATAAAAGGCACTGCTCCCTTTTTTAATATCTTCTTTAGCTTGAGGCAATTTGTTTCTACGCAGCCAGGTAATGCTAGCCATGGCAAGAAACATCACAATCATAAAGGCATCGGTAAGAGTGCCTATCTTTATATGGTATACCAAAAATTCTAGGCTTACATCGCTCGACATCCAACGGGCGAAGCGCATCATTGCAAAGGTGAAAAAGACTTCTACACAAGAAAAAGCAATAATAAAGTGCCAAGCCTGTTTAATACCCTTATTTACCGTCAATTGCGCCACACTTAGGTTTATATTTCCGGGAGGAATATAGCCTATGGCGTTGATGAGTAGTCCGATAAAAAAGGTTAGTAAGAGCATAAATTATTCTTGTTGCGCTAAAATACTAATTCTTGGTGAATGGTTTGGCTTATAGGCGGCCTTTCAGAAATTGGCCCGTATACGAATCGGCTTGTTTTACTAAATCTTCAGGCAGGCCTTCAAACACTACATGTCCGCCGGCATCGCCACCTTCTGGACCAATATCTATTACCCAATCGGCAGATTTAATTACTTCTACATTGTGTTCAATTACCAAAATAGAATTGCCTTGGTTTATAAGTGCCTCGAAAGATTTAAGAAGCTTTTTAATATCGTGGAAATGCAAACCGGTGGTGGGCTCATCAAAAATAAATAAGGTTTGTTTAGATTGATTTCCTTTTACCAAGAAGGAAGCCAATTTAATGCGTTGGGCTTCGCCACCTGATAAGGTATTGGACGATTGACCCAGATGCACATAGCCTAAACCTACATCGGCTAGGGGCTTTAATCGGGCAACAATTTTAGGTTCATCTGCAAAGAAAGCAAGGGCTTCATCTACATCCATGCTTAAAATTTCGGATACGTTTTTATCGCAATAGGTTATGTCTAATACATGCTGTTTAAAGCGTTTACCATCGCAAGCTTCGCAGGGCAAAAACAAATCGGCCATAAACTGCATTTCCACTTTTACTTCGCCATCGCCTTGACATACATCGCAGCGGCCACCTTCTACATTAAATGAAAATACAGATGGTTTTAGACCGGCGGCTTTGGCCGCAGGCTGGCTAGCTAATAAGGTTCTAATTTCGTCCCAAGCTTTTACATACGTAACCGGATTAGAGCGGGAAGATCGGCCAATGGGATTTTGATCGACCATTTCTACCTGATGTATTTGAGTCACATCGCCCTCTAAACTATCATATAAACCGGTTTGTTCGCCATTATAATTGCCAATGGCTTTTTGCAGGGCTGGCAATAAAATGCGTTTTACAAGTGATGTTTTACCCGAACCGGAAACGCCGGACACTACGGTAAGGGTATGCAGCGGAAATTTTACATCGATGTTTTTTAAATTATTTTCCCGAGCCCCTTTCACCTCAATGTAATCTGACCATTTTCGGCGAATTGTAGGCACTTCAATAGCCTCTTTTCCACTTAAATATTTGCCAGTTAGGCTATGTTCGTCTGTTAAAATCTCATCATAGGTGCCGCTAAACACCAATTCGCCACCGTTTATACCTGCATAAGGACCAATATCAATTAAATAATCGGCCGCGTTCATTATTTCCTCTTCGTGTTCAACTACCAACACGGTATTGCCCACATTGCGCAAGGATTGTAGTACACCAATTAAACGGTGCGTATCTCTCGGGTGCAAGCCAATACTTGGTTCATCTAATACATAAATAGAACCTACCAAAGAACTACCCAAAGAGGTTGCTAAATTAATACGCTGCGATTCGCCGCCCGATAGTGTGTTTGATAAACGATTTAAGGTAAGATAGCCTAAGCCCACATCGGTTAAAAACTGGAGGCGGTTGGTAATTTCGAGTAGTAAACGTTTCGCTATTTTTTCGTCGTTGCCACTTAGTTTTAACGTTTTAAAAAAAGACAGCGCTTTTTCTAAAGGCATCAACACGATATCGGTGATAGATTGTTCAGCAATTTTTACATACGCCGCATCGGGGCGCAAGCGGGTGCCCTTGCAATCGGGGCAATTGGTTTTACCGCGGTAACGAGATAACATTACCCGATATTGAATTTTATAGGTTTGTTCTTCTAGATAAGCAAAGAATTTTGTTAATCCTTTAAAATGTGCATTACCCGTCCATAATAGCTTGCGTTGTTCTTCGGTTAATTGCGCAATGGGGCGGTGTATGGGGAAATCAAACGCCAAGGCATTTTTTATAAGTTGATCTGCCCATTCCTTCATTTTTTCGCCTCTCCAAGGAGCAATAGCGCCATCGTATACCGATTTACTTTTGTCAGGAATAACTAAATCTGCATCGATACCCATTACTTTACCATAGCCTTCGCAGCATTTACAGGCACCGTAGGGGTTGTTAAAGCTGAAAAAATTAGGGCTTGGTTCTTCGAAAACGAGGTTATCTAATTCAAAGCGATCGCAAAATGGATATTTGATATCTGCCAACTCTACTATACATTCGCCTTTACCTTCAAAAAATGCGGTTTGTACCGAATCGGCTATGCGGCTAAGGGTTTCCTCTTCGGCGTTCATCGATACTCGATCGATCACAATGAGTAGCTCCCGCTCCTGTAGCGTTTGCGCAGCGGGAAGATTTTTATCGGCCAATAGGTCTTCAATTTTGGCTATTTTATCCTGGTATACTACCCTTAAAAAACCTTTTTGAAGCAATACTGATAATTCTTCTTTCACACTTCGCTGATTGTGTGGAAACAAGGGGCATAGAATGGTAAGTGATGTTCCTGCGGCTTGGGTAGCGCAAAAATTAACCACATCGCTTACCGTATCTTTTTTTACCAGGGCTCCCGAAATGGGCGAAATGGTTTTGCCAATTCTAGAAAATAGGAGTTTTAAATAATCGTATATCTCGGTAGAGGTACCCACCGTAGATCGTGGATTACTGCTAATTACTTTTTGTTCGATGGCTATAGCGGGAGCAATGCCTTTAATGTCATCTACCTCGGGCTTGTTCATTCGGCCCATAAATTGGCGGGCGTAGGAAGATAAACTTTCCACATACCTCCGTTGCCCTTCGGCATATAAGGTATCAAATGCCAAAGATGACTTTCCAGAACCAGACATTCCGGTTATAACTACCAATTTATTTTTTGGGATAGCTACATCGATGTTTTTGAGGTTGTGTACACGTGCCCCTTTTATTAAAATAGAATTTTTTGAATTGCTTGGCTGGGGCTTAGTCATGTATAGGGCTTAAAAGACAAAAATATTAAAAAGCTGTAAACCGTTCGTCGGCTAGTTTTGCATTTCGTCCACTAAAATACGCCTTACGTCGGTTCTATCTAGCATCTAACTTCCCTTTTATTTGATATTGGTATTAATATTTTCTTAAAGCCTTGGATTTAAACGCCTATTGTTTCTAGAAAGTATATGCATAAATGAATCAATTTATTTACCAACCATCAAAAAACAAATTCCTATGAACACGCACAAAAATCTTCAGACCCGTACTGATCAAGAATTAATACATGAGTTTATCAGCGGTTATCAACCTTGCTTAGAAGTTTTAATTGCTAGACATAAATCTAAGATATACACATCCATCTATTTATTAGTAAAAGACAGCTATTTAGCAGAAGATATTTTCCAAGAAACATTTATTAAAGTAATACACACCCTACAAGCTGGGAAATACAACGAAGAGGGTAAATTTTTGCCTTGGGTAATTCGCATTGCCCATAATTTAGTTATTGATTATTTCCGCAAACAAAAACGAAACCCCGTAATTACCAATGTAGATGGGTTTGATATTTTCGATGTGATACAATTTTACGATGAACCACTAGAAAACATGATGATTCGTGAACAAAGTCACCAGGATTTAAAACGAATGATTCAACTATTACCTGCCGAACAAAAAGAAGTATTAATTATGCGCCATTATGGTGATTTAAGTTTTAAGGAAATAGCCGATATAACCGGCGTGAGTATTAATACGGCTTTAGGAAGGATGCGCTATGCGCTAAATAATTTGCGAAAAATGATGGTTACTCCTGTTTTAGCAAATAAATAAAAAAAAATCGATTGGTATACTAAATACATGTGCTGTGGCGTTTGGTGTGGAAACATATATTCATGAACAAGTTTAAAACACACCAAACCAAACACACATTTTGTACTAATTGTATCGAAGTAGTAGATCTAGATGCACTATCAGCCGAAGATCAGCTATTCCTAACATCACTGAAGCCACGTCTTGATCAATTAATTCGGGTACCCTCGGAGAATGTACTATGCTCGATATTGACCTACGTAGACCTATTATAAAATAGCGCTTAGGTTCTTATATTTGAGCATGCTTAAAAAAGAACGCTATCGGGTTTTTGTTGACTATTTTTCTACCCACCAACCCCATGCAGAAACAGAGTTGCATTATAGTAATCCATTTGAATTACTTATAGCTGTCATTCTTTCTGCACAATGCACCGATAAGCGTATCAATCAAGTTACGCCTAAATTATTTGAGCGCTACCCAAGTCCAGAAGCATTAGCCGCAAGTACAAGCGATGAAGTATTTTCGTATATACGGAGCGTAAGCTATCCGAACAATAAGGCAAAACATTTGGTTGGCATGGCCACCATATTGGTAAACGAATTTAAGAGCGAAGTTCCTTCAAGCGTAAGTGATTTGCAAAAAATGCCCGGCGTTGGCCGCAAAACTGCCAATGTAATTGCATCAGTAATTTTTCAAGCGCCTACTATGGCCGTAGATACGCATGTATTTAGGGTGGCTAATCGTATGGGCCTAAGCAGCAAGGCTACTACTCCACTAGCAGTAGAAAAACAATTGACAAAACACCTGCCTATCGATAAAATTCACATTGCGCATCATTGGCTAATTTTACATGGCCGGTACACGTGCCTGGCCCGAACGCCCAAATGTGAGCAATGCCCGCTAAATTGGATGTGCAAATATTATGCACACCAACATACCACAACTGCCTTATTAAAAGCAGAAAAGGCGGCCGAACGAAAAAAAATAAGCGTTAAAAAGAAAAAAATAAGTAAAACAGCCAGTATACCGCAATGATGAGCAGAAAAGAAAAATAATTTTGATAAAATTTTTAGCATTTTATAAATTTTATTTACATTTGAAAATAATAAACTAAAATTATGAGCAATACAGACAAATTGAAAGCCTTACAATTAACCTTAGATAAATTAGAAAAATCGTACGGTAAGGGTGCGGTAATGAAATTAGGCGATGAAGCCGTAGAGCCACTAGAATCTATTTCTACAGGTTCATTAGGATTAGATATTGCCTTGGGCATTGGCGGTTTACCTAAAGGACGTGTCATTGAAATATACGGGCCAGAATCGTCTGGTAAAACTACCCTAGCTACCCATGTTATTGCAGAAGCACAGAAAAAAGGTGGTATTGCAGCATTTATTGATGCCGAGCATGCTTTTGATAAATATTACGCACAAAAATTGGGTGTTGATGTAGAAAATTTACTCATTGCCCAACCCGATAATGGCGAACAAGCATTAGAAATTGCTGATAACTTAATTCGCTCGGGTGCTATAGATATTATTGTTATTGATTCGGTAGCCGCCTTGGTACCAAAAGCAGAAATTGAAGGCGAAATGGGTGACTCTAAAATGGGTTTACAAGCACGATTAATGTCGCAAGCCTTACGTAAACTAACGGGCACCATAGCCAAAACCGGATGCTGCTGTATCTTCATCAACCAATTGCGTGAAAAAATTGGCATCATGTTTGGCAACCCAGAAACAACCACAGGAGGAAATGCACTTAAATTTTATGCCTCTGTACGTTTAGACATACGTCGGATTTCTCAAATTAAAGAAACCGATGAAGTAACGGGGAACCGAGTAAAGGTTAAAATTGTAAAAAATAAAGTTGCCCCACCGTTTAGAATTGCTGAATTCGATATTATGTTTGGCGAAGGAATTTCTAAAGCCGGAGAAGTTGTTGATTTAGGTGTTGAGTATGAAATTATTAAAAAAGCAGGTTCGTGGTTTAGCTATGGCGATACCAAACTAGGTCAAGGCCGCGATGCTGTAAAACAGCTTTTATTAGAAAACCCAGAATTAATGGAAGAACTAGAGGCAAAAATTAAAGAAGTAGTAACTGGCGATAAGCTAGAGTCTAAGCCTGAATAAATTTAGTATGAATAAAAAAAGCCTCCGGATTATCTGGGGGCTTTTTTGTTACATAGGCATTCGGGCCAATGGGGCAACGTCTTGCCCTACAAAATCGGCGGCCAAAAATTTGTAATAACCTGCAATGGCAATCATAGCGGCATTGTCTGTGCAATATTCAAACTTAGGGATAAATACTTGCCAATCTTTTACTTCGGCAAGTTCTTGCAGGGATTTACGTAAACCAGAGTTGGCAGAAACTCCACCAGCAATAGCCACTTGACTAATACCATAAAGCTTTGAGGCTTTTGTAAGCTTGGCCAACAAAATAGTAACAATACGCTGTTGTACACTAGCGCAAATATCTTCCAAATGCTCTTGAATAAAATTGGGATTTTGTTGTACACCCTTGTTTATAAAATACAATATGGAAGTTTTTAAGCCACTAAAGCTAAAGTTAAGGTCAGGAATTTGAGGTTCGGGGAAAGTAAATGCATCCGGGTTTCCAGTCTGTGCATATTTATCCACTAAGGGGCCACCCGGATAGGGCAATCCAAGAATTTTAGCCGTTTTATCAAATGCTTCACCAGCTGCATCATCAATGGTAGAACCCAACACTTCCATATCAAAGTAATTTTTTACCAGTACAATTTGTGTATGGCCACCCGAAACCGTTAAACACAAAAAGGGAAAACTCGGCTTAGGGCTATCAATAAAATGCGCCAAAATATGCGCTTGCATATGATTTACTTCGATTAATGGCAAATTTTTGGCTAAGGCAAAACCCTTTGCAAAAGAAGTTCCAACTAATAAGGAACCTAAAAGACCGGGGCCACGTGTAAAAGCTATCGCAGATAGCTCATTTTTGCTTATTTTAGCAGTTGAAAGCGCTTCTTGGACGGCAGGTACAATATTTTGCTGATGCGCCCTAGAAGCCAACTCGGGTACCACGCCACCATAGTGTTGGTGAACGGCTTGAGTCGCAATGATGTTGGAACGTATTTCACCGTTTACACAAACGGCAACCGAGGTTTCATCACATGAAGATTCTATTCCGAGTATAGTGGCCAATGGAGCTTATTAAAGTTAAAACGTACAAAACTATCAAAAAAGCAATAAAAATAACGCTATGGGTACTAGTATCTCTTCTCTTGATGCTGGTTTCCTTGTTGTTTTCACTCCAATTTAAGCCCGTTCAAACCTATTTTGCGCAACGTATTGCGGGCTACCTATCTAGCGAACTACACACCAAGGTAGAGGTAGCGGGCTTGCATGTAAAACCCTTCAAATCTATTGAATTAGATGGTTTTTTACTCAAAGATTTGGAACATGACACCATGCTATATACACAACGTGTTTCTATAAAAATCAACACATTTTCACTCAAAAAAAGACAGTTATTTATTGCCGAATTGGGAATAAAAAAAGGGCAAATTTTTTTAAAAAAATACAAAAACAAACAAAGCAATCTTCTTTTCTTAATTCGTTATTTTAGCAGTACCGATACCGCAAAAAGTAGACCTTTTGACGTACGACTGGGTAACATCAAGTTGAGCGACATGGCATTCAAATACCGCAATTACGGGGTTAACAGAAAAACCAAAAACATAAACTTTAGCGACCTAGACATTAGCGACCTAAATGGAGAAATTTTACAGCTCGATACCCGTAATCACCTAGCAAAAGCAGAAATTAAAAACCTACGTTTTCGAGAAAAGTCGGGCTTTTGGCTAAAAAACCTGAGCACCTTGGTTACCATTGATAGCACTAAAATGGAGTTCAATAAACTAAAACTCCAAACTGCTAAAACCAACATAGGCCCTTATTTCATCATGAAATTTAAGAGTTTTGATGATTTCGATCAATTTAACAACAAGGTGTACATGCTCGGTAGGTTTAATAAATCGAGGGTATTAGCTAGCGATGTAGCTTATTTTGCACCCGAACTATCTACTTTAAAACTCGATGTAAAATTACAAGGCACCATAAAAGGTACGGTTAGCCACTTACGAGCAAAAAGTTTAGTCATTGAACCCAATAATGGAACGTTATTGAAAGGCGATTTCGATATAAAAGGATTGCCCTTGATAAAAAACACGGTCTTTACACTCAACCTTCAGGAGTTAAAAACTAGTAAAAAAGTGTACGATCAATTGTTACGTAACATTACCGGGAATACACGGAATGATTTACCCGAAGAAATTGCACAACTTGGTAATTTTAGCTATAGGGGTAGTTTTAAAGGTTTTAGCAACGATTTTAAAATGCAGGGCACCTTACAAACCGAATTGGGTAAGGTAAACATCAAAACCCTAGCTTTCAAGCGAAATGCCCAGCGTGAGCCTGAGTACGAAGCCTCGGTACAAACAGATCAATTTAACATCGGAAAATTGCTTAACAAAAGCGGACTGGGTAGTATAAATTTTGATGGAGATGTGAAGGGTAAGGGATTTAAGTTGGACCAGTTAAGCACCCAACTCAAACTAAACATTGGCTACATAGATTACAATCGCTACCGCTACCAAAATGTAAAGGTAAACGGACAAGTAGATCAACGCATATTTAATGGCAGCATTGACATTAACGATGCACAAGTGCAGCTCGGATTTTTGGGAAAAATAGACTTTAACCCCGATTTGCCGGTGTTCAATTTTCAATCGAGCATCAAAAATGCTAACCTATTAGCCTTGCACTTTACCAAAGATACCCTAACGCTAAGTGCCAATTTGCAAACAAATTTTAATGGCAATACCCTCGAAAATATTCAGGGCAGTATTTCGGCACGATCTATGGTTTTAAAAACTCCAAGTAAAACCCACTACATTGATTCTATTGAATTAGTTGCAAATGGATTAGATAACAACCGGTCTATTGAATTACACTCCGATTTAGCCGAAGCAAGCATAAAGGGAAAATACGATCTGCTCACATTGCCCTCGTACTTTAAATCGGTCATGAAAAAGTATGTTCCTTCTCTTCGTACAAACATTGTTCCGTTTAAATCACAGCATTTCGATGTAACCATTCAGTTGAAAAAGTTTGAACCCATTGGAATTTTTGCACCTAAATTGCGTATTCCTGATGGGGCCATTCTCATTGGGAAATTCGACTCCGATAGCAGCATTTCCACCATCAATGGCTACGCAAAAACACTACAATACGATGGCATAAAAGCAAATAACCTGATTGTGGATGAGACTACCGAAAATAAACAAATGAATATTTTCCTTACCTCCGATCGTATTGATTTGGGTGATAGTTTATTTGTAAAAAATGTGAACATTGCCACCATTTTACGTTCAGATAGCTTAAGTCTCAACGTAAAACTATCCGATAAAGATGCCACTAACCAGCTCGATTTAAACGGATTGGTTGAGTTTAGTGCCGATAGTTTGGCCAAATTGAGCATTCTCCCATCTGATTTAATAATTAACCGCGAAGTGTGGAAAATACAAGACAAGGTGGTGTTCCGCTTTGATAACGGAAAAACCATGGTGAAAAATTTTGGCTTAAGCCGAAACAATCAATTCATTTCAGCTGATGGTATAATCTCTACAGATCCGAACGACGAATTAAAAGTTGGCTTTAAAAACTTTGATTTACAATCTTTAAACCCACTCACTAAAACAGCTGGCGTTCGGCTAAAGGGTATACTTAACGGCCAAACTGAGTTAAAAGCACTTAGTGGTAAAACTAAACTTAGTTCGGGCTTAGTTATAGATTCATTGGACTTTAACAACCATTATATTGGCAATTTAAGTTTAAAGGCCGACTACGATAATGATACCAAGCTTGCCATCTTAAACATGGATATTGCTAATAAAGGGGTGAAAAGTTTGGATATTCGTGGCACCTATGATGCCAATCCAGATCAAGATAATTTAGACTTAGACCTCAATATGGATAATACTCAGTTAATTATCCTAGAACCTTTTATCCGCAACTTGGTTTCCAATCTAACAGGAACCATATCTAGTCGCCTAAAAATAACTGGCAAGCCTAGTAAGCCACAAGTAAACGGAACTGTAAGTTTAAACAATACCGAACTCACTGTGAATTACTTAAAAACCAGGTATCGGATTAATCAGAAATTAGCCGTAAACAATACTATTATTGATGTAAACGATTTACGATTAAAAGACAGTGAAAACAACGAAGCCATTGCCAATGGTACCGTAGATCTGGGTAACATTAACACGCCAACCATCAATGTAACCCTCGTAACCAATAAATTTATGGCGCTAAACACCACCGCCAAAGATAACTCGGCTTATTACGGAACCGCTTATGGTACAGGTATTTTTAGTTTCGATGGACCAACTGATAATATGAATATCAATATTGATGCAAAAACTGAAGCTGGAACGGTATTTAATATCCCATTAAACACCACCGAAAAAATCGGGGAAACCGATTTTATTGTTTTTGTTGGGCAAGATTCCAGCCGGGCTATTAAAAAAGAAAATGCCTTTAACGGAGTAAAAATGAACTTCTCTTTAGCAGTGGATGAAAATTCACAGGTGAATATTTTCACTTCGTTGGGTAAATTATCAGGTAGAGGGAAAAGTGATTTAAGCTTACGAATTTCAACCTTAGGCGATTTTGAGATGTTTGGTGATTACCTCATCTCACAAGGTAAATTTGAGTTTACCGCTCAAGATTACATCAACAAAGTATTTGATATTAGCCAAGGTGGTTCTATTAGGTGGACGGGCGACCCCATGGCTGCCGTTATTAATTTAAAAGCTAACTATGGTGCCCGTACCAGCTTAAGCCCCTTATACACTGCCGCAGGACGGCCAGCCAATGAAAGTAGGGTGCAGGCTGAAGCAATCATGAATTTGAGTGGTAATTTATTAAAACCCGATATTGGATTCGATTTAAATTTTCCTACCGATTCATATGTGAAAGATGAATTGCAGAGCTACCTGAGTGATGTAAACAATGTAAACCAACAAGCATTAAGTTTAATTGTTCGACGCAGTTTTACACCAGGAAACGGAACCGCCAACATAAGAACCCAGCTAAACTCTACCGTTTTAAGTGCCGGTACAGAGATTGCGTTCAATCAATTGAATAACATTATTACCCAATCGTTAAATCTAAACTTTGTAGACTTTAACATTCGTTCGCTAAATGAAGCAAGTGCCTCTTTTCGCTTGCTCAATAACCGCCTCGTATTATCGGGTGGGGTTACGGATAGAAGGGCCAGCATTACTGATTTTGATATGATAGGAACAAATGTTGCTAGCGATCTAGAAGCACAATATCTCATTAAAAAAGATGGAAGTTTTGTATTGAGAGCTTCAAATAGACTAAGTAATAGAAACTTCTTAAATCCGAGTCAGGAATACGTAACTGCTTTTGGCTTGGTATACCGTAGAGACTTCGATAATTTCAATGAATTTTTACGCATATTGATAGGAAAAGAGCGCAAAGAAGAACGAGCAAAGCAAGCAGAGAAAATGCGGGCCAATACCCCACACAACCTAGAAAAAAACTAGGTTTTCTTTATTAGGTTTTTAAACCAGCGTTTGTACAAATCAACATCAAACAATACCGAATCTACACTGGCTTTATAGGTAAGAAAAGCTCCAATGGGGCTTAATACAAGTATGGCTATCCACATGCCTAGAATTGGAGAAAGGTCACCTTCCTTAGCATATTTTTCGCCAATGGTAGAAATAATATGGTAAAACAAAAAAAAGATAACAGATACAACCACGGGCAAACCTAGGCCTCCTTTCCGTATAATGGCTCCCAATGGAGCACCTATAAAGAATAAAACTAAACACGAAACAGCTAAGGTAAGTTTACGGTTATACTCTACAATAAAATTGCGTAGCTTATTATTAAAATCGGCATCAACCTGCACTTTGGTACTCAGCATTTCCCGTATGGTTCGTATATTTTCTAAAGCCATAGCTGCAGCCCGAGCACGTTCAATTTTAGGTAGTTTATCTACATTTACAAAACCGGCAACCTTTAGCGATGAAACATTCATGGCTCCCGGATTAAGCACTTTATACTTGGTTTTCAAAATAGCCAAGGTATTAAGTGCGTTGGTATCGGCCTTTCTGGTAACAGAATCTTTGTAATAAGACAGCTGTTTCATATTGAGCATGGCGTAGTTAGATTTAAACAAATTTTCATCTGTACGTTGCATCTTAAAACCAGATAAATCGAACTTTTGCTCTGTTTCTTTAAAACCAAAACGGGTAAAACGTAAGCGTGGATTGTATTCCTTTTCGCTAGGTGCTTCTTCGTAGCGAATCCCATTTTTCAATTTCAAAATCAAATAAGAATCGTCGGCCGTTCTAAACATTTTGCCCGATTCGGCAACCACCACATTTACATTACCCGAATTGTTTACCCGATCATAAATAACCACTCCACGCAGGGTTTGCCCATCCGGATCTTTTTTATCTACCCGAATAGAATAACCTGGAATGCTATTGTTAAACACACCCTCATTAATCAAAAAAGAGGCCTTTTGGTTCCTAACATCCCATAGTAAGGAGCCCATTTTTAAGTTGGCTACGGGCAACATATAATCGGAAAATAAGAAAGCGGCTACGCTTAATAAACCAATTAAAATGATAAGTGGATACATGGCCCGCCGCAACGAAATTCCGGCCGACTTAATGGCAACTAACTCATAGTTTTCGCCGAGGCTGCCAAAAGTCATAATGGAAGATAACAATACCGCTAGGGGTAAAGCCATAGCCACGTTAGTAGCCGAAGCGTACATTAACAGCTCTAAAATAATGTACCAATCGAAGCCCTTGCCTATTAAATCATCAATGTATTTAAACAAAAAAAGCATCAATAGCACAAACATCACAATTAAGAATGTGGCTATAAACGGCCTAATAAAGGCTTTAAGAAGTAAAAGGTGAAGCTTTTTCACGTGTTTTATAGAGAAATTCCCTAGGCACCCAACACACCAATTAAATATTGTATTTGGTTATCCCAAATCAATTTCCGATCGGCAAGTGTATCGTCTGTAGCAAAATCGGTAACTACCAAGGCAACATCGTTAGTTAATTCATCTTGCACAATTTCCAACTCTAAATAGCATTGGGGTTCATCATCAAGCCATTTAAATTTAACCAACTTGTTCTCTTTTAAACTTACTAACTTGGCAGTAGAGTGTTCTTCATCCCAAGTAAAGGTATATTGTTGATCTCGGTAGCTTACATCATCTGCAAACCACTGAGCCAAGCCATTG
>CAMCMG010000012.1:0-36227 GCA_945875895.1 Sphingobacterium thalpophilum | reverse complement strand
CTATTATATTGAAAGCTAATTAATTCTGTATGAAAAAGATTTTTATCAGTTGCGTTTTGGTAGTATTGTCTGTTTCTGTATGGGCACAGACTACCAAACCCAACACCACTAAAAAACCGCTTGCTAAAACGGAGCCCATCCCTGCACCTGTAGTGATACCTCAAACGCCACCACCTGTTCCAGTCCCTGCCCCAAAGCAGCAAGACAGACCGGTAGATGGGTACTATAAAAAAATTAGTATTCCTCAAGCTAAAGTAATGCCATTAGCAGCGATTAGAGAAGCAGATATCATTTACAGCAAGCGTGTTTGGAGAGAAATAGATGTACGTGAAAAAATAAACCAATTTTTTGTGGCGCCGCAAGCTAGTTTAATTGAAATTATCAGGCGTGCGGTAGAAGCCGGTGAACTAACCGCTTACGATCCTACACCTGCGCAAGAAAAAGATGATTTGAAGGGTGATGCATTTTCAACGGTGTTAGACTCAAAAAAAGCAGCAGAGCTATTTAGACCTACAAGAATTGAAAAATTGTATGACGATTTGGGAGAAGTAAGAAAAGATACAGTAATTACTGTAGATTTTGTTCCCGAGCGTTATAATGAATATAATTTTCGGATTAAAGAGGATTGGATTTTTGACAAACAACGTTCTGTTTTTGAACCTAGAATTGTTGGTATTGCAGTATTGAAGAAGAAAATAGTTGATGGTGAAGATGCGGGGTCGAGTATTCTTTTTTGGTTGTATTTTCCAGAATTGAGAAATATTTTGGTAAAAAAACCTGTAGTAAACAGCCATAACGATGCGGCTACCCTATCTTACGACGACGTGTTTATGAAACGCATCTTTTCTAGTTACATTGTAAAAGTATCGAATGTAAAAGATGAGTTTATTCGTGATTACATTACGACAAGTGGCGTAGATCGTTTAAAAGAAGCAGAACGCCTAAAGAAAGAATTGTTAGATTGGGAACACGACTTGTGGTCGTACTAATCTCATATGAAAAAGGCTCCTGAAACGGAGCCTTTTTTAGTTTATCCCTTTTTCGAAATAAGTTTGCAGGGCCTGCAATTGTTTTTTATTCAACACCTTAGCTAAATCTTCGGGGGTAGCTTCTTTAATCTTCCTCACCGATTTAAAGGTGCTCAGCAATTTCTGAGCGGTAGTAGTCCCAACACCAGGTATGTTAGATAGTTCGGTTTTTAGTGTTCCCTGGTCTCGTTTTTTGCGGTGAAAGGTGATACCAAAGCGGTGGGCTTCATCGCGTAATTGTTGAATGATGCGCAAACTCTCCGATTTCTTATCCAAATGCAGCGGATAGGGATCGCCTGGGTAATACAATTCTTCTAAGCGTTTGGCAATACCAATTACAGTAAGTTGTTTGCTGATGCCTAACTTTTTTAAGCTGGCTAAGGCTGCAGATAGCTGGCCTTTGCCACCATCAATTACAACGAGTTGCGGCAAAGCTTCGCCTTCATCCAGCATGCGCTTGTATCGACGGTAAACGGCTTCTTCCATGGTTGCAAAATCGTTGGGTCCTTCTACGGTTTTTACGTTAAAGTGGCGGTAGTCTTTTTTAGAAGGCTTGGCATCTTTAAAAACTACAATGGCCGATACCGGATATTGCCCCTGGAAGTTGGAATTATCGAAACATTCGATGTGTGTAGGCAATTGATTGAGACGTAAATCTTTCATCATCTGCGTCAATACACGTTCGGTTTTTACCTCGGGGTTTAGTTTTTCGTATTGGTTTAGGCGGTCTTTTTTAAAGTAAAATACGTTCTTCTGCGAAAGTTCCAGTAGTTTTTTCTTTTCGCCCATTTTGGGTACCGTAAAGTGGATATTGTCATCTTGCAGCTCTAGCGCAAAAGGCACAATAATTTCTTTCGATTGGCTGTTGAAACGGGCTCTAAAATCAGAAATGGCAATACTCAGTAGTTCTTCTTCTGTTTCGTCGAGCTTTTTACGCAACTCAATAGTTTGCGTTTGTATAATGGTGCCGTTCATTACCTTGAGATAATTTACAAAGGCATAATTATTTTCGGAGGCAATGCTAAACACATCAACATTACTAATGGCTGCACTTACCACCGTAGATTTACTTTGATAGCCTACTAGAGAATCTAATTTTTCTTTGAGCGATTGCGCCCGTTCAAACTGCATTTCCGAAACAGCTTGTTTTAGCTCATCGTTTAAGCGCTTAATTACCGAGCTAATTTTGCCCGTTAAAATATCTTTAATCTCTTCAATAGTCTGGTTGTAATCCGCTTCGCTTTGCAAGGCTTGGCAAGGCCCCTTACAATTTCCAATTTGATATTCTAAACACACTTTAAATTTTTCGGCGGCAATGTTTGCTTCACTTAGCGCCAAATTGCAGTTACGCAAGGGATAAATTTCTTTTATTAAACCTAAAATGGTATACATCATGCCAATAGAGGCATAAGGCCCAAAATAGGTAGAGCCATCTTTAATAACACGTCGGGTACTAAAAATTCGTGGGAAGCGCTCGTTTTTTATAACAATCCACGGGTAGGTTTTATCGTCTTTAAGGAGTACGTTGTAGCGGGGTTGGTGCTTTTTAATCAGGCTATTTTCTAATAACCACGCATCAATTTCGGTATCTACCAACGTAAAGCTAATGCGCACAATTTTGCTTACCAATACCCTGGTTTTGGCATTTAAGCGCTGGTTAGCCGTAACAAAATACGAACTGACCCTACTTTTGAGATTTTTTGCTTTGCCGATATAAATGAGCTCGTCATCAGCATTCCAAAACTGGTATACTCCAGGTTTTTTGGGTAAGCTTTTTAGAAATGCAGAGAAATCACGTGCGTTGCTCATTTGGTAGCTTGTGGCCTTAGGCTTAGTTTTCTTCTACCGTTGCCGATGTTGTGTAGGTATCGCAGTCAAAGGCGATGGTTTGTTCTCCTTTCGGTGGTTCAAAATCACCTTTACTATAGTTCAGTTTGCCATCAGCATATACCTTTTTCATGTACAAGGCAAAAATTGGCAAAGCGGAATTGGCTCCTTCGCCTTGGTTGGTAGAGAAAAAGTGAATGGCTCGGTCTTCGCAACCTGTCCATACACCGGTAACCAACTGTGGCGTAATACCCATAAACCAACCGTCGGAGTTGTTTTGCGTAGTTCCGGTTTTACCGCCAATTGGGTTGCTTAGTCCATATTTATAACGCAAGCGTGATCCGGTTCCGTTCTCTACCACGCCTTTAAGCATTTGGGTCATTACGTAAGCCGTTTGCTCATTTAAGGCGAAAACTACTTTGGGCTTACGCTCGTAGAGCATGTTGCCGTTTTTATCTTCAATGCGTAATAAATAAATCGGTTCGGTCCAGGTGCCGTGGTTTACAAATGCCGAATAGGCGCCCACCATGTCGTATACCGAAGCATCAAACGTACCCAAGCAAATAGAAGGGTAAGCAGGTACATCGCTAGTAACGCCCATTTTTTTAATGAGGGTTGAAACGGCCGTGGCACCTACTTGTTTCATCATGTAGGCGGTTACATAGTTTTGAGAATAGGCCAAGGCCCTTTTTAAGGTAATGCTTCCAGGAAGGGGTTTGGATGCATTGGGTGTCCAACCCTCAATTTCTACCGGTTCGTTTGGTACGGTTAGGCAGGGCGAATAGCCATTGTCAATAGCAACGGCATAGGTAAAAGGTTTGGCTGTTGAACCTACTTGGCGTGTGCCCATTTTCACTTGGTCGTATTTAAAGTACTCGAAGTTGGTACCACCTACCCAGGCTTTCACATGGCCGGTTTGGGGCTCCATAGACATGAGTGCATTTCTTAAAAGGAGTTTATAGTATTTTACAGAGTCTATAGGGCGCATGAGGGTATCAATATTGCCTTTCCAGCTAAAAATGGTCATGCGTGCTGGGCTTAAAAAATCTTGCTGGATTTCTAATTCGGTTCTACCTAAGGTTTGTAATTGACGGTAGCGGTCGGAGCGTTTAATACCCTGATCGAGCAATTGTTGATAATCTTTAAAGGGATCTTTACGACCTTTCCATTGAGCATTAAACTGCTGTTGCAGTTCTTTCATGTATTCTCGTTGTGCATCTTCGGCATACTTTTGCATACTGGCATTAATGGTGCTGTATATTTTCAGTCCATCACGATCTAAATCGTATGGTGTGCCATCGGCTTTGGTTATAGCTTGTTCTTCGAAAATGCGTTGAATTTCTTTTTTGAGCATGGCTCGGAAATAAGGGGCCAAGCCTACATTGTAGTTTGCTGGGTTGAAATTTAAGTTGAGTGGTAATTGCTGAAATTCCTCGGTTTCTTCGTCGCTTAAATAGTCGGCTTTGCGCATGTTGTCCAATACGGTATTGCGTCTGGCTATGGACCGCTCGGGGTTGTTTGTGGGCGAATAAAATGAGGGTCCTTTTAGCATGCCAATTAATACGGCTGCTTGGTCGGGCCTAAGTTTATCGGGTGTAGTGTTAAAGTAAGTTCTGGCGGCCGATTTAATGCCAAAGGTATTGTAGGCGCCAAAATCTACCGTATTCAGGTATAGTGTTAAAATTTCTTCTTTGGTATAATTACGCTCCAGTTTAACGGCAATAATCCATTCTTGTAGTTTTTGAATAATACGTTTAAACGGATTTTTGGCTCGTTCAGAAAATAAATTCAGAGCTAATTGTTGTGTAATGGTACTGGCACCTTGTTTTTTGCCAATAAGGTTGTAAAACAAAATGGTAAAGGTGCGTCTAAAATCAATGCCCGAATGGCTATAAAATCTAATATCTTCTGTTGCAACCAGGGCATTAATTACATTTGGGGATATTTGTTCGTAGCGTACATTGGAGCGATTTTGTACATAATAGGTTCCTAAAACTACATTATCTTCAGAAATAACTTCGGTGGCTAAATTGCTTTTCGGATTTTCTAAATCTCTAAAAGTGGGCATCTTGCCAAATAGGCCCAAACCGATACAAAAAATAAAAATGGCCGAAAAGGCAATTATTCCTATGAAAATTTTCCATAGCAAACTGGTATATTTTTGTAATTCTTGTCTGTTTAGTGGCTCACTCATGGTTTTATTGATAATGTTCGGTATAAAATGTACGATACTGGATTAGTAAATCAGTATTTGATAATAAGTCTAAATTGGCCTTGGTGCATAAATATATAGAGTAACTTTCTTCAGAAACTTTCATAATATCAGGTAGTAAAGGTCGAATGTTTTGCAGATAATCCTTAGCGGTATTTTTGCTATAAAATTCGCCTATAAAAATCAATTGATGTTCATCTCCGGCTTGTTTTAATTGGTGTTTAATAGCGCCATCGGCAAAATTTGCTCTGTTAAATTGGCCAATACCAAATCTAGATGAACTTAAGTTGGCGCCGCCGTTGGCTACATCAATTATCACATAGTAGTGGCTGCTATCTGCCAAGCTAAATAGGCTGTTTGTTTCCAAAGCTTTTGTTGGTTTACTTGTTAGACTATCGGATTTCGTTTCCTCTGCCAAGGCATACACCAGCGGATCCTTATCGGTAATTACGGCTAATTTTATTGCCAATGCTTTTCGGTTTTTGTCAATAAATTTGAGGTGTGTTTTTACCAAGGGGGTGATCAGTTTATCCTCTGGATAAGTGCTCACGATATTCTTTAAAGAAGTTTCAAAAGGGGCAAGCTCTTCTTGGTGCCCCTCGGCTATAGTTTTTAAATAGGCCAATTGCGGCGAAAATTTGTTTTCGCCGAACTGGGCTTTTAACTCCATAATACATACCAAGGTATTGGTATAGTTTTTCTTAGCAAACTCATCAAATGTTTGATTATACGCCCGATTAAGCGCTAAAGCTTGTTCATCTTGTTTCTGACTAAACTCTGGGTCGCGGATAACTTTTGCATACAAGCTATTGGGGTACGTTGTTAGAATTGTAGATTTAAATAATTCCGATTTTCCACTGTCTACTTCGGCATATAAACGAAATAAATTGTAGCATACGGCTGCCGTATTTTCATACGCCGGAAATTTAGCTAAAATACCTTCGAATACGCCTATCGCTACCGTTTTATCTTGTGCCACTTCTCGGTAATAATTACCAATTTCGTAATAGGCATTTGCAATGCGTAGGTTAGATTCCGCTAATTTATCAGCCGTATTTGGGAGCGTAAATAAAATGGCATTTACTTGTTCTTTAACGGCATTGGCTCCATCTGTGGCTTTTAGTGTGCTGGACGATGCAGCTATTGCATTATTTGCAGGGTTGTTTTGCATAGCCGCCATGCTCGATGTTTGGCTTCTTCGCCAATCGTCTGCCAAGGGGCGATTTCCCCAACGTTTTTTAAAATCGGCAAAACCTTGGCTCAGCGCTGCAGAATTGTTAAAGTAAAATTTGGCATCTATTTGGTTGCCAGCATTATCGTTGGTGGTTGTATACATCCCTGTGTTTGGGCTGCCCATTGTTTGTGTTTTGCTAGCCTCTTGTTTTGTTTTTCGTTCTAATTGTGCAACAATTTTGAGGCGTTGCTCTGCTTCGGGTAGTTTAGCCAGCGCCTGTAGGCTTTCTTCGGAGGCTACAATAATTAGCTTACTCGTTAATAAATCTAGATTGGTATTTTTTTTCCGTATGGCTTCATAAATTGGATGGCTGCTGGGCAAAACACTCAGGGTGCTATCGTAGTAATTTTTTGCCGTTACATAATCTGGCTGATTGAAATACAAATTGGCAAGGGCTAAGTAGGAGAGACCTTTTTGTGTTTGGTTGCGCTTGCTTTTAAGTACCGATTGTTTATAGTTAACCTCTGCTTGTTTGGAATTCCCAGCCTCTTGGTAACTGCGGCCAATTTGAAAGTAGATTTGATCTACGTTGTCGCTATTTTTATCGTCTTTAAGCAATGTTTGTAAGGTTTTTATCCGATCATTTTTTTTGCTGCTATTTTGTTCGGCAATGCTCAATTGATTTAGATGGGCATTAAAAGCCATATCAAATGCTGCATTGCTTTTGTACACATATGTAAAATGGGTACTAGCCAATGTATTTTTACCGGTTTCAAGTTCTAGCTGTGCCAGTAAAAAAGTCCAGCGGATGCGTTGTGCTTTGCTTTTGCAAGCTTTAATAGCTTTATACAGCAAAGGTATAGCAGGCTCATATGCCTTGGTGTAGATGTACCATTGCGCTTTGGAAGCATAGGCTTCGGCCACCATTTTTTTTGAAGTTTTTAGATATTTTAAGGTGGTATCTAAAGAAGCTTCAGCCTCAGGCAAGTGATGGAGTTGCATCTGGGCTCTCCCTCTCCAAATTAAAGCCGCTTGGCGGTTGTCTTTTTCTTTCGGATAGCCGTTGTATACATACGTGAAATACTCAATTGAATTGTAAAAATCGGCCTTGAGGTAATTGGAAATACCAATTAATACATAGGCATCATCTACAAAACGGCTTTGCGATTTTTCATTGGCTACTATATTAGCTTTTAGAATGGCCTTATCTAAATTGGCGGTTTCGGCCTTGCCCGATTTCTCGTCGGGTTCGCAGAATGCACTAATGGGCTGATCGTAGGTAGTTAGGTAGCTTTCTTGAATCCGTTGTTCGCTCTCTTTAACCAAGGTTCGGGCATTGTACAAAATATTAAACTTGGCCGTTAAATTTTGCATCTCACGGCTACTCAAATTCTCCTTTTGGGCGCTACAGCTTCTTAACACAAAGCCGCCCACAATAAGTAAAAGGTATACAGAAAGGGTAGAGCGTTTTTTCAAAAGCTATGATCTCTAGACTATCCAACAAAAATAGCATAATCTAGGTTTTAATACGATTAAAATATGCCCGACATTGTGCTATCTATTTATTTTGCTGTTACTTTGTATATGGCTAAAAAAGAATCTGAAGATAGGCGAAAAGCAGACACTGCTTACCTAAAATATTCGGCCGCAGCATTTCAAATGTTAGCCGTAATTGGCCTCTCGGTTTATGCAGGTATTAAGTTAGACGATCATTTTAATCATGAATTACGTTGGATAACAGCATTATTAGGCATTATTGGCGTTATTTTGGCCATCTATTTTTTAATTAAACAACTTAATAATGAGCGCTAAACAGTTCGCTATTAATTTTTCGGCTTTCTTATTGCTTCTTGCAATAGCCCCTTTTTTAGTACAAAATTATTTTGGGGCGTATCTTATAACCAATTTCTGGACCCTCTTTTTTATTTTCGGTAGTTTTAGTTTAATTGTATTGCCAACTGCCCTTTGGCAAATGAATATAAGCGTAAAATCTTCTGGCCAGGCCTTGCTAGCTACTACTGTATTGCGATTTATTTTTGGCTTGGTAGTGTTGCTCATTTATCTCCTAAATTTTAACGTTATAGCAGGTATTTTCATGCTAAATTTTTTTTATCTCTATTTCGCACACATGGGGTTTGAAATTTATTGTTTGTTGTGTAACTTGCGCACCTGAAAATGAACACAAACTTTGGTGTTTATGCATAAACAGAGCCATATTTTAGATTTGAAAAATTACTCGATAATCCTTTTTCTTGCCGCTTTTATAAGTTTATTTAGCTTTTTAACGCCTGTGTATGCAGCAGAAGCTAAGCATGCGGCAGGTACGGAACATGCAGCTCAACCTGCACACGCCGAAGCTGAAGAAGATATTTCGCAAACTATATTGCACCATATTGCCGATGCGCATGAATGGCATTTTTGGGGCGAAGGCGATGAAAAAGTAGCTATACCCTTACCTGTTTTGCTTTTTACCAATAATGGCCCAGTCTTTTTTATGTACAACAAGCATGAAAATGAGCACGGAACCGATATTTTTGTAGAGAATGGTCAGAAATTAGTAAACTTTCACGGTAAATTTTATTACGCCTCAGCTAAGCCCAATGCTGAGGGCATGTACGTGGAGTTGAATGCCGATCAAGAAATTACAAATCCAAAACCGTTTGATTTTTCTATCACCAAAAATGTGGTTTCTTTATTTATTTCTGTGTTCTTGCTACTTATAGTATTTATTAGTGTGGCAAAAACATACGCTAAAAGAAAAGGCAGTGCGCCTAAAGGCTTACAATCGTTATTAGAGCCTATTATACTATTTGTTCGCGATGACATTGCCCGTCCGCAATTGGGACATAAGTACGCTAAATTCATGCCTTACTTACTTACCGTATTCTTTTTTGTGTGGATTAATAATTTATTGGGATTAATTCCCATTTTTCCTGGAGGTGCAAACCTCACGGGTAATATTGCCGTTACCATGATGTTGGCCTTGTGTACTTTTGTACTCACCACCATTAACGGGAACAAAAATTATTGGGGGCATGTATTTACACCCCATGTGCCATGGTGGTTATACCCACTCATGATTCCGGTAGAAATTATCGGATTATTTACCAAACCCATTGCCTTAATGATTCGTTTATTTGCGAACATTACTGCAGGCCACATTCTGATATTGAGTTTAATTTCATTGATTTTTATTCTCAAATCGGTTTTTGTTGCCGGTATTGCCATTCCATTCGTGTTATTTATTAGCGTAATTGAATTGGTAGTTGGGTTTATTCAGGCATTCATCTTCACCATTTTATCGGCCTTATTTATAGGCATGGCGGTAGAAGAGCATGCCGAACATTAATGTGTAATTGTTTTTTTGTTTAATTTATATTTAAAAATCAGGTTATGATCACAGGAAGTATCGCAGGAATTGGTGCCGGTTTAGCTGCTATTGGAGCAGGTATCGGTATCGGTCAAATTGGTGGAAAAGCCATGGAAGGCATGGCTCGTCAGCCAGAAGCAGCCTCTAAAATCCAAACAGCCATGTTAATTGCAGCAGCATTCGTTGAAGCAGTAGCATTGTTTGGTGTAGTAGTTGCATTCTTAGGCACCAAGTAGCAAATTTTAAGAGCCATGGCGATTGGCAATGGCTCTTATTTTTACCTTAATCATACCACAAAACGAATTTTATGTTTTTAGCAATCAATCCATTAGTTAGCCCCGATCCGGGATTGTTCATTTGGTCTACCGTCGCCTTTTTACTCTTATTTGTATTATTGCGCAAAATGGCATGGAAACCAATTGTTCAGGCACTCGATGAACGTGAACGTTCTATAGAAGAAGCGCTCGAATCGGCAAAAAAAGCAAAAGAAGAAATGGCCCGTTTAACCAGCGAAAACGAATCGCTATTAAAACAAGCCCGAGCCGAACGTGATGTGATTTTGAAAGAAGCAAAAATACTAAAAGATCAAATTGTTGCCGAAGCAAAAACAAGTGCTCAAGTGGAAGGTGCCAAATTGATTGAAAAAGCAAAACAAGAAATTGATAGCCAAAAAACAGCAGCCCTAGCCGAAGTGAAAAACCAAGTGGCTAGCTTATCATTAGAAATTGCTGAGAAAGTATTAAACAAACAATTTGAAGACCAAAAGAAACAAGAAATTTTGGTGAACGAATTATTGAAAGAAGTTAAATTGTAAGTTTTAAACTTCCAACGAAAAAGAAATGTCTGAATTACAAGTTGCATCAAGATACGCCAAATCTCTCATCGATTTAGCCACCGAACAAAAGGTGTTAGATCAGGTGCAAGAGCAAATGTTGCTTTTTGTGCAGGTTTGTCACGAAAACCCAGAGTTGGTGGCCGTGCTCAAAAATCCAATCATCAGCTTGGATAAAAAAGTAGCCGTGTTGCAAGGGATATTTGGTAGTAAAGTGCACAAAATAGTTAATGCATTTTTTGTATTGATGGTAAACAAAGGCAGAGCAGCTCTGTTGTTACCTACGGCTAAGGCATTTATTGCAGCGTTCCAAGCAATTAAAGGCATTGTAATTGCCAAAGTAAAGGCAGCTAGTGCATTAAGTGATGATGCTAAAAAGCAAATCATTGCACTCGTAAAATCAATGGGAGCTAACGAAGTGGTATTGGAAACTACCATAGACCCGGCAACTATTGGCGGTTTTGTATTGCAAGTAGGCGATAAACAACTAGATGCCACCTTGAGAACCAAACTGAATAAATTAAAAAAAGAATTTGAACAAAAAGTGGTTGCCTAAACGGTTTACGCAACAACATATAGATTACACGAAAATCATTTACAATTATGGCAGAGGTTAGACCAGACGAAGTATCGGCGATTTTAAGACAACAATTATCGGGCTTTAAGTCAGAAGCCGAACTCGAAGAGGTAGGTACTGTATTACAAGTGGGCGATGGTATTGCCCGCGTATACGGCTTAACAAAAGTTCAATCGGGTGAACTTGTTGAATTCGATAACGGATTG
This sequence comes from Sphingobacterium thalpophilum, assembly GCA_945875895.1. Taxonomy (GTDB): domain Bacteria; phylum Bacteroidota; class Bacteroidia; order Sphingobacteriales; family Sphingobacteriaceae; genus JAIPAN01. The sequence continues at coordinate 25,001 of CAMCMG010000012.1, read as the reverse complement.
CAAGGCATCGTTTTAAACTTAGAAGAAGACAACGTGGGTGTGGTATTATTAGGACCTTCTGACGAAATTAAAGAAGGCGATACCATTAAACGTACAAAAAAAATTGCCTCTATTAATGTAGGCGATGGCATGTTAGGCCGTGTGGTAAACACACTCGGACAGCCAATTGATGGTAAAGGACCCATTGCCGGTAAAACCTACGAAATGCCTTTAGAGCGTAAAGCTCCGGGTGTAATTTACCGTCAGCCGGTAAACGAACCTTTGCAAACTGGTATTAAAGCTATCGATGCCATGATTCCAATTGGTCGTGGTCAGCGTGAATTGGTAATTGGCGATCGCCAGACCGGTAAAACTGCCGTTTGTATCGATACCATCATCAACCAAAAAGAATTTTACGAAGCAGGTGAGCCTGTATTTTGTATATATGTGGCTATCGGTCAGAAAAACTCTACCGTAGCACAAATTGTACGTACCCTAGAAGAAAATGGCGCCATGCCATTCTCGGTAGTAGTAGCCGCTTCGGCTGCCGATCCGGCTCCTCTACAATTCTACGCCCCATTTGCGGGTGCAGCTATTGGAGAGTTTTTCCGCGATACAGGTCGTCCGGCATTAATTGTATACGATGATTTATCGAAACAAGCCGTAGCCTACCGTGAGGTATCTTTATTGTTAAAACGTCCTCCGGGCCGTGAGGCATACCCAGGTGACGTATTTTATCTACACAGCCGTTTATTAGAGCGTGCTGCAAAAATAAACGCCAACGATGCTATCGCTCAGGCGATGAACGATTTACCAGAATCAATTAAGGGTATTGTAAAAGGTGGCGGTTCCTTAACCGCTCTGCCAATTATCGAAACCCAAGCGGGCGACGTATCGGCTTACATTCCAACCAACGTAATTTCTATTACCGATGGACAGATTTTCCTAGAATCGAATTTATTTAACGCAGGGGTTCGTCCGGCTATCAACGTGGGTATTTCGGTATCACGTGTGGGTGGTAATGCGCAAATTAAATCGATGAAGAAAGTAGCCGGTACCTTAAAATTAGATCAAGCACAATACCGTGAGCTAGAGGCTTTCTCTAAATTCGGTTCCGATTTAGATTCGGCAACCAAAGCGGTATTAGATAAAGGTATTCGCAACGTAGAAATTTTGAAGCAGGGCCAGTTTGCACCTGTAGCGGTTGAAAAACAGGTAGCCATCATTTACATTGGTACCAAAGGTTTAATGCGTAATGTGCCGGTAAATAAAGTAAAAGAGTTTGAAGCGGAATACTTACAGCAAATAGAGCAACGTCACCCAGAGGTGTTAACGGCGCTAAAAGCAGGTAAATTCGACGATAGCTTAACTAGCGTATTAGAAAGCGTGGCGAAAGAATTAGCTGGTAAATATTAAATTTTAAACTCCCAAAAACAGCATGGCGAATTTAAAAGAAGTACGAAATAGAATTGCATCGGTAAGCTCTACGCAGCAAATTACCAAAGCCATGAAAATGGTTTCGGCTGCTAAGTTAAAGCGTGCCACCAATGCCATTGTACAGTTGCGTCCCTATGCCAATAAATTAAAAGCCATTTTGGCTAATTTATCGGCAAGTTTAGAAGATGCATCTTCGCCTTATACCGCTGTTCGTGAACCTAAAAAAGTATTAATTGTGGCCGTATCCTCCAATCGTGGGTTGGCCGGTGCTTTTAATATGAACGTAATTAAAGCCGTTAATCAATTAATTTCTGGCACCTATGCTACGCAATACCGCGAAGGAAACGTGAGCATTGTGGCCATTGGTAAGAAAACCCAAGATTATTACGAAAAACGTAAATACAACGTAATCGGCAATAACAACGATCTTTACCAACAATTAACCTTTGAAAATACGGCAAAAATTACCGAATCTATTATGGAGGCCTTTAAAGCTGGCGAATTTGATAAGGTAGAATTGGTATACAACCAATTTAAAAATGCAGCTGTACAATTTATTACTACCGAACAATTATTGCCGGTAGCAAAAGTTGCTGATGATTTAGTGGCCGATACCCAAACCGACTATATTTTAGAACCTTCGCAAGAAGAAATTGTAACGGAATTAATTCCAAAATCAATTAAAATTCAGGTTTATAAAGCGGTATTAGATTCCCATGCTTCGGAGCATGGCGCTCGTATGACAGCCATGGATAAAGCCACCGAAAATGCCGGCGATTTAATAAAAGCGCTTAAATTATCGTATAACCAAGCCCGCCAAGCTGCCATTACTACCGAATTAACGGAGATTGTAAGTGGAGCAGCAGCGCTATCAAACGGATAAATCAATTCTACTAGTTTACAAAAACATGGCAAAAGCAAAAAATACTCCAGAAACTATCCAGAATAACAATGCGAACGAAACAGCGCATTATAAATTAATGACTTACGGTATTATTATCGGTTTGGCAGGCGTTTTCGGACGTTTTGTTCAAGATTCTAGCCTAGCCAGCGGCATTGCCAATGTATTATTGCTAATTGGTTCGGTAGTATGCATTAAAGCGGTACTGAATATTTTAAAATAAGTTCAGTTTTAGCATCAAGAGGCATTTTTCCGCATCCGTTTTGGCTGCAGAAAGATGCTTTTTTTATTTAGGCTTATAGCCCGACTCCCTAAGTATTTTTTGCGCATCCGCTAGGGTCAATAAAGCTTTAGGAGAGGTTTCAGGATTTTTATCCATATAGTTCTTTACAATTTGCCAGCCTACCCATACGCCTAATTTTGGTGCCGATTGGTTGTTTTCTCCCAAGCCTGGGGTAAAAGGAGCATCGGTTAAGAATTTCTGAATTTTAGCATAGTCGCTTTCGAAAATTAGCTTTTCGTCAATAAAATAGGCCCAAATATCGGTCTCATAGGTTTTGCACCACGCACTTTGCACATCGGTATAGCCTATTAATAAGCTGTCTGGTGCGGTGGGTAAAGCTTTTTGCATGAGGTAGAGTACTTTTCCGTTATACACCATTTTATCTAATAACGCTACGCTTGCATCGGATTCAGGATAAAGTTCTTCTCGGATATAGGTTTCTACCACTCTCGGTGCTATATTTTCTGGCGTAAAACGTCGAGAAATGTATTGCGGAATACTTTGAACCAAGGCTGGGTAAAAAGGCGAATTATTACCTAAAAACATATCCAATCCAATGCCTATATAGCCGTTTCCGATGGGCGTTTGCACCGAGAAGCCAGATAAAAAGCTGATAAAACGAGGTGTTTTTTGCTTCGGGAAATAATAGTGCAAACGTTTAAAGGCGTCGGTTAATTCGGCCTCTTGCTTAGTTAAGTTGGGGTAGGTATCGGCAACGGCTTTAGCCAAGGCTTTATAATCGGGGTTGCCCAATACGGTTCTTAAATTTTGGTAGTAAGTGGTGTCGGCCACGCTACCCACAGCAAGCATATTTTGGATATAATCGGCATAAAACCAGTCGTATTGTTTTTCCAATTGAGGCACCACTTGGGCTACATTACCGGCAGTTAATTGCTCCATCGATTGGTCGAAACGTTCGATCTTAATGTTTAGTTTAATATTGCTTATATCGGGTTCGTTACTGCCTGTGCAGCTAATAAAGGAAAGGCAGAAGCCGAGAATAACGTATAAGCAGGCATTTGCAAGCAATTTCATGGCTCAAATTTACTAAAATGCCACTATATTTGTTGCAGATGAAAATCGCATTAGCCCAACTAAATTACCACATAGGTAATATCGAATCCAATACTCAGAAAATTCTGGGAGCCATTACCGATGCCCGTTCCCAAGGAGCAGATGTAGTGGTTTTTGCCGAGTTGGCTATTTGTGGCTATCCGCCTAAGGATTTACTAGATTATAGCTCTTTTATCGCCGAATGCGAAGCCGCTGCCCAACGCATAGCGGTAGCTTGTACCGATATTGCCTGCATTGTGGGCTTGCCCACGGTAAACCCACAGGTAAAAGGTAAAAATTTATACAACTCGGCCTATTTTATGGCCGAAGGCCAGGTGAAAGCTCAAATACATAAAGCACTTTTACCCAATTACGATGTATTTGATGAATACCGTTATTTTGAGCCGGCCACACAAAGCACCTGCATCAGTTTTAAGGGCAGTAAAATTGCGCTCACTATTTGCGAAGATCTTTGGAATGTAAATAACGATCCGATGTATATAGCCGAGCCGATGGAATGGTTAAGTAAAGAAAATCCCGATGTGATGATAAATATTGCCGCATCGCCCTTTTCCTACAACCACGACGAAGAACGGGTGCACATATTGGGCGATAATTGCCGGAAATACAACTTGCCTTTATTTTATGTAAACCAAATTGGCGCCCAAACGGAGCTTATTTTCGATGGAGAATCGATGGTTTTTAATGAAAAAGGAGAAGTGCTAGACCAATTAGCTGCTTTTTCCGAGGAGCTAAAAGTTTACGAATTTGAACAAAATAAGTTGCTTGGGCTGGTACCAAGAACCGCCGATCCCGAAAGCGATATAGCCCAAATACACCAAGCCTTAATTTTAGGCATTCGCGACTATTTTCAAAAATCCGGGTTTAAGAAAGCAACTCTTGGCCTATCAGGCGGCATCGATTCGGCCGTAGTTTGCGCTCTAGCCGTGGAGGCCCTTGGCCCCGAAAATGTGTTGGCGGTATTGTTACCTTCCGAGTATTCGAGCGAACATTCTATTGCCGACGGCTTGGCATTGGTTCATAATTTAGGCTGTGAACAGCTTACCGTGCCCATTAAGCAGGCCACCGAAGCTTTTGATATGATGTTAAAGCCTGCCTTTAAGGATTTACCCTTCAACCTTACTGAAGAAAATATTCAATCTAGAAGCCGTGCTGTGGTGCTGATGGCCTTATCTAATAAGTTTGGCTATATCTTGCTCAATACATCCAATAAAAGTGAATGTGCCGTAGGTTATGGTACTTTATACGGCGATATGGCTGGTGCCATTAGTGTATTGGGTGATGTGTACAAAACGCAAGTTTATCAGTTGGCAAATTACATCAACCGAAATCGAGAAATTATTCCTCAAAATAGTCTAACAAAACCGCCTTCGGCCGAGTTGCGCCCCGGACAAAAAGATTCGGACTCTTTGCCCGACTATGACGTGCTAGATAAATTGCTGTTTCAGTTTATTGAGCAAAAACAAAGCCCTGCTGCACTTATCGCCCAAGGATTTGAGGAGGCGCTTGTTACTAGAATAGTTAAATTGGTAAATCAAGCCGAATTTAAACGCTACCAAACACCACCTATTTTGCGGGTATCGCCAAAGGCTTTTGGCCCAGGCCGCCGAATGCCTATTGTAGGGAAGTACTTGACTTAGCCAAGGCTTTATAAATCACATCCTGAATTCGTGGTCTGATTCTCAAAGTAGATAACTTATCACTTCCCTCGGGGTACACTCTGTTTGATAAGAAAATATAAATCAAGTCGTTTTTTGCATCGGCCCATACGCATGTGCCGGTATAGCCTGTATGTCCAAAAGTTTCGGGCGTGGCCAAAGTAGAAGGGTAAGGAGTACTAGTATTGGGGTCCCACCTATCAAAGCCCAAACCCCTGCGGCTAGTGGTAGATTGTCGGGTGGTAAATAGTTCAACGGTACCTGCTTTAAAGTAGCGCTTGCCCCCATAAGTTCCTTTATTCAATAATAATTGATAAAAAATAGCCAAATCGTTGGCAGTTGCAAACACACCCGCATGTCCCGAAACACCTCCCAACATGGCTGCTCCTTGGTCGTGCACATCGCCCTGCAGTGTACTTTTTCTAAAATAAGTATCGTTTTCTGATGGGATAATGAGATCTACAGCAAAGCGCATTTTGGGTAAATACCCGGCCGTTTGCATCCCCAAGGGTTCATAAAATTGTTGGGCAACATAGTCACCTAATGGTTGTTCGCTGAGTATTTCTACTACCTCTTTCATAAAATACATGCTTAAATCACTGTACACATAGCGGCCTTTGCTTTGTAGTGGAGAGCGCAACATTTGGGGCCACATTACCTCGGCAAAGTAATTGGCCTTTAAAAAAAAGCTATCTGTTACTTTGGTTGGAAATTCGGCACTAGGCGTAGGACTTACATCCGTAGGTTTTAGTTTCTGGTAAAAGGGAATGTAGGGCGTAAAGCCTGCCTCGTGCAGCATGACTTCTCTTACGCTGATGTCAGCCTTGTTTAATCCTCGGGTACGACCTATGTAGGCACTTAAAGGAGAATCGAGCGAAAGTTTATCACTTTCAACCAAACGCATTACGGCCGGAGTAGTAGATACGGTTTTGGTAATAGAAGCAATATCGTAAATATCGTTTATGCGGGTAGCTCTAGTACGCTCGTAGGTGGGGTTGCCAAAGGCTCGTTCATAAATTACTTGTCCGTTTTTAACCACTAGTACCACTGCACTTGGTGTGGCTTTGGCAAAAATGGCTTCGTAGGCAATGGCCTCAATGGGGGCTAAATCTGTGGTGTTTATGCCTACCGCCTCGGGCACTGTATAGCTTAAACGTGTTTTTTTGATAGAGAAACCACTGCCAATGCGTAGCTTTTCACCATAATCTTGCTTTAGATAATTAGAAATGCTGAGGCCACCAAAAATTACTTGGGCTACCACGCTAGCCCCAGCTTCTGTATGGTTTTCGCACCAAATAATGGGCGATTGAATACTTTCTAATTTGGTTAAACTCCGGGCGTCTCCAAAGAGGGCAATAATTACTTGTTTATTCTTCTCTGCTTGCTTAATAAAATTAAGTACTCGTTCATCGAAAATAACCACATCAGAAAGTTCTAGTATGAGCGTCTGGTAAAATTTTAAATCGTCCAATAAGGCATCTAAAGAAGAGGTAGTGGCATAAAAATTTCCATTAAAAGAAGGTACCTCTTGGTATTTATTAGCCAAACTATCGAATACCACACTGTGGTTAAAGCCTAAAGTTATGCTGGCAATTTTTTGGTTGATGTTAATTAGTGGGAGCGTTTCATTGGCATTGTTTAGCACTACCGTATGTTTTTGCGCATCGTAAAATTGGCGCAACCATTCGGTAGGGTAATTCTGTTGTGCATAGGCTTGAATGCCTAGCAGTATGCCTATGAAACTTAATAGGAGTTTAATAAACTTTCTCTCCATTAACATAGGTATTTAGCACTTTGGTGCCCAAAATTTGGCCATCTGTTACTTTTAAAATATCTCTATCTAGGATAATAAAATCGGCAAACTTGCCCACTTCTATACTGCCTTTTTCTTTTTCTTCGAAATTGCCTTTGGCTGCCCAAATGGTCATTCCTCTAAGTGCATCGGCTCTGCTTAAGGCATTTTCTGTTTGAAACCCTTTACTAGGCCAACCCTTTGCATCTTTACGAACTACGGCAGCGTAGAAGGTACGCATAGGGCTAATATTTTCTACCGGAAAGTCGGTTCCTAAAACCAACCAGCCATTTTGTTGTAGCAATTGTTGATAGGCATAGGCCCCTTTTATGCGTTCGGCTCCCAAACGATCGCCGGCCCAATACATATCTGAAGTGGAATGGGTAGGTTGTACAGAAGGCACTACAGAATTGGTACCAAATTTTGCGAAGTCAGCAGGGTTTACCACTTGTGCATGTTCAATGCGCCAGCGTAAATCGTTTTTGCCTTTTAATACCTTGGTATAAACGTTTAAAATCTCTCTGTTTGCCGAATCGCCAATAGCATGGGTACACATTTGAAATCCTTTATCGGCAATTTTTTGCGCTAATTCTAAGTAATGTGCTTTCGGGCTTAATAAAAATCCAGAATGTCCGGCTTGGTCGGCATAAGGGTTTAGTAAGCAAGCACCTCGAGAGCCCAAGGCCCCGTCGGCGTATACTTTAAAGGCACGCACATTTAAGCGATCGGTTTTGATGGCGCCATTTTTTACTAGAAAATCGAAATTTTCAGGACTATCTGATAGCATGATGAATAAGCGCATTTTTAATTGTGCCGCCTTTTGCAAGGCGTTAATGGTGCTTACCGCTTGGTGATCTAAGCCGCAATCTACAACGGTGGTAAGTCCTGCCGCAAAGCAGTTTTTTTGAGCCGCCAATAAGGCTTTGTTTACTTGTTCGGTAGTGGGTTTGGGTATTTTGCTCGATACCAGATCTACAGCATTATCTACCAAAAGGCCTGTTAGTTTTCCATTTTCTGTTCCAATTTCTCCACCTACTAAGGTTTGGCCAGGTTTAATGCCGGCTAAATCTAGTGCTTTTTGGTTAGCAATGGCGGCGTGGCCATCTACTCGGTTTAAAAGTATAGGTTGATTGGGGAACAAACGGTTGAGTTCGGCGTTGCTCGGAAAGTTTTTGTTGTTCCAATCATTCTGGTCCCAGCCTCGGCCTAAAATCCAGCCTTGGGTATTTTGAGTGGCAAAGACTTTTACCTTGGCCACAATTTCTCCCCAGCTTTTAGTAGCTACTAAATCAACGGTGTTTAGTCCTAAGCCATAGGCTAAAAAGTGTGCATGCCCGTCAATAAATCCAGGATAAATAGCTTTCCCTTTGGCATCAATTTCTTTTTTGGCGCTGTACTCTTTTTGCAAATCGACGCTTTTGCCAATAGCTATAATTTTACCATCGCTAATGGCCATGGCCTCTGCTTCACTAAAGGTGCTGTCTACAGTGTAAATGTGTGCATTGTAAATCAAGGTATCGGCCGATTTTTTGCTTGAACATGCCCATAGAAAGCTAAGGGCTAAAAAGAAAAAGATTTTTTTCATGTGGTATTGTTTTCTGTGTTTAAATATAGGGATTGTGCTGTTTGAATGCGAAGGCAAAGTAAATTTTAGCCTTTAAAATGGCAAAAAATAGCTATTTTAGCAGTTCATGTCAGATATTATTCAACTTTTACCCGATTCTGTTGCAAACCAAATTGCCGCAGGCGAAGTGGTTCAGCGTCCGGCTTCAGCAGTTAAAGAACTGTTAGAGAATGCCATTGATGCCGGTGCAGATCGCATTCAATTGTTGGTAAAAGATGCCGGTAAGGCACTTATTCAGGTGCTTGATAATGGTTGTGGTATGAGCCCAACCGATGCTCGTATGTGTTTTGAGCGTCATGCTACCTCTAAAATTAAAGAAGCTGCCGATTTATTTGCCATTCGCACCAAAGGGTTTAGGGGCGAAGCCATGGCTTCTATTGCGGCTATTGCGCAAGTAGAATTAAAAACTCGTAAGGTAGAAGATGAGTTGGGAACTTTAGTAGAAATTGAAGGCTCTACGCTGCAAAAGCAAGAACCTATTGCTTGTGCTGCCGGAACGAGTATCAGTATTAAGAACTTATTTTATAATACCCCCGCCCGCCGTAACTTTTTAAAAAGTAATTCGGTGGAGTTACGCCATATTATTGATGAATTTCAGCGGGTAGCTTTGGCACATCCCGATTTGTTTTTCTCTTTGCACCACGATGGGAATGAGTTGTTTCATTTGCCTGCATCTAGCTTAAAGCAACGTATTGTGCATGTTTTTGGTACTGCATACAATCAAAAGCTGGTGCCCGTTTACGAAGAAACTAGCATTATTAATATTGAAGGATTTGTGGGCAAGCCCGAGTTTGCCAAAAAAACACGTGGAGAACAGTTCTTCTTTGTAAACCGTCGATTTATTAAAGATGCCTACCTCAATCATGCGGTGGGCTCGGCTTTTGATGAAGTATTGAGTAAAGATAGTTTTCCATTGTACGTATTGTTTATTGAAATTGATCCTGCACAAATTGATATCAACGTACATCCTACCAAAACAGAAATTAAGTTTCAAGATGAAAAGGCCATGTATGCCATTATTCGTTCGGCTGTAAAGCGTTCTTTGGGTAGGTATAACATTGCCCCAACGTTAGATTTCAACCAAGAAACGGGCTTTAGTCAAATGATTACCCAGCAGTCGCCTGAAGATATTGTGGCACCGAGTATTCGGGTAAATCCCAATTTTAATCCTTTTGCTGCTTCGGTTGAATCAGCGCCTTCTAGGCAGCATATGGGCCAAACCCGCGAAAAGATTGAACAGGATTGGTCGGGCATTCACGAAGTGCTTAAAAGCGTCTCTCATCAGCCTGCAGCATTAAATTTTGGTACGGAGGATGAACAGATATTTACAAAGGCTGGAGAGAAGCAAATTGTGCAGTTGCATCAAAGGTTCATTTTATCCACCATTAGATCGGGTTGCCTGCTTATAGATCAACAAGCGGCGCACGAACGTATTTTATACGAACGCTTTGTGCAACAATTAGCCACAAAGCCGGGTACTACGCAGCAAAGTTTATTTCCCGAAACGGTTACACTTTCGGCAACTGATGCTGAACTGGTAAAAGAATTGTTGCCCGATATTCAAGCTTTAGGCTTTCAAATTCGCGAATTTGGCAACAATGCTTTTGTGGTGGAGGGTGTCCCTGTGGATATTTCGTCTACGGCTAGTGAAGTGGAAGTTTTAGAGCATTTGTTAGAAGGATTTAAAAATAACCAAGCGGCGCTCAAATTAAATAAACGAGATCAGCTGGCTCGTACCTTGGCAAAAAACTCGGCCATCAAAGCGGGTATCCGTTTAAATATAGAAGAAATGACCGCCTTGATAGATGAGCTTTTTGCTTGCGAAATGCCTCAAGTTTCTCTCAGTGGAAAACCGATAATTGTTACCTTTAGTTTGGAGGAGTTACTCCAAAAATTTCAAAAATAGCCCTATGCGATTACCTTTTGCAAATACACCAACGGTTGTAAAAAACCTACTCATCATTAATATCATCTTCTATATTGCTACACTACTTTTTAGCAATGGCGGAGCTTATCCGATGGTAGAGTATTTTGGCGTATTTTATTTCGATTCGCCGAACTTTAGAATTTGGCAGTTAATTACCTACATGTTTATGCATAGCCCGGTGAGCTTTGCGCATATTTTATTTAACATGTTTGCCCTGTACACTTTTGGTTCGCAGCTCGAATATTTGTTTGGTGCCAAACGGTTCTTAAATTTTTACCTCATTACGGGTTTGGGTGCTTTGGTACTGCAAATGGCTATTCAGGCCATAGAGGTGTACGGTATTGCCGGTAGTATTACCATTGATGTGGCTTCCTATACTTCTACCAATCCCGATCATCTGCGTACCCTGCAAGAAATTTATTACGGACCCATGCTTGGTGCTTCGGGCGCTATTTTTGGCTTATTAACGGCTTTTGGTTTATTATTTCCCAATGCCGAACTGTTCATCATGTTTATTCCGGTGCCATTAAAAGCCAAATACATCATTCCGGTTTATATCGTTATTGAATTGTTTTTGGGTGTAGCCCAATTTAGTGGCGACTCGGTAGCGCATTTTGCGCATCTAGGTGGCGCACTTTTTGGTTTTATATTGATGAAAGTATGGCGCATTCGTAAACCCTGGGATTTTTAGTAACATAGTATGAGAAGAGGAAAAGCGCATATTGGTTTTTTGAGCAAATTTTTGCTGTTCTTAAATGCGCTTGCAGTTTTCTGTTTGCTACTTTCTTATTTGGCTCCCTATATAAACCCTGCTGGTTTTTGGCCCATAGCTTTTCTGGGCTTGGCCTATCCCTTTATTTTGCTTTTTAATTTGCTTTGTGTGGTATTCTGGTTGTTCCGAAAGCCCGTTTTTGCGCTGCCTTCTGTAGTGGCCGTAGTGCTCGGTTGGAATATTCTTACCAGTTTTGTCGGTTTTAGAGAATCTACCGCCATTGAGGTACCCAAATCATCGCCAGATTTTGTGCGCATTATGACCTACAATGTGCACAGCTTTAAAAAGTTTGGTTTTCAAAACGAAGAAACTATCCGCGATCAAATGCTTACCATTATTCGTAAAGACCAGCCTGATGTGATTTGTTTTCAGGAATTTTTTACTCGTAATCGGGGGAAATACAATTTTAAAAAGCTTATTAAAGAGATTTTACATACTGAGCAGTATTACTTCGAACCTGCAACCGATAATGGTTTTGAAGCTATTGGCTTAGCCATTTTCTCTAAGTTTCCTATTGTGAAAAAAGGGAGTATTCGATTTGATAAAAAACAACGAGGCAACGAAGCTATTTATGCCGATATACTTTACCGAAAACAAACATTTCGAGTGTATAATGTCCATCTCCAATCCATTAAATTTCAACAAGAAGATTACGAGTATATCCAACAAGTGCAAGAGGAGATTCAAACCAATATGAGTTCGCCTCGTAGAATTGGAGGGCGTTTAAAACTGGCCTTTATAAAACGCAGCCAGCAAGTAGTTTTGGTTAAAAACCATACCCTTACCTGCATTACCCCATATGTAGTAGCCGGCGATTTTAACGATACCCCGGTTTCGTATACTTTACACCAAATGGCCAATGGCTTGGTGAATACCTTTAAAGAGAAAGGGAGTGGCCTAGGCGTTACTTATAATGGCGATTTCCCTAATTTTCAAATCGATTATATTTTAGCTACTCCGAATTTCGGGGTTAGAAATTACCGTATTATTGATAAAAAGCTATCCGATCATTTTGCAGTTCGGGCAGATTTACAACTAGATAACTAAGCATTTTTATACCTTTGTGGCATGAAAAACCAAGTACAGGTTTATAATACCTTAACTCGTAGCAAAGAACTATTTACCCCACTTCATCCACCTTTGGTAGGTATGTACGTATGTGGCCCTACCGTGTATAGCGATGTACACTTAGGCAATTGCCGCACCTTTGTTTCTTTCGATTTAATTTACCGGTATTTGCTGCACTTGGGCTATAAAGTGCGTTATGTGCGGAATATTACCGATGCTGGGCATTTAGAGGGCGATCGCGATGAAGGAGATGATAAATTTGCTAAAAAAGCCAAACTAGAGAGGGTAGAACCCATGGAAATTGTACAACGCTACACCTTGGGTTTTCATGAAGTAATGGGCTTATTAAACACCTTGCCGCCAAGTATTGAGCCTACAGCTACCGGCCACATTGCCGAGCAAATAGAAATGGTAAAAGAGATTTTGGCAAGTGGCTTGGCCTATGAAGTAAATGGTACGGTATATTTTGATGTAGAAAAATACAGCCAAAATAATAACTATACCATTTTAACCAACCGCCAATTAGAAGATTTACTGGCCAATACCCGTGAGTTAGGGGGGCAAGATGATAAAAAAGGACGTTTAGATTTTGCACTTTGGATTAAAGCCAAACCCGAGCATATTATGCGTTGGCCGTCGCCATGGGGTTGGGGTTTTCCGGGTTGGCATATTGAATGCTCGGCCATGAGTAAAAAATACTTGGGCGATACGTTTGACATTCACGGAGGCGGTTTAGATTTAGCGGCTACTCACCATACCAACGAAATTGCCCAATCGCAGGCATGTAACCACCATGAGCCTGCACGTTATTGGATGCATACCAATATGCTTACCGTGAACGGCACCCGTATGTCTAAAAGTGCGGGGAACGGCTTTTTACCTAGCGAATTGTTTAGTGGCAATCATCCTACGTTAAGTAAGGCCTTTTCGCCTATGACCGTTCGGTTTTTTATGCTGCAAGCACATTACCGCAGTACGCTCGATTTTTCGAATGAAGCCTTAGAAGCATCAGAAAAAGGATTTAAGCGTTTATTACTTGCTGTTGACCTGTTGGATCGGTTAAAATCGAGTAATCAGTCTACCTGCGATGTTGCTGCCCTAAAAGCACGTGGCTATGCGGCTATGAACGATGATTTTAACAGCCCTATTCTTATTGCCGAACTATTTGAGGCTGTAAAATTGATTAATGGTATAAACGATGGTAAGGTTCAAATCTCTACTGCCGATTTAGCTAGCCTAAGTCAATTTGTGAAACAAATGGTGTTTGATGTATTGGGTTTACAAGCCGAAGGCCAGGAAGGCACGGAGTTGGCACCGCTTATGGAGCTCATTATCAAGCTACGCAACGAAGCAAAAGCGAAACAAGATTACGCTACTTCCGATAAAATACGCATCGCCTTACAAGAGGCAGGTATTCAGCTAAACGATAGCAAAGAGAGTACTACTTGGACCAAATTGTAGTTTATAAGGAATTATAAAATACAATCAGTCTCATCAGGTCTTCTTCGTTTTTGAGATTAAGTTTCTGCTCAGAAAAATAGACTTCTAATTCGGCTTCATGGTTAGCTAAAACGGCAAATACCTGTTTTTTATCCTTCTTAATTTTTACGGGCACATTGTTTTGGGCTAAATAGTAATACTCGTCTTCTTTATAACTTCGAGTAGTGGTTGCCGAATTAAAGGCACGTTCATCAAAGGCTTGTTTTACACGGCGTTTTAATAATTGCACACTTCCATCGCTTAATACTTGATAAAAACTACTCGTTTTAGTTCTATCTATAGGCGCATATCCACTTTTAAATAGCAGTGTTTCTTCCCCAACTATTAAGCTAAACTCACTTACGGGAAGTGAAAATTGCAATAAATCTTCGCTCTTAGTATCCTTAAAATACAATTGATCTTTCTCTAAATCGTATTTTAAAAAATCGGTTTTGTAGGTGTTACCATTTGTAAACTTTACCAAGCCTTTCAGCCACGTTTTAGTAAGCAGCGGGGTTCCATCTTCTCTCATATTGCTACTAGTAAGTAAGGCTCTGTCTTGTTGGTCGAAAACCAATTGTTCTTTTACAGATTGTGCCTGCATGGTGCTTGCCGTTGCGGCTATAAAAAGAAATAGTAAGTTAATTTTTTTCATCGTTATAAGGAGTTATAGTATTGAATGAATTGAATTAAATCTTCTTCATTTTTAAGATTTAACGATTTTTCTTGTAGATATTTTTCTAAAGCGCTACCCTGATTGGCTAAGGCAGTCAATATACTTTTTTTGTCTTTTCTAATTTTAATGAGTGCATTGTTGTTACTTATATAATAGAAGTTTAGTACTTCAAAACTCTTAATAGTACTAGCCGAGCTAAATGGTTTTTCTTCATTTACTTTTTTGCTCGTTCTTTTAAGTAGTTGCGTTCCGCCATCAAACAACACTTGATAATAGCTCTTTTCGGTATTGTTATCAATAGCTTTATAGCCGTTTCTGTATAAAATTGAATTTTTCTCATTATCGTTTATTTTAAATTCTACTACAGGTATTACAAAAGCTAATAATTGGTCAGTTTTAATATCTTTAAAAAAGAGCTCATCCCTCAATAGGTTATATTTTAGCTGAACACTGGTGTAGCTTTTTCCATTAGTTAACCTCACAGTACCTTCGGTCCAGTTCTCGAACAGGTAGGGGTTGCCCTTTACATCGGTGTAATTGATATCTAAAAATGGTGCGCCTTGATCATTTTGAATTAACTGAGCATTTGTTTGGCTGATTACACTAAAATATAGAAGGCAAAGAATAGCGAAAGTTTTTAAGGTTGTATGCATGGTGTTATTTTCTTTTACATTCAAATATACTGTTTAAACTGATTTGTAAAACAGGGGTGCGTATACTTTTTGAGATGGTAATTTAAAACAAAGGTTTAGTTAGCAACGTTAGTTAGTAGGTTAAACAGCAGTCATGGTTACAAAACAAGATACCACTAAACCCCTATACCAAGTAGTAAATGAGCTAGTAAAATTGGGTTACACTACTGAATTTGTATACGAACGAAATAGTTTGTTTTGCCCTAAGGGTAATGGAAAGTATTTTCTAAAGCCAAAGGATTTAGTAATTACTCAGATTTATCGTTTTGAGGGCATGAACGATCCATCGGATAGTGCGGTAGTATATGCACTACAAAGCAGCCAGGGTAACAAAGGGTTATTAATAGATGCGTATGGCGTTTATGCCGACGAGCATAAAGTAGCTTTTCTTAAAAATATACCTATCCGCGAAGTTAGTTAGCTTGCGGGGGTGTAGGCCAATCTTGCAAATCTTTGCAGTTAGAATACTCCGAATCTATTTTGATGAATGTGCTTTTTCTACGTTTTTCGAACCAAGCACTTACCACTTTAGTTACTGCATCCTCGTAAGAAGCATCCTTAATTTTTGGGTAGTCTTGCTCTAAGCTAGCCTTGTGTGGTCCAATTCTCGATTTTACAAAGACAAAGCGATAGCCTTGTTGCCCGGCAGGGGAAGTAAACGAAGCCGATTTAGAAATGGCACCCACTTTCATGGTATCAATAGTTAAGAACAAAGCGGGGTCTAGTTTATCGGTAGGGATAAACGTACTTCTGCTTTGTACGTTTTCGGCATTCAGCATCATTCCGCCGTTAAATTTCGTGTCATTGTCATCAGAGTGAAGTGAAGCTGCGGCAGAAAAGTCTAATTTTTTGGTACTTACCAGCTTATACACACTATCTGCAAGGGCTTTGCAGCGCTCTAAACTAGCAGATGTAGGTTCGGTTTTAATTAAAATATGTTGCGCTCTTACTTGTTCGCCTCGGCGCTCCATTACTTTAAGCACGTGAAAGCCATACTCGGTTTCAAATACTTGCGACATTTCGCCTGATTTTAATTTAAAGGCATTGGCCGCAAATTCTTTTACCAACATGGTGCGGTCCATAAAACCCAAATCGCCACCTTCGGTAGCCGAACCTAAATCCTGAGAATACAATCTTGCCAAGGTGCCAAAATCTTCTCCACCTTTTATACGTAAACGGAGGGCTTCTACTCGATCTCGGTAGGCTTCTTTTTCTTTTTTAGTGAGTTTGGGGTAAAGTACTACGGCACCCACCTCTATTTCGGTGTTAAATGAGGGCAGGCTATCTTTTGGAATGCCATCGAAATATTTTTTAACATCATCGGGGCTTACCGATACTTTTGCGGAGATAGTCCCCTGCATTTTATTAGCCACTAACTGTTCCCGAATATCGGGTCTAATTTCATCTTTGTATTGTATTAACGAACGATTCAGGAATTGCTCCAAACGCTCTTGCCCGCCAGCACGACTTATCATGGTACGCATTCTGCGGCTAATTTCGTCGTCAACCTGCTCTTCGGTAACCATTACCGAATCTATAATGGCTTGTTGAGATAATAATTTTTGCGTAAGTAATTGTTGTAAAAAATAGCATTTTAAGGTTTCATCGGCAGGGTTGCCTTGCGCCAAGTATTGGGCATATTGCATTTCTAAATCCGATTTTAGGATAATGGCACTACCTACCACGGCAACAACTTTATCCAATGCAACCTTTTGTGCTTTTGCTACTTGAACGGTGAGCCCTATGATAATTAAAATAATCCCTGCTATTTTTTTCATTTCTTTATTATGGATGTGTGGATGATGAAGCTATTTTTAATTCTCCTAACCCGTCGCAAAATTATCAGATATAATCAATTATTTAGCCTAATTGGGTAAAATTAATAGAAAATCCAGTTCATTAACTTAATGAAGTCCAATTTAGGGCTTTAATTGTAATAATACCTGCTCTTTAACTATTTTTAACAGCTCAGCTTTTCTTACCTTTACAGCATGTCTTTACTCAGTAACAACGCACAAGCGCTACACATTCTTTTTAATGAAGAGCTGTATGCAATTACTGACACTAAAGAAAATAAAACACCTGTGGAGTCCATTTCATTTGATTATTTGGGCGGTAACAATCGATTTTTCTTACTACTGGTTCACAGTCCCAACGAAAAATACCTAGAAAAGCAGCACCTAGATTTACTCTTAAAAATTTTACAAGCAAAAGGACTTCAGCAAGAAGATGTAGCTATTTTGAACACAGCCAATCAGCCTCCATGCAGTTTCGAAGATTTACAAACTTTTTTTGCTTGTGCTAAAATCTGTTTGTTCGGCATAGCACCTGCCACCTTGGGCTTAGCCAATACGGCTTCTAACGAACCTTTTATACACGAAGGTGTTCGGGTATTGGCTACGTTTAGTTTAGCAGAGTTAGCGCAAACACAACATAAAAAAGTAGCTTTTTGGAATGTAATGAAAGCTTTTTAGTTTTATGGACTTGATATTTGCCACCCATAATCAACACAAACTCGAAGAAATTCAAAAATTAGTAGCCGACGCAGGCATCCGCTTGCGCAGTTTAACAGGTATTGGCTGCCCTGATGAAATTGACGAAACAGGCGACACTTTTGAGGCCAATGCTACCATTAAAAGTAACTATGTATTTCAACATTTTGGTTTAAACTGTTTTGCCGATGATTCCGGCTTAGTAGTAGATGCGCTCGATGGGGAGCCGGGTATTTATTCGGCACGATACTCAGGCAGCAGAGACCCCAAATTAAATTTGGAATTGGTATTAGAGCGGATGCAGGGCCAAACCAACAGAACAGCCCGCTTTGTATCGGTAATTTCTTTGGTGCTAAATGGGCAAACACACCTTTTTAGAGGCGAAGTAGAAGGGAACTTGGCCACTGAATGTGCCGGTGTAGCAGGCTTTGGCTACGATCCTATTTTTATTCCCAATGGCTACGCGTGTACGTTTGCAGAAATGAGTTTAGCCGAGAAGAATCGAATTTCGCACCGCTCTAAAGCATTAGCTCTACTTTTCCAATTCTTAAAAACTAGAACTTAATTCTTTTTCAATTTCTTTTTAGGTGCTGTAGTTTGAGTAGTCGGTTTACTAACTTCAGTCTTTTTTGGCGGTGCTTGGTATGTACTCGGAATAATGGATTCTTTAGAAAGAGGCCGATCCTTTGGTTTCCAAATAAAGCCATCCAGTAGTTCTTTATCTTTCTCTATTTTATCCATTGGGTTATACACCATTTCCGGCTTTTTGATAAAATAAATATCATTAAGGCTATTTTTCCCAAATAAGATTTTAATCCGGCTACTTACCGAGCGGTTCATGCCCGAGTAGCTTCCGTCTTCTTCTTTTAAAAAATACACACTCTCTGAATTGCCATCGGCAAATAAGCGTTCTAGCGTATTATTTTTGAAATAGCCAGTCATGAACTTGCCTCGTACTTGGTTAAATTTAGTAGAGTCGCCCTCGGTATTGGCAATAAAGCCCTTGGTAATAAGCAGCATTTTATGCAACTGCCTATCTTTTAGTTGCAGGTAAATGGTATCGGCACTTAGTTGCGATCCCTGGGTCCATACCATTGGATTGTTATAGCAACGCATAATAGAATCGGTATAATTAAAATAGAGCGAATCTGCTTTGGACTGCAAATCCGATTTAAATACCTTAACGTGGTGGTAGGCTAATAAAATTCGTGTTTTTACGGTATCTAAATTAGCCTCTTCAGGTACCTGTAGCGGAATAGTCGACACTTGTTGTTTAACGGCTTTGCCTGCTTGCTTTTCTTCTTTTTTGCTTGGGGCTTCAGCAGGTTCTGTAGCTACTTTTACAGGTATATTATTACTTTCCTCTTCTGGTATACCGGTGTCTGTAGTAGTAACCTCTTCCATTTCAGCCATAATTTCCAAATCGTTTTTAGGCTCCATTACCTGTAAGGGCTTCAAATTCCGTCGCAGTACTACTCGGCTAACTAAGGTATCGGCAGTTAGCCAAATAGAATCCACCCCGGTCGAATCGTTCTCGGTGCTTAAAATAACATAGGCATTTTGCGTTACCAAGGTGCTTTCATCCGCTTTTTTATAAATACCCAAATTTCCTTTCAGTATAATTTTGTCGGCGGTATCAATAAACACAATGTTTTTAACGGCTCGTCCATAACCACGTTTGCCATCGTAAAATAAGCTATCGCCGGTAAGGCTTTTACTGCCTTGCGTATATAAATTGTTCTTTCCAAACTTGGCCTGGTCATAAATGGTATTGTATTCCCCATTTTCAGTATAAAGCGTATCGTCTTTCCCCTTAATTTTTGTAGGGCCATAGAAATAGGAAATTTTGGAACCCGTGTTGTAGCGGAGCGTATCCGAGTTAATTGTTGTATTTGGTGAAGTCACTACCACATTGTAACGGAAATAGGCATCTCTACTATTGGCAAAATAATACCCATTTTTACTTACCAATACGTTTTTACCATTTACAATTTTACCCCCGCCGGTATAGGTGCCAATTCGGGTGCCCAAGTTATAGGTAAGGTATTCGGTAGTTAACACCGCATCGCCATCCACCAGGCGCACGCGGCGTGTAAGCAGGGCAATTTTGGTATTGCCATTGTAGTTTAGCGTATCCGAATAAATTATAGTGCCACTCGTTTGCGTAATTACTACATTGCCAAAGGCATCAAAAGTGTTTTGGGCTTGATTGAATAAAGCACTATCTGCCGATAGCGTAGAACCATCTTGCGAAAAAACAGGGCGTATTACTTTTAATAAATCTACATTAGGCATGCCAATTACTTTTATCGACGACACCAATTGTACCCTAGACTTTTGCTGACCTTGGGCAGCTAGCACTAGGCCTAAAAGAAAGAAAGTGAATACCAGTTTTCTCACCCTACAAAATTAGTTTTTTGGCTAAGGATATTAATAAATAAATTTGGATAATGTTAAGCACCGAAAAATTCACCCAGTTTATACAACAAAATGCACTTTTTAATCCAGAAGAGCGTGTTTTGCTGGCACTAAGTGGCGGTAAAGATTCGGTGCTCATGGCTCATTTATACAAGGCCGCTGGCTATCGCTTCGGTTTAGCACATGCAAATTTTGGCTTACGGGCCGCCGAATCTGATACCGATGAACACTTCTGCGAAGAGTTGGCCAAGCAATTGGATGTGCCTTTTTATAGTACCCGATTTCAAACGCAAGCCTATGCCCAAGCCGAGCAACTTTCTATTCAAATGGCTGCCCGCGAACTTCGCTACCAGTGGCTAGAACACCTGAGGCAAAGCGAAGGCTACCATTACGTTGCGGTAGCCCACCACCAAAATGATAGTGTAGAAACCATCCTATTAAATTTAGTACGAGGAACCGGCGTAAGCGGTTTGCACGGCATTTTGCCCAAACGTGATTTTTTAATTCGGCCACTTTTATATCTAAAAAGAGAAGAAGTAGATGCGCTGGTAGTGCAAGAAGGTTTCTTGTTTCGAGAAGATTCTTCCAACCAATCGGTAAAATACGCACGCAATAAAATAAGACACGAAGTGGTGCCGGTGCTCAAAGAACTGAACCCTTCTTTAGAACATACCTTTGAGCAAAATGCCCGCAGAATGGCCGAATTGGAAGTGCTATTGCACCAACGAGTAGCCGAACTGCATGAGCAGCTTTTTGAAAAAGCAGCTGATGGGACTGTACGCATTGCCCTAGCTCCATTAAAAACACTCCATCCACAAAAAACATTGTTGTTCGAATTGTTTAAACCCTACGGCTTTACCGAATCGGTATTAACAGATTTATGTGCCAGCTGGAATGGGCAAGCCGGAAAAGTATTTCAGTCGGCAACACACGAGCTCTTGCTAGACCGCGATTGCCTATACCTAAGCAGCGCTCTTTTGGCTAGCCCGCTAGCCACAACGGTGCAGTCCAATCAAACAGAATTGAGCTGGAGCAAGCAGCAGTATACGCTACACAACCTAGATATAACCGACTTTGTTTTAGAAAAAACGAGTCAAAAAGCGCAATTAAATGCCGATGCATTGGTGTACCCTTTAGTACTCCGCTCTTGGCAAGTGGGCGATATCTACCAACCTTTGGGCATGCAGGGTCAAAAGAAATTGAGTGATTTATTTATCGAACATAAAATTCCTCGAAACCAAAAAGACAGCACCTTGGTACTACAAAACGGCAACGGCGATATTTTATGGGTAGCCGGTATGCGCATACACGAGCGTTATAAAGTTGACTCGAACACTAAAAAAGTGCTTATATTAGCACCTAACGCTTAAGCTATGAGTTTACCTAGTACCTATACCGAAAAACAATACCTCGGCCGCGATTATAACCGCATTAGCATTCGTATGGTAATGGCTTTGTTTTGTTTTGCCGCCTATTATTTTTCTGAAAATGAAGCCAATGCCGAATTATTTTTGGTGGTAGGCTTCGGCATTTTGGTATTGTCTATTTTGATGATGTTTTTGATGCACTTTAGAACCCGCATACAAAACAAGAGCATTTTACTCGATGGTTTATGGACTACCAAATTGGTAAAAATAGATTTAGAGAGCATTGTAAAAGTAGAGCGCCAAGCCTACAGCCGCTATTTCATTAACAACCCGGTATACAATTTGCATAAAAATGGCACCATTCGTTTTTATGCCGGCGGTAAGGATGCCATTTACCTCACCGATAAAGACAATTTTGTATACGTAGTGGGCAGCCAACACCCCAACGAATTGTTGCTGGCTGTTAAAGAGGCCCTAAAAAAATAACACCCCATCCGTTTCCGAATGAGGTGCATCTTTTAATTTTATCGCTTACATTTTTAAGCCTATTTCACGTAGGCGCTCATCCAGGTATTCGCCGGCGGTCATATCGGTATAGGCTTTCGGATTTGCTGCATCTAAGCACGATTCCAAGCAGGTTAAATCCATATTCGATTTAGGGTGTAAAAAGAAAGGCACCGAAAAACGAGAATTTTTCATGAGCTCACGAGGAGGATTTACTACCCGGTGTGTGGTAGATTTTAATGTGTTATTGGTTAAACGTTGCAACATATCGCCCACGTTTACCACAATATCTTCGCCATGTGCTTTCACCGGGAACCATTGTCCATCACGGGTAAGTACTTCCAAGCCATCGGCGCTGGCGCCAATGAGTAAGGTAATTAAGTTGATGTCTTCATGCGCACCAGCACGTACGGCATCGGCCGGTACGCTATCGGGATCTTCAATAGGGAAGTAGTGAATGGCCCGTAAAATGGAGTTGCCGTTATGTACTTTATCGTCGAAATAATTTTCGGGTAGTGCTAAATAATTGGCAATGGCCCGCAACAAATGCTTGCCCGATGCTTCAAGGCTTTCGTATACCTCACGGGTAACGCTATTAAAACGTGGGTTTTCTGTTACGTCTATATTGTCGGGGTATTCGCTTTTTACCACATCGCCATCGCTAACGGTTTGGCCACGCTGCCAAAATTCTTTCAAATCGGGCGTTTTCGAATCTTTTGCTTTTTCTTTGCCTTTGCTGGTATAGCCACGTTGCCCGGCTAGTCCAGGCTTTTCGTAAGCCAATTTAGTAACTTCAGGTAAAGCAAAAAAGTTTTTTACTTCTTGGTAAAGCTCCTCAATCAATTGCGGGCTTAGGCCATGGTTGGCTATGGTTACAAAGCCG
The DNA here is from genome assembly GCA_945875895.1 of Sphingobacterium thalpophilum. GTDB lineage: Bacteria > Bacteroidota > Bacteroidia > Sphingobacteriales > Sphingobacteriaceae > JAIPAN01. The sequence continues at coordinate 1,975 of CAMCMG010000012.1, read as the reverse complement.
GTATCGGTATAGGCTTTGCCTAAATCGTCCGAAAATTTTTTCTTTTGTTCGGGGGTGCCGTAAACGTAATCGTTTAAGTCGAGGCGGGGAATATGTACTTCTGCCATAGGTTTTGTATTGGGTACTCGAAGATACAGGGTTTTGGATGAATTGCGAAATAACGCTTTTTAGGAATGATAACGCAGGGATTGAACCTAAATTATGGGTGCCCATGCCTCCCAAGAACTAACCAAACACTAAAATTTCATATTTTTTTTGGCAATTGGCTCAGACCTTCTATATTTGCAATCCCAATGGGAGATTAGCTCAGCTGGTTCAGAGCACCTGCCTTACAAGCAGGGGGTCACTGGTTCGAACCCAGTATCTCCCACCAATCCCGGAAGAAATTCCGGGATTTTTATTTTAGAGGTATGTATTACGTATACATCCTTTACTCTGTATCAAAAAACCGATTTTATATTGGCTCCACGTCTAATCTTAACCAGCGTATTCATAAGCACAATACGAATCATGCAGGCTTTACAGGTAAAACAAAAACCTATCGCCCAAAATCATCCTGCACCCGCACAATATCCGCCTCATCCGAAGGCTGCGTAGCATCCGTATGCTGCCAAATTTCGGCCACCACGCCCCAAGTATCCAAGCCAATTAAGCGGTGGCGTTCACCCTGCTCTAAGGTAATGCGTTCGCCCACAGAAAGGGCTTTTAGGGGGCCTTCAGTATCCGTAAAGCTGGTACAAACTCCAGCAGTACCCCCCACCAAACACCAAATTTCGGCTCGGCGGTGGTGGTATTGCCACGACAAACGTGTACCAGGAGCCACCAACAAAATCTTCGGGCTCAATTTCCCCGAAATTTTTAAGTCGTTTACATCCAAGCCCTCAAAATAGGTATTGGCAAAAGCCTGGGCCTGCCCCTCATCGATTACAAAAAAACCACCCCAAGGGCGTTCCATATCCTCTTGTTCAATGGTAAAACCCTGCTCAAGTAATTCGGTTTTTAGTTTGGCAAATACAGCGCCTTTGGTATACATGCTATTCATCGGCATCGAAAATACATATTTTTGAAAATATATTTCACCAAAAAAGGTAGTTTTATAGCTAACTAATACACACACCATGGCCAAAGCCGATATCTTTTCTAAAGTTCCCGAATTAAACTATTCAGAACCAGCCGCTAAAACCGATTTTGAAGCCTTCAAAACCGTAGTAAACAGCCGCCGCAGCATTCGCGTATACGAACCAAACCCAATACCCGAAGCCGTTATGCGTGAATGTTTGGAATTAACACTCTTGGCACCCAACTCCTCCAACTTACAACCTTGGGAGTTTTTTTGGGTGCGCTCTGCAGAAAAGAAAGCCGAATTGGTAAAACTATGCCTATCGCAACCGGCGGCACGTACCGCCCCCGAGTTGATTGTAGCCGTAGCCCGACCAGACTATTGGAAAATAAACCGCGAACGCATGTTGGTACTGCTCACCCAAAACGGAGAGCAAGGTGCGGGCTATCAATATTATAAAAAAATTACCCCATTGGCTTATAACCTGGGCTTTTTAAACATCTTCGGTTTCTTTAAAAAAGGCTTAATTTGGTTTAAAGGACTCACAGAAGTAACACCACGCATACCTACATCTGCGATAGAATTAGAGTTGTGGGCGCAAAAAACAACCGCCTTGGCTTGCCAAAACCTCATGCTATCGCTACGGGCAGCCGGTTACGACTCTTGCCCCATGGAAGGAATGGATGGCGTACGGGTAAAGAAATTATTGGGCTTGCCTAGCCAAGCAGAAATATGCATGGTTATTAGTGCAGGTAAACGAGCAGCAGGTGGCGTATATGGTCCCCGCATCCGTTTCGATAGCAACTATTTTATTCACGAAGTATAATTAGGCAAAAATTTCGGCCAATACCGCTTGCGATTTCAGTTCGCCAAAGTGATCTACATGTAGGCGGTAATAATCTAACAAGTGCTCCA
>CAMCMG010000011.1:0-39714 GCA_945875895.1 Sphingobacterium thalpophilum | reverse complement strand
TTACTAGTAGCCCTTTTGGGATTGTTTACCTCTGCTGCTGTAGCACAAACTAAAGGACAGAGTATCGTTGGACTTGGATTTTATACTTATAAGAATTCGGATTCAAACAATGATTAATAAGAGTATATCGACTAATTTCTCCTTAAATTATGGTCTTTTTGTAAAAGATAATGCACGTTTAGGAGTAGATTTAGGATATTCAATATTTGAGTATTCATATAATAATTATAAGGAAAGCAATATTACCACCAATTTAGGTTTAAACTACAAAAAGTTTTATCCTATTGCCGGTAAATTTTATTGGACATTGTCTGAGGCTGCGTCTTATGGGTGGGGAGATAGAGAGGTTAATAACAATGGAACCATTACTAGTGGCAAGGTTGAAACCATGAACGCAAATGTTGTTGCAGGTTTATCCTATTTTTTATCTAAACGTTTTATGATAGAAGCCGATGGTATTGGATTGTATTTAACTTCTAGCAAGACGAAAATGACAACTAATGTTTTGAAGAATTCATATTTCAGATATGATAACTATTTAAATCTAAAACTAAACTTTATTTTCTAAGGTTGAAATCAACTAGGTAAAAAAAGCCCCGCCAGTTGGCGGGGCTTTTTTTATGCCTTATCCAGTGCTTCCAGCAGGAGGGCGCAAGCTTTTTCAATCTCTTCATCGCCAATACTAAGTGGGGGAGCAATGCGCAAGGCCGTGTTGCAATGTAAAAACCAATCTATAATGAGGCCATGTTCTTGGCAGTAGCTGGCTACCTTGTGTACCAACTCAAAATCGCCCACCTCTATGCAAAGCATGAGGCCTTTTCCCCGTATTTCTTTAATCTTGGGGTGAACTAAAAATTTTCTAAAAAGTGCTTCTTTGGCTGCCACACCGGCTATTAGGTTTTCTTCTAAAAGCGCAGTTAAGCTAGCCAATCCGGCTGCACAACTTACCGGGTGCCCACCAAAGGTCGTAATATGCCCTAAAATGGGGTTTTCTTTCAACACATCCATTACCTCTTTAGCCGCTACAAAAGCGCCAATGGGCATACCGCCGCCCATGCTTTTAGCTAATAATACCCCATCGGGTACAATGCCAAAATGCTCAAAAGCAAAGAGCTTGCCTGTGCGGCCAAAGCCGGCCTGAATTTCATCTAAAATGAGTAATGTACCGGTTTCGGTGCAGCGCTTCCGTAGCGCTTGCATATAGGCTTTATCGGGCACTCTAATGCCTGCTTCGCCTTGTATGCTTTCTAAAATAACCGCGGCTGTTTTAGAGCTTATATGCGCTAATTGTTTGTGCTGATTTACGTGTATGAAGCGAATATCGGGCAATAGTGGCCGATAGGCTTGCTTATATTCTTCGTTGCCCATTACGCTTAGCGCACCGTGGGTGCTGCCGTGGTAGGCGCCTTCAAAAGCAATTATTTCCGACCGATTGGTAAAACGCTTGGCTAATTTTAGGGCACCTTCGGTGGCTTCTGCTCCCGAATTAACAAAATAAACTGAGTTAAGCGACGAAGGCAGTACGGAAACTAACTTTTGTGCAAATTGTACTTGCGGTGCTTGAATATATTCGCCGTATACAGTGAGGTGTAAATAGCTGTCCACCTGCTTTTTTATGGCCTCTACCACTTTCGGGTGCCGATGGCCCAAATTGCTCACCGCAAAACCCGATACAAAATCAAGGTATCGTTTTCCATCGGGGCTGTATAGATATAAACCTTCTGCCCGTTCAATTTCTAATAGTTTTGGGCTAGTAGAAGTTTGTGCGGTATTTAATAAAAAAAGCTGTTTGGTGCTAAGCATATGCAAACATACAAAAAAGGGCCTCCAGATTTCTCTGAAGGCCCTCGAAACAAATTATTAACCACAACTTATTGTTTTCGTTCTCTGAGTTCTCTAATCAACTCATTTTTAAAATCCCGTTCTGCTTGAAATAAGCTTACTATTTTTTCGGGAGATAAAACCTTTCCAAATTCACGGGTATAGCGTTTTTTTAGCTCTAGTAATTTGCTTTCCATATCTAGCTGCATATCAATTTTATCAGTAGCAGATAGCCCATCGCCTTTTTGTAAATCAGCTTTGCGTTGCTTTGATAAGTCTTTTAGCTCATTTTGATATTGGTTATACACCGGCCAAAACTTTTCTGCTTCACGGCTACTCAAATCTATGCGTTGTGTGAGAAAGCCAATTTTAGCAGTTTCCAAACGCTCCATGCGTTCTTCCTGGTTTTTTGGTGCTGGTGGGCGTTCGCCTCTAAAATCTCTGGATTGGGGCGGAGGGCCATCAGGGCGGTTTGGGCGTGGGTTTATTTGCGCTTGGGCCGATTTAAATCCTAAAAAAACTAGGCATACAATAAGTAATTGTTTTAAAAATAAATTTTTCATAATGTTTGATTAATATAGTTTTCTAATTCTTGTGTACTTATATTTTTTTCTTCTAAATGTAGTTTTTCGGTGTTTTTAAGCAATAATTCGGTGTCCGATTCATCTATATTTGTTTGCAAATAGCTAACAATTTCTTGATCTGGAATGGCATCGAAATTAGGTGTTTCTGCCGATTCTTGATTTAAATACACAAAGGTGCCCGCTACCAAGGTAATGCAAGCCGCTGCTGCATAGCGCATCCAAAGCTGAATAACTTTAGGTTTAGCTATTGGTGCTTGTGTAGTACGAGCTAAAATAGCAGATTGTAAGTCTTCAAAGTAGCCATTTGGTACTGAGTATGGATTTATTTTTTCCATGCCAGCCAAACGAGGTGCTTCGTTTCCCCAATCTTCACTATGTTTTTTACGTGTCATTGTGTTTTAGATATAATTGCCTACTAAAGGTTTAATCGTGTTGCACTAATTGTTGTTCTATCTTTTTTACGGCCAGGTGAAAAGAAGCTTTTAAAGCCCCCACGCTTGTTCCCAATACCGAAGATATTTCTTCGTATTTCATTTCTTCGAAATATTTCATTTGAAAAATCAACTTCTGCTTTTCAGGCAAGGTTTCAATGGCCCTATATAATTTCTGTTGAATTTGATCACCACTAAAACCATCCGACGTACCAAAATTATCGGCCGTGTTTTCGGCTAACTCATCAAAAGAGGTGGTGTTTTGACGTTTCTTTTTTTGAAGAAATTGCAGGCATTCGTTGCTGGCAATGCGGTACATCCAGCTATATAGTTGGGCATCTTGGCGGAAACGGTCGAGGTTGTTCCAAACTTTTATAAAAATTTCTTGCACCAAATCGTCGGCATCGTCGTGGCTTACCACCATGCGCCGCACGTGCCAATAAATTTTTTGCTGATATTTTTCTACTAGATGTGTAAAGGCAGCATTGCGGGTTTTTTCCCCAGCAAATTGTTTTAATATTTCAGCATCTGATAGTGGCATTCGCGGTGTGTTGGGCCAATTCAGTAGCTACTAAATTTTATTTGGCGGTTTTTCTAGCTAGTACTTTTTGTACGGCAGCTACAATGGCTTCGGTACTTAAACCGTATTTCTCCATCAATTGATCGGGTGTGCCACTTTCGCCAAAACTATCGTTTACTGCAACATACTCTTGAGGGCTAGGGAGGTTTTGTGCCAATACTTGCGCAATACTATCTCCTAATCCTCCTAAACGATTGTGTTCTTCGGCCGAAACTACACATCCGGTTTTTGCTACCGATTGTAGGATGGCTTGCGCATCTAAAGGTTTAATGGTATGGATATTAATAATTTCTGCATCAATACCCATTTCGGCTAGTTTTTCGCCGGCTTCAATGGCTTTCCAAACCAAGTGGCCGGTGGCAAATATGCTCACATCTTTTCCTTCGTTCACCATCCAGGCTTTGCCAATTTCAAATTCCTGGTCGGCATCTGTAAAAACAGGTACGCTAGGGCGACCGAAACGCAGGTATACAGGGCCTTCGTGTTTTGCAATGGCAATGGTAGCAGCTTTGGTTTGGTTATAATCGCAAGGGTTAATAACGGTCATGCCCGGAAGCATTTTCATTAAGCCAATATCTTCTAAAATTTGGTGCGTGGCGCCGTCTTCGCCAAGGGTTAAACCGGCATGTGAGGCGCAAATTTTTACGTTCTTATCGGAGTAGGCAACCGATTGGCGAATTTGATCGTATACCCGGCCGGTAGAAAAGTTGGCAAAGGTTCCGGTAAAGGGGATTTTGCCCCCAATGGTTAGCCCAGCTGCAATACCAATCATGTTGGCTTCGGCAATGCCCACTTGGAAAAAGCGCTCGGGGAATTCTTTTTGAAAGGCATCCATTTTTAAGGAGCCAGTTAAGTCGGCACAAAGCGCTACTACATTTTCGTTTTGTTTACCTGCTTCTACTAAACCAGTACCAAATCCAGAACGGGTATCTTTTTTCTCGGTATACGTATATTTTTTCATGAGGTGTGTTGCTGATTAATAGTCGCCTAAAGTTTCTTCTAATTGACCCAATGCGGCTGCCAATTGCTCGTCGTTTGGTGCAATGCCGTGCCATTTGTGGGAGTACATCATAAAATCGACGCCATTGCCCATTTCGGTTTTCATTAAAATAAGTACGGGTTTTCCTTTTCCGGTTTTGCTTTTTGCCTCGGCAAGGCCTCGTTGTACGTCGGCCATATTGTTGCCATCTATACTCAACACTTCCCAGCCAAAAGCCTCCCATTTGGCTCTTAAATTACCTAATGATAAAACCTGCTCTGTTGAGCCATCAATTTGCTGTCCATTTACATCAACGGTGGCAATCAGATTGTCTACTTTGTGGTAAGGTGCATACATGGCTGCTTCCCAAATTTGGCCTTCTTGTAATTCGCCATCACCGTGTAAACTGTATACCAATGAAGTATCTTTATTTAGCTTTTTAGTAAGTGCAGCACCAATAGCTACCGAAAGGCCTTGACCAAGCGAACCAGATGCTACACGCACTCCTGGTAAATGTTCGTGGGTGGTTGGATGCCCTTGAAGGCGTGTATTTAACTTACGGAAAGTGGCAAGTTCTTTTATATCAAAATAGCCGGAACGGGCTAGCACGCTATAAAATACTGGCGAAATATGTCCGTTTGATAAAAAGAAAAGGTCTTCATTCTTGCCATCCATACTAAAATTGGTATGGTGATTTAGGGTATCGAAATATAGGGCTACCAGAAAGTCGGCACAGCCTAATGAGCCTCCCGGGTGTCCGGATTGGCAGGCGTGCACCATGCGTAATATATCTCTACGTACTTGGCTGGCAATTTGGGTTAAGCGATGGGTATCTGTGGCCATAGGTGGTTTGTTCTTAGCTACAAAATTAACCCAATGCTTTGGGTATTTGTGGCCTAAGTTTTACACATCGCAGCTTTTTTGTTCACAAATTTAGCCAAGTAAATCGAGTATCTGTTGGCTTGCCCGACTTGTTTCAACCTTTTCGATGATATGGGCAATTTTTCCTTCTGCATTAATGATAAAAGTTTTACGGGCGGTGCCCATATAAATTTTGCCATACATGCTTTTTTCTACCCAAACACCGTATGCTTCTACAAGCATTTTATCGGTGTCTGCAAGTAATGTAAAGGGTAGTTGAAATTTTCCAATAAATTTAGCGTGCGATTTTTCATCGTCGGTGCTTACGCCTAGCAGCACCAAGCCTTTGTCTTGTAAGGATTGGTAATTGTCTCTAAAATCGCAGGCTTCTGCCGTACAACCGGGTGTGGCATCTTTTGGGTAGAAGAAAAGTATTACTGTTTTTCCTAGAAAATCACTCAATGAAACCTGATTTCCGTTTTGATCGTTTACGCTAAAAGCCGGAGCGATATCGCCTTGTTTTACTATTGCCATAATTATTTAATAAAGGTTGTTTTATAGGTAGATTTATTTTCTTTTTTATCTGTTATTTCGAGTTCTAATTGGTGTGTGCCAGTTTTGGTGCGTTCATCAAACGTATGCCAAAGGCTGTTTGTTTTTTGGTCGTATTCAAACAATACCCATTGCCCGTCTATAGTGCCATTAAACTTTCCAATACCTGAAAGTTGATCTGCAATTTTAAAAACTAGCTTCGTTTTTTCTGTCATTGTTTTGTTTTTATTGAGCGTAATGGGTGCAATACTTGGTGCTACCGAATCTAATGTAACGTAAAAAGTACCAAATGATTTTACTTGAGCACTTACCCAGCCATTTTGGTAGGTACTTTCATAGCTAGTTCCTTTGGTATCTCTAATTAGTGTTTTAGCTTGTAATTTTTCGGGTATTCGTCCATCAACTTTAATATTCAAGGTGTATGCTTGATGTATAGGTGTGCTTGCTTTATAGATGCGGTGTTGTGGCGAATAGCTTCTGGCAATTTTGGCTGTAGTGGCATACTCAAAAGCGATATCGTTATATAAGGTACCTTTTGGTATGCTTAGTTGAATAGCCGTATTGCTGAAGGTATTGTCTTTACTGGCGTGAAATACATTTTCTTGAGCTTGTGCCTTCTGTATACTGCTTGTTGGGTTTCTTTGTACATCAAAATTAAGTGTGCTGCTGTTGCCTGCTACATCGGTAATGGTGTAACGTATTTGGTGTATGCGGTCATCTTTTAGTTGTATATGCCCATTGCTATTGCTTTCTCCATAAATTTGCAATGGGTTCCCGGGGTCTACAAAGCTTTTATGTATAGAAATTCCCGAGGTTTTTAGCGCATAATAGTCGAGGTGGCTATTTATGGCTTTGGTATGATCGAAGCTAAATCGTTCCCAGCTAGCTTTATAAATTACCTGCTCGTCGAGAGTTAATTCTATGGAATATAAGCCGTGCGAAGCGCTCTGGGGGCTAGTTCTGTCTAGTGCTACTATTCCTAATCCAGCATCGGCTGGTAGCAGTATAGTTTGGGGGGTATTTATACGATATTCGCCTTTACTAGCCAATATAGGTAGTGCTTTTTTGCTAGTTTTTTCGGAGAAAGGAACATCATTTAAGGCATATATATAAAGCGTTTTCAATTCCGGATTCACTTTATCTGGAATAGTTAAACCAAAGAGTTGTGGGTTGATGATGTCTTCTGTTTGTGTATCTCGAAGTTCGAAATGTAGGTGCGGTCCGCCAGAGCTTCCTGTATTTCCAGACCAGCCAATAAGTTGCCCTTTTTTTACTAAAATTTGGCTCGAATCTAGGGGGAAATCTACTTCAAATTGTTTTAAATGGTATTGGGTACTTTTTACTTTTTGAGCCAAGCTGGGGGCATAGGCGCTAAGGTGTGCGTACACACTGGTGTAACCATTGGGGTGGTTTATGTAAACAGCTTGCCCAAAACCACCAATTTGTACACGTAATCGAACTATATAGCCATCGGAAACAGCATATACTGGGTAACCCTCTCGTTGGTTGGTTCTAAAGTCCAATCCCGAATGAAAATGGTTAGGCCGCAAGTCGCCAAAGCTACCAGCAATAGATGGGGCTAAATCAAGTGGGTATCTGAAATCTTCTTTTGGGTATTTACTATCTTTATAGGGCTGTGCTTGCGTATATACGAACGAAAAGCAAAGAAGAAAAAGAAAACTAAGCCGCATTATTTAATGTAAAAATCTAGTAATTTTTCTTCTCCAAGGTATCCTTCTAGGTGATCGCCTATATTCACTTTGCCTACGCCTTCTGGTGTTCCAGTAAAGAGTAAATCGCCTTTTCTTAGGGTGATGTATTGAGATACAAAGGCAATAATTCGGTCGAAGCTGAATAGTAGATCTCGGGTATTTCCTGTTTGTACTTTTTGTCCATTTAGGTCTAAATGAAAAGACAAATTTTCTAAATCGCCCAAACTTGCTTTGGGTATAAATTTACTAACTGGAGCAGAATGATCGAAAGATTTGGCCAACTCCCACGGTAAGCCTTTTTCTTTGTGCTGTTGCTGAATGTCTCGGGCAGTAAAATCAATACCTAAGCCAATTTCATCAAAATAGGAATGAGCAAATTTTTCGGCAATGTGCTTTCCTTCTTTGCATATTTTTAGAACTACCTCAATTTCGTGGTGTATATCCGTGGTAAAAGTTGGATGGTAAAAAGGGGCATTGTGTAGTAAAATTGCCGTATCTGGTTTCATGAAAATTACCGGCTGACTGGGTAACGGATTATTCAGTTCTTTTGCATGTTCGGCATAGTTACGGCCAACGGCTATAATTTTCATTTGCTACTTCTTGGGCTATTGTATAGAAATACGTTTAATAACGGTTTCGTTGCCAGCTATAAATCGAATAAAATATAAACCACTATTTAGGCTATCACCAATATTAAAAGTCGCATTTTGCTCTCCTGCAGGTAGTTTTCTTGATAGTAGCGTGCTCACTTCATTGCCCAAAAAGTCCATAATTTTAATGGTTATGGTTACTTCTTTGTTTAAGGTATAGTTTACATTTAACTGATCAGATACAGGATTGGGATATACTTTTACATTGTTAAGTAACTTGCCATCGGGTAAGTTTATTTTGTTAGAACTGGTGGTGCTCAGTTTTAGCACCGATGGCTTAAATGGTACCATGCTTACTTTTAACTTAGTTTTTAAGAAAACTGGTTTTTCTTTGCGGGTATCGGTAATTTTTCCGCCAATTTTAGAGGCACTTGCTCGAATACTATCGGTTCTATAAATGGGCTCAAAAGTATGTAAATGGGCGTTTACATGCAATCCACCTAAAAGTAGAGTAGCAAATAAAAGTATATGTACGGTTTTTTTGTAGAGTTTCCCCATATAGTTAAGCCTTGTGTAAAAATATATATAATTTCTAGGCTCTGTATATCTCAAACTCTAGTTTTTATTTTTTTAACATATTTTAACGAAAATGATACAAAATGGGGTCATTTTAACTATGCAATCTTTTAGTTTGTAAATCGGAAATGTTGGTTTACTTTTGTTCGTTAATTTAAAACAAGTGAGCAACCATAAAAATCTACAAAAGCTGTCTGCAGCTGGCTTATTAATTAGTTTAGGTATTATTTATGGCGATATTGGTACGTCGCCACTTTATGTATTTAAAGCCATTGTAGGTGATAGTATCATCACTACTGATTTAATCCTGGGCGGTTTATCGTGTATTTTTTGGACGCTAACCTTACAAACTACTATTAAGTATGTACTCATTACGCTTCGGGCAGATAATAAGGGAGAGGGTGGAATTTTCTCTTTATATTCTTTAGTAAAAAGAAAAGCTAAATGGCTAACTATTCCGGCAATGATTGGTGGCTGTGCGCTTTTAGCCGACGGCATTATTACCCCACCATTTACGGTTTCTTCAGCCATTGAAGGGCTAATTATTGTGAATCCGGGTTTGCCCACTGTACCCATAGTTATTGCTATTCTTACCATTTTGTTTATCATTCAGCAATTCGGAACCTCATTAGTGGGTAAAGCATTCGGGCCTATTATGTTTATTTGGTTTGGTATGATGGCGGTATTGGGTATCGTATTTGTGTTACAGTATCCTGCAATTCTACACTCCATTAATCCATATTATGCCTACAAAATATTGGCTTCATCGCCCAGCGCTTTTCTAATTTTAGGTGCTGTTTTTCTCTGTACAACAGGTGCGGAAGCTTTGTATTCAGATTTGGGGCATTGCGGCAGATCCAATATCCAGATCAGCTGGATTTATGTAAAAATTTGTTTGCTTTTAAACTATATGGGCCAGGGTGTATGGCTTTTACAGCACCAAGGCACTACCTTAAATGGCAATAATCCGTTCTTCCAAATTATGCCTTCTTGGTTTTTAATACCAGGCATTGCTATCGCCACGCTTGCAGCAATTATTGCTAGTCAGGCATTAATTTCTGGCTCTTTTACCCTTATTGCAGAGGCTGTTCGCTTAAACTTATGGCCAAAAGTTAGAATCAACTATCCTAGTAATCAGAAAGGCCAATTATATGTACCTTCTATTAATTGGTTATTATGGGTGGGCTGTTTAGTTGTGGTATTTATTTTTCAAGAGTCTACCAAAATGGAAGCTGCATATGGTCTTTCTATTACATTGGCCATGCTCATGACTACTATTCTCTTGAGTGTTTACTTGCTACGGAAAAAAGTACCATCCTATTTGGTTATCATTTTTTTAACCGTATATCTAATTATAGAGTTAACCTTTTTAACAGGCAACTTGGCAAAAATAATGCATGGTGGCTGGTTTACTATCGTGTTGGGGTCTATCTTGTTTTCGGTGATGTGGGCATGGTCTTCTGCCCGAAAAATTAAAAACAGATTTGTAAAATTTGTTGATATTGAAGAGTACTATCCAATTATTAAGGATTTAAGTGAAGATGAAACCGTACCAAAATTAGCTTCACAATTGGTGTATTTAACGAGTGCAAATTTCCGCTCAGAAATTGAGTTAAAAATTATGTACTCCATTTTACAAAAGCAACCAAAACGTGCCGATGTGTATTGGTTGGTACACGTAGATGTAATGGATGAACCTTATATCAACGATTATAAGGTTGATTTCTTAATTCCGGGTAAATTAATCCGTATCGATTTTAAGCTTGGCTTTAGGGTAGAGCAACGCATTAATGTACTGTTCCGTAAAGTGGTAGAAGATTTAGTTAAGAATAAAGAAGTGGATATTACTAGTAAACATCCTTCTTTAAATAAAAACCATATTGTGGGCGATTTTCGCTTTGTATTATTAGAGAAAGTGCTTTCTCGTTCAAACAAATTGCCCTTCTTGGAGCGTTTCATTATGAACTATTATTTCATTCTGCATAAACTAAGTTTATCTGAAGAAAAAGGCTTTGGTCTCGATTCTAGCTTCGTGAAAATAGAACGGGTACCGCTCATGGTCTCGGTGCCTGAAAACATCATCTTAAATAGAATTAAGTAAAAAAAAAGCCCCGAATTAATCGGGGCTTTTTTTTAGTGATTGTTCGGCTGGTTGAGCTTACTTCTGCGGTAGCTGTACCCGAAATAAATGCTTAGCCCAACAACTAGCCAAATGCTAAATACGAGCCAGTTTTTTACTGGAATTTCGGTCATCAAATAAAAGCAGCTTATTAAGCCCAATACTGGGATAATAGAGAAATTGTTTTTAAAACTTAAAATGGCTGATCCCGCACATATAAGGAGGAATAGATAGAACGGAATGTGGTGTTTCCAACTTTCCCATCCTTCAGAAAAATTTAGCTTGCTACCAATAAAATCGCTAAAAAACCAAGCCAGTACCACTACTAAAATGGGGATTATGAACTTACCATTTACATAGGGAATGCGGAAACGTTTTTGGGTGGGATTCTCATCTTTAGGTAAGTAAAGCACTCCACCACAAACCAACACAAAGGCAAACAGGGTGCCAATGCTCGTTAAATCGGTTACCAAACTGCTATCTACAAATAATGCCGGTATGGCCACTAAAAAGCCAGTAATAATAGTTGCAAAAGCCGGTGTTTGATATTTCTTATGAATTTTACTGAACGATTTAGGTAATAAACCATCGCGGCTCATGCTCATCCAAATACGTGGTTGGCCTAACTGGAATACCAATAATACGCTGGTGGTTGCAATAACGGCACTAACCGAAATGATATAGCTAATCCAAGGTTTATTAATACGTTCAAATACGAAGGCTAATGGATCGTCTACTTTTAATTCGGAGTAGTTTACCATACCAGTTAATACTAAGGCAATTAAAATATATAAAACGGTACAAATAATAAGGGAGTAAATCATTCCCTTAGGTAAATCTCGTTGGGGGTTCTCACACTCTTCGGCTGTAGTAGAAATGGCGTCGAAGCCGATATATGCATAAAATACGGCCGATACGCCACGTAATACGCCGCTAAATCCGTTGGGTAAAAACGGTGTCCAATTTTGTGTATCTACATAAAAAAAGCCAATACCAATAACAAAAAGTATAACGGCAACTTTTAGTGCAACCATAAAGTTGGTACTCTTTTTACTTTCTTTAATACCTATATAGGCCAACCAAGTAACCAATACCACAATAAGCATGGCCGGAATATTCAAAAACACTTTAAAGTCGCCAATCATTGGTGCGGTAGTCCAGGCTTGGTAAGCGTCTGATAAGTTGTTGTTTACTAATTTACCTGCAGCCATGGCAGTTTCTGCTTCTTGAAAACGAGCAAAAGCCGTGGTACTATCCATGGTAAGCCAGCCCGGCAAATGTACGCCAATACCCTGCAGCAGGTTATTGAAATAGCCACTCCAAGAAATAGCCACCACAATGTTGCCGATGGCGTATTCTAGAATTAAAGCCCAACCAATAATCCAAGCCACCAATTCGCCAAAAGCTACGTAGGCATAGGTGTACGCACTGCCCGATACGGGTACACGTGAAGCAAATTCGGCATAACACAAAGCCGAAAAGCCGCAGGTTATGGCCGTAATAACAAATAAAATAGAAACACCGGGCCCACCATTAAAGGCTGCGGTGCCAATGGTAGAAAAAATACCCGCACCTATTACGGCAGCAATGCCCATGGCCGTTAAATCACGTACTTTCAAAACTTTGTTTAAGTTTTTTTGTTCGTGCTCAGCATCAGTAAAACCTTCTTTTTGATCTTTTAATATGCCACTGATGGTTTTTTTTCGGAATAATTTCATGGAGTAAGTAGCTTTTTTATTAAAATCTCAATATAAATAAAGGTATTGACTTTTATATAAAATCATCTATCTTTTTGATTATAATTATTTCTTATTATGATAAATTTTCTAATGTTTCTAATTCGTGTTGCACAAAGTTTACCAATTCTTGAATGTAGGCAGCGCTAAAATCAAATTTAATACCTGCTGTTTCATAAATTTCGCGAATGGTTTTGGTGTAGCCAAGTTTTAAGGCTGCCAAATACTGCTCTAGACCTTTTTTAGGATTTTCTTTGTAGTTTTTCCAAACGGCAATGGCGCCTAATTGGGCCATTCCGTATTCTATATAATAAAATGGTACTTCAAAAATGTGCAATTGTTTTTGCCATAAATTTAGTTCGGCCTCTTGGTGCTCTGTCCAATCGATAAAGTTGGCTCCAAATTTTTCAAATATATTTTTCCAAATGGCACTACGTTCTTCGGTGCTATGCTCGGGGTGGGTATATATCCAATGCTGAAATTGGTCTACCACCGCAACCCAAGGTAAGGTTTTAAGAACATCTTTTAATTGTTCTTGCTTGGCTCGGTTTAATTCTTCGGCATTGGTAAAAAATTCATCCCAATGGTCCATAGAAATTAATTCCATACTCATTGAGGCCAACTCGGCTACTTCCGATGGGCAATGTTTGAAATCGTTTAACTCTAAATCGGCGGTGACAAAGGTATGAATGGCGTGGCCTCCTTCGTGTACCATGGTGGTTAAATCTCTAAAAGAACCTGCCGAATTCATAAAAATAAATGGGGCACCGGTTTCGGCTAATGGATAATTGTAACCGCCAGGAGCTTTGCCTTTTCGGCTCTCCACATCAAACAAACCATTGGCTTTCATGGCGTGTAAACGATCGCCCAAGAAAGGGTCTAATTTCCCGAAACAGGCAATTGATTTTTCAATCAACTCGGCCCCGTCTTTAAATGGTTTTAAGGCAGGCTTACCCGAGGTGTCTACTTCCATATCCCATGGTTGTAAACTTGGTAGTTCTAAAGATTTTTTTCGGGCAGCGGCATGTTTTGCCAAAACAGGCACTACGGTTTTTTCAATGGCTTCGTGAAACTGAAAACAGTCTTCGGGTGTATAATCAAAGCGCCCTAAGGCTGCAAACATGTAATCCCTAAAATTATCGAAATTGGCATTTTGAGACACTTGGTGACGAAGGCCACGCAAGGTGTTAAACAAGTCGTTTAGTGTATTTTTTTCGACTAAACGTCTGCTACTAATTGTCTGCCAGGCATTTTTTCTAGTTTCTCGGTTGGTATCTTTTAAAAAAGTGGCTGCTTGTTCTAGCGTATATTCTTGTCCATTTAACGTTACCGACATGGCACCCGTAATGCCTTGGTATTTTTGTTGTTCCACCTGAATGGTGGTTTGCAGCGGAATGTTCTCTTCTCTAAAAAGCTCCAACGCTTTTTTGGTACCACGAATTAATATGGCATATTTTGTTTGATCTAGCTGAGCTAGAAAAGGGCTCTCTATAAATTTACGATTCAATTGATCGTTTAGGGGAGCTACATTAGGTTCAATCTCTGTGGCGAAATATTGAAAAGAATTCAATAAAGCTTCGTCGGCAGTATTGCAGGTCATGCGGATATAATGCCAAGCGAAATCTTCTTCTAGCAAGGCATCTATTTCACTCCGATCGCGAAGCCATTGTTCCAACTCGGCTGCTGAGCCAATGCTGCGTTTAGCCAATTCGTCAAAAATGGGGGAAAGGTTCTCCCAAGTAATTTCAAAAACGCCTTTTATAAACGTTCTTTCTTTCTTCTTTATCACCAAATCTTTCATAAAATCTTATTAAGGGCTTCTAAGCCACACATCTAAAAAATAGCAAAGGGCAAAAATAACCGAAGCAATGCCATTGGTGGTTTGAAAAGCTCGGTCTACTTTACTCAAATCAGTAGGTTTTACTAATCGATGCTGATACAGTAATAAAATGCCGAAGAAAGCAATTCCAAGAAGATAAAACCAGCTTAAAGTAGTGTAAAACAGCGGCATGATAAGCCAAAAAAGGGCCAATACATGTAAAATTTCGGATACTCGGAGGGCTTTTTTAGCGCCCAACCAAGCCGGTATAGAAAATAAGTTTTCTTGCTTATCAAAAGCTTCGTCTTGCAGGGCATAAATAATATCAAATCCGCTTACCCAGCAAAATACGGCTAATGAAAAAAATACCGGTGTCCAAGCGAATGCCCCTGTAACTACTAAATAAGCGCCAATAGGGGCCAAGGCCAAGCCTAATCCCAATACCAAATGGCATAGGGGTGTAAAGCGTTTGGTGTAGCTGTAGCCCAACACTACCAAGAGTGCAACGGGGCTCAATGCCAAACAAAGTGGGTTAATAAAATAGGTGCTGGTAATAAATAAGGCTGAATTGAGCACCGTGAATAAAAGTGCTTCCTGTGGTTTTACTCGGCCGGCTGGAATATCTCTTGTGGCGGTTCTTGGATTTTTGGCGTCGATAGAACGATCTAAATAGCGATTAAAAGCCATAGCTGCATTACGGGCAAAAACCATGCAGGCCAGCATGAGCACAAACGATAGCCAATTGAAATTGTAGGAGGTGGTATTTAAAGCCAAAAAGAAACCAATGCAAGCAAACGGTAAGGCAAAAATAGTATGCGCAAAAAGTACTAATGAAACGTATTTTCTCATAACACGAAGGCTTGGTTCAGTTCGCTGATGGAGCCGAGCACCGCCTCTCTTCCTAAAGCATTTTCTGCAGAAGTAATGAAAATTTTAGGTACATCTTCGAAAGATTTTAGTAATTCCTTACGAAACTTGGCAACGGTTTGATCCGTTTTTACTGCCGATTGCTTATCTGCCTTGGTAAAAATGATTAGGAAGGGAATGCCCGTTTCGCCAAGCCAATTGCAAAAATCGATATCATTTTTTTGCGGCTCTACTCGGCTATCAATCAATACAAAAACACATTGTAGGCTTTCTCTGTGGCGTAAATAATAACGTATAAAACGCTCCCATTCGCCACGGTTTACTTTTGATGTTCGGGCGTAGCCATAGCCAGGTAAATCTACCAGATACCAATTTTCATTAACTCTGAAGTGGTTTATTAATTGGGTTTTCCCCGGGGTTTGAGAAGTTTTGGCCAAACCCTTGCGTTGCAAAAGCATGTTTATTAGCGACGATTTCCCCACATTAGATCGACCAATAAAAGCATATTCGGGGAGCACCGGAGGCGGTAATTTATCCGTTCTGGTATTGCTGCATATAAATTCGGCGCTTTTAATAATCATCGGTCAAAGTTAAGCGTTTAAGCCTGTAATTTTTCGCTTTTAGGATAAAATAATGACATATTTGATGCTTATTCTGCATCTACAAACTTATCTTTGTAACCATGTCTAAAGTGGTTACTCCATATCAAGATGCCAAAGCCTCTAAAAAAGAGCAAGTGGCCCAAATGTTTACGAATATTGCTAAGACTTATGATTTTCTAAATCATTTCTTATCTCTAGGAATAGATGTAATTTGGCGTAAAATTGCCATGAAAGAATTGGCTGCTTTGCAGCCTAAACAAATTTTAGATGTGGCTACCGGCACCGGCGATTTTGCTTTTGAAGCCCTACGTTCTTTACATCCTCAAAAAGTAGTTGGGGTAGATATTTCGGAAGGTATGCTGGCTATTGCTAGAGAGAAAATATCAAAAAGAGGGTTATCGGAGAAATTTGAAGTACACTTAGGTGATTCAGAAAAATTAAATTTTGAAGAAGCTAGTTTCGATGCCGTTACCGTAGCTTACGGGGTGCGTAATTTCGAAAACCTTTCTGCAGGTTTAAGCGATATGTACCGAGTGTTAAAACCGGGAGGTAAAGCCCTGGTTTTGGAGTTTTCAAAACCTAAAGCTTTCCCGATAAAGCAATTGTATCATTTTTATTTTCATTATGTAACACCAAGTATAGGTAAGCTATTTTCTAATGATAGGAGCGCCTATGCCTATTTGCCCGAATCGGTAGCCGCCTTTCCAGATGGTGCCGATTTTGTAAAATTAATGTCTCAAGTTGGATTTAAAGAAGCTAAATGCCGCCCGTTGGCTTTTGGTATTTGTTCTATTTATACTGGTGTAAAGCATGCGTAAGCTTATCGGCATATATTTCTTGCTGATGTTTTTTGTCAACTCAAGCTATGCTCAAGAAAATTGGGGTGGCGGCGTAGATAACGAAAATGTGCATTTTGGTTTTGGCTTTCAATTCTTAAATACCGAGTTTAAGGTATATAAAGCACCTAATTGGCAAATTCCTTTCCCCGACCCGGATAATGGCGGAGCGCCCTTAACAAGCCCGTTGGTAAGTATCAGTTCGCCCATGTCGTCGGGTTTTGGTTTAGGTTTTATTGCCGATGTGCGTTTGGGTAACCACCTAAATTTTAGGACCACACCGGCATTAGTTTTTGCCGATCGTTATATTGATTATTCCTACCAAAACAGCGCCGACAATACCCGAAAAATTGTGCAAACTGCCACGGTAGATTTACCATTGGGTTTCAAATTAAAATCAGACCGAAGACGAAATTTTAGAGCCTACATTTTAGGCGGAGTAAAATATTCCATCGATATTATTTCTAAAAAGAAACTAACCGACGACGATTTTGGGCAATTAGACAAGTTGGTGAAAACCAACCGGAATATATTGTGGTATGAAGCCGGAATAGGATTCGATTTCTATTTCGAATTTTTCAAATTATCGCCCGAAATTAAATGGTCGCAATCGGTAAACAATGTACTTGCTCCTGCCAGTACTCCAAATGCCTACACCACACCTTTAGAGAAATTATTTGCACGCAACTTTCAATTTAGTTTATATTTTGAATAAGAATTTAAATATGGTGCATCAACATCTAACAAAATTATGTCTAAAATAGCCTTTATTACCGGTGCAAGTGCCGGCATTGGTGCCGCCACGGCCACTATACTAGCTCAAAATGGCTACAATTTGCTGTTGGCTGCTCGTAGACTAGATCGCTTAGAAACGCTGGCTGCCGATTTGCAAGCTCAGTACGGAGTTCGTGTTCATGCGTTTGCTTTAGACGTTCGTAATAGAGTAGAAGTGAGTGCTCAATTGAATGCTCTGCCGCCCGAATGGCGTGCCATTGATGTTTTAGTGAATAATGCTGGATTAAGTCAAGGCATGGATGCCTTTCACGAAGCTAATCTGGACGATTGGGATACCATGATTGATACCAATATTAAGGGCTTGTTGTATGTGAGTCGCTTGGTTTCGGAGTGGATGGTTGCTCGTAAAGCCGGACATATTATAAATATTGGCTCCATTGCCGGTAAAGAAACCTATGCCAATGGTAATGTATATTGCGCTACTAAACATGCGGTTGATTCTTTAAATAAAGCCATGCGTATAGATTTGTTGCCTCATGCAATTCGGGTAACGGGTATTCACCCAGGTGCGGTGGAAACCGAATTTTCGGCCGTTCGTTTTAAAGGCGTTTTAGAGCGGGCTAAAAAAGTATACGATGGTTTTGAGCCATTAATTGCGCAAGATATTGCAGAAGCTATTTGGTTTGCCGTAAGTCGACCGGCACATGTAACTATTAACGATTTGGTAATTATGCCAACCGCTCAAGCCAACACCAGCCATTTACTAAAAAAATAAAAGCATATGAGTTTACAAGCAAATATTGATCAGGATATAAAAACCGCCATGTTGGCTAAGAATGAGGCCGGTCTTCGTGGCCTTAGAGCTATTAAATCTGCTTTGTTACTAGCCAATACAGAAAAAGGAGCATCTCAGCACATAGATGAGGCAGCCGAATTGAAAGTATTGCAAAAATTAGTAAAGCAACGCAAAGAATCGGCAGCTATTTACCAAGAACAAAACAGACCAGATTTGTATCAAATAGAGGCCGAAGAAATTACAGTTATAGAAGCCTATTTGCCTAAAGCACTAGCGGTAGAAGAGGTTACAGCCATTATTCGCACCCTCATTGCCCAAAGTGGAGCAAGCGGTTTGCAAGATATGGGTAAGGTTATGGGTCTTGCCACCAAAGAATTGGCCGGCCAAGCAGATGGAAAACTAATTTCTGATTTGGTTAAACAATTATTAAATGAGTAGTATCCCTCGTGTTCGAACATTAATTTTTAGTATTATTGGGTAAATTTTGGTTAAGCCAACACATCAACAAAAACGTACATGCAATTTATAGTTAAAGAAGAAAAAGGGTTTAAATACGTAGAAGAAGGCGAAGGAGAAGTGCTTATATTGCTGCATGGCTTAATGGGTGCGCTGAGTAATTGGGAGGCTGTTATCAACGAATTTAAAGGCAGATATCGAGTCATTATCCCTATATTACCCATTTACGATTTGCCTTTGCTAACCACGGGTGTAAAAACTCTATCTAAATTCTTGAACAGATTTATGAAGTTTAAGCAGATAGATCAGGCTATTTTATTGGGTAATTCCTTAGGTGGGCATGTGGGCTTAATTTTTACCACCAAGCATACTGCTAAGGTAAAAGCGTTGGTATTGGCCGGTAGTTCTGGTTTGTATGAAAATGCCTTTGGTGGTACCTTCCCAAAACGTGAAAACTACGAGTTTATTAAAGAAAAAGTAGAGTTAACCTTTTACAACCCAGCTACAGCCACTAAAGAATTGGTAGATGAAGTGTACGCCGCAGTGAATGATCGGCATAAGGTTATTCGTATTTTAGCGATGGCTAAATCAGCCATTCGCCATAATATGGCGAAAGAATTAAAACACATTAGTGTTCCGGTTTGTTTAATTTGGGGCAGAAACGATATTGTAACTCCACCAGAAGTCGCCATAGAGTTTAATCAACTTTTGCCCGACTCTGAACTGAATTGGATTGATAAATGTGGACATGCCCCCATGATGGAGCACCCAGCACAGTTTAACACGTATTTAAATTCATTTTTAACCCGAATTGCCTCCAACTAATGGTAGCAAACATCATTCAGCATACCACTAGGTTAGCGCTTACGTTAAGAATGAATTACTTTATTATTTACCCTTAGTGCCTAATAGGTATAGCATATATAAGGTTTTTAAGAAATTGGATGGTGCTTCAGATTTTGCGCTTCCAAAATAATACTAAATTAAAGAATGGCAGAGGTCAATAAAACAGCATAGGTATGAAAGTTGCAATTTACGGACGTCGATTTAATACACGTGTAGTTCCCTTTCTGCAACACTTATTCGATTCTTTGCTTAAAAAAGGAATTGATGTAGTGGTGTATGATAAGTTTCATGAATTTATTCAAGATCAAGTTTCTTTGCCAAAAGCTCCCGATACTTTTTCGGCTGGAGATGATTTAAGCGGCAAGGTAGATATCATGTTTAGCTTAGGTGGAGATGGCACCTTGTTGGATACCGTTACCCTCATTAGAGATTCTAACATTCCTGTTTTGGGAATTAACTTCGGTCGTTTAGGTTTTTTGGCAAGTATAAATAAAGATGCCATAGACGAGGCCATAGAAAGCCTTTTACATAAGCAATATACGTTGGATAAACGTTCTTTATTGTGTATTGAATCAGCATTTAACCCATTTGGTACCGATAATTTTGCCCTGAACGATATTACGTTTCATAAACGAGATACCTCGGCCATGATTATCATTCATGCCTATCTTAATAACGAATTTTTAAACTCGTATTGGGCCGATGGACTTATCGTGGCTACCCCAACTGGTTCTACCGCGTATTCATTAAGTTGCGGCGGCCCCATTGTAATGCCTAGTTCGGGTAATATAGTGGTAACCCCCATTGCCCCACATAACTTAAATGTGCGGCCCATTGTATTATCAGATAGCAACGAATTATCTTTTGAAATAGAAGGAAGAAGTTCAAAATACCGCTTGTCTTGCGATTCAAGAACCGAAGTAGTAGATACCTCGGTAAAAACGGTGGTAAAAAAAGCACCTTTTGAAATAAACCTAATTCGTTTACATCAAGAAAACTACCTCGAAACCTTAAGAAATAAATTGCTTTGGGGTATTGATACACGGAATTATTAATGAGCAAGCGATTCGTAGTTCTTTTTTTAATACATATTAGTGCACTCCAACTATGTGCCCAAACTTGGGAGGTGGGAGGCTTTGTGGGTGCCTCTGGCTATATGGGTGATTTAAACCAAAAAGGTATTAGTCAGTTTAACAATATGGCTTTTGGAGGCCAAATAAAACGAAATTTCGACCCATATTGGTCCGCAAAACTCAATTTTGTACACGGCACTATTTTGGCTAGCGATGCGAAATCAAGTTCGGTAAATCAGCAAAATCGCAACCTCAGTTTTTATTCGCCAATTTCAGAACTCTCTTTACAGGTAGAATTTAACTTTTTGTATTATTTAGCCGGAATTAGCCGTACCCGTATCACACCTTTTTTGTTTACGGGTGTGGGGGCTTTCAAATTTAACCCCAAAGTAGATGTAAGTGGAGGAGGTATTGTAAATACCTTTGTGTTAACCGATTATTTAACCGAGGGTCAAACAAAACCGTATAAAACAATGGCCCTGAGTATACCTTATGGACTGGGGGTAAAGTATAATATTAAGAGCACCTGGAATTTAAATGCCGAAATTGGTTATCGAACTGCGTACACCGATTATTTAGATGATGTAAGTATGAATTATCCTACCGATTTATCTAGCCGCCCCTATTTAAGCCAGTTACTTTCAGACCCATCGGGTATAGCACCAAACGGTGGCCAACGTGGCGATTATAGAAAAAGAGATACCTATATGTTTGCGGGCTTAAGCCTAACTTATACCTTTGTAAGCCGAAAATGTCCGGTTGTAGGCAATTAATTTAACATATGGCTATTCCAGCAGAAATAGATTTACAGCATTTACCACAACATGTAGCCATTATTATGGATGGTAACGGCCGTTGGGCAAAAGAGCAAGGAAAATTGCGGGTATTCGGTCATCAAAATGGGGTAAAAGCCGTAAAAGATACGGTGGAAGGTGCAGTAGAGCTAGGGTTAAAATACCTTACACTGTATGCTTTTTCTACCGAAAACTGGAATCGACCTCAACAAGAGGTAAACGCTTTAATGGAGATTTTGGTAAAAACCATTACTAAAGAAACGGCTACTTTAATGAAACATCAAATTCGTTTAAATGCCATTGGTGATTTAACTTCTTTGCCAGTTGCTTGTTATCAGGAATTGATTGAAGCCATGGAAAAAACAAGTGCGAATACGAGATGTACGCTTACGCTAGCCTTAAGTTACAGCTCAAGGTGGGAGCTCACGGAAGCATTAAAAACAGTGGCTACAAAAGTAAAAAAAGGTGAATTAAGGCCTGAAGATATTACCGAACAGCTTTTAAGCGAACATTTAACAACTGCCGGCTTACCCGATCCGGAATTGATGATTCGTACCAGTGGCGAACTACGTTTGAGTAATTTTATGATGTGGCAATTGGCTTATACCGAGCTTTATTTTACACCTAAATTATGGCCCGATTTTCGCCGATCCGATTTGCATGAAGCCATTCTTGATTTTCAAAAACGAGAACGTAGATTTGGAAAAATTAGTGAATAGTGCAAAAAAATCAATTTTTAACAATTTTTAACAAAGGTTTAAGCTAATTTAGCGCCTTAATTCCACGAGATGAATCGCATACTTTTAACACTTTTATTATTGTTTAACGGCTTATGGGCTTTTGGTCAGTTTGGTCGCACCAAGCAACCGACCATATCTCGTACTTCATCAAGCGGTGTTAGCTATTTAGAACCAAAAGAATACATTGTAGGCGGAACTACCGTAAAAGGAGCTCAGTACCTCGATGCTGGAGTTTTAGTAACTATTTCTAAATTAACCCTTGGCGAAAAAGTGTTGGTACCTGGCGACGCTACAGCCAATGCAGTAAAAAACTTGTGGGATCAAGGCCTTTTAGATGATGTAAAATTGAATATATCGAATATTAGAGGTGATAGTATATTTTTTGAAATTGAAGTTTTAGAACGCCCACGTGTAAGCAAATTTGAGTTTACAGGCTTAAAAAAGGGCGAAATCGACGATATTCAGGATAAAATAAAAGACAAGAATGGTAAAATTATAAACGATAATTTATACAATACTGTAAGTTCTATTATTAAAAAGCATTTTACTGAAAAGGGGTATTTATACACCGAAGTGGCTTTTAAACAGCTAAAAGATACTGTAGAAGCCAATTCGTTAGTTTTGAAAGTGCAAGTAAATAAGCAAAATAAGGTAAAGGTTCATAAAATTTCAATAGAAGGCAATACGGTATTTAGTGATTATCAGATTCGAAAAATGCTAAAGAAAACTAAACAGCAGGCCTTTTATAAATTATTGGGTACCGGTAAATTTACCGCTGAAAAATTTGAATCAGACAAAGAAAAATTACTATCTAAATTACAAGAGAGAGGGTATCGCGATGCTAGATTGGTTAAAGATTCTGTTGCCAAGTTTGATGCTAATTCTATTGAAGTTTTCTTAAAAGTATACGAAGGTCCGAAATACTATTTCGGTAACCTCAGTTGGTCTGGCAATGCAAAATACTCTGCAGATATATTGCAAAAAGTGCTTTCTATTAAAAAAGGAGAAATTTTTAGCGAAGAAAAACTCGATAAAAAACTTACAGGCAGTGCCAATGGCGATGATGTTTCGGCCTTATATTTAAATGATGGATACTTAACTTTTAATGTTGATCCGGTGCAAACCAAAGTGCATCAAGATACCATTGATATTGAGTTTAGAGTGTACGAGGGTCCGCAATACACCATTAGTAAGGTAAGCTTAAAAGGAAACGACATTACCAACGATAGAGTGGTTTTGAGAGAAATTCGTACTAAACCGGGACAAAAGTTCTCCAAAGAAGCCGTAATAAGAACTACTCGTGAAATTGCACAATTGGGTAATTTTGATGAGCAAAAAACAGATGTGAAGCCAATTCCTAATCCTGCCGATGGAACAGTAGACATTGAGTATACCGTGTCGGAAAAACCTTCTGACCAAATAGAGTTATCGGGTGGTTTTGGTGGTGGCCGTATTATCGGTACATTAGGATTAACTTTTAATAATTTTTCGGCCCGTAATATCTTTAATGGCAAAGCCTGGAAACCACTCCCTAAGGGCGACGGGCAAAAATTAAGTATACGTGGGCAAACTAACGGCAAATTTTACCAGTCCTATAGTTTCTCTTTTTCAGAGCCTTGGTTGGGTGGTAAAAAACCAGTAAACTTTGGCATTAGTGCCTTTACTTCTTTGCAATCAAACGGGCTTTCGGGAGCAGATCCTAACTTGCAAAAAATTAGAATGAATGGAATTACCTTTAGTTTAGGCCAACGTTTAAAATGGCCTGATGATTATTTTCAGTTAGTACATTCTATTAATTTGCAACAATATATTTTAAGAAATTATGCTGATCGTTTTATTTTCTCTAACGGAAAATCGTATAATTTTAATATTTCTCAACAGTTTTCACGTAACTCCGTAGATGCACCAATTTACCCAACTTCGGGATCACACTTGCGTTTCAATGTGCAATTAACGCCGCCATATTCGTTGTTCAATAAAATTAATTATGTAACCGCTACAGATCAAGAGCGTTACCGCTATGTAGAATACCACAAATGGAAATTTGACGCACAGTGGTACCAACGCATTTATGGAAAACTAATTTTGAAAGCACAAGCACAGTTTGGTTTCTTAGGTTCTTACAACAATGCTGTGGGTCAATCGCCGTTTGAGCGCTTTAAATTAGGTGGAGATGGTATGCAAGGATTTGATTTTCTACAAGGCTCAGAAATTATTGGAATGAGAGGGTATCAAAATAATTCAGTTATTCCGGTAGGCTCTAATCCGCAAACTGCACAAGGATCAGGAAGTCCTATTTATAATAAGTATGTATTAGAACTTCGTCATCCCATAACCTTAAGCCAACAAGCTACTGTGTTTGTATTGGCCTTTGCCGAAGGTGGAAATACTTGGAACAATTTCAAACAATTCTCTCCATTTAACGTACGCCGTTCGGCTGGTTTTGGGGCCCGTATATTCTTACCTATATTTGGTTTACTAGGTTTAGATTACGGATATGGTTTTGATACCATTCAAGGAATACCGGCAGCCAACAAAGGACAATTCCACTTTAGTATTGCCCAACAAATGGGTGGAGGTTTTTAATTAAAAAGGCATGAAAAAATTAGCTCTTATCTTATTTCTCGTGTGCGGTGCTTTTTTAAGCAGCATGGCGCAACGTTTTGTGTATGTAGATAGCGAATACATCTTAAAGCATATACCAGAATACAATTCGGCACAAAAACAATTAGATGCCCTATCAGACCAATGGCAAAAAGATGTAGATACAAAATTTGCTGATATTGAAAAGTTGTATAAAGCCTATCAGGCCGATCAAGTGTTGCTTACCGATGATATGCGTAAACGTCGTGAAGCAGAAATTGTAGAAAAAGAAAAACAAGCAAAAGAGTTTCAACGCCAAAAATTTGGTTTTGAAGGTGAATTGTTTCAGCAAAGAAGCCGCTTAATTAAACCCATACAAGAACGGGTAGCTAAAGCAGTACAAGCCTTGGCCGAAGACCAACAGTTGGATGTAGTATTTGATAAAGGCAGTGATGTAACCATGCTGTATGCGAATGTCCGCTTAGATAGAAGCAATGAAGTAATTACACGTTTAGGATATAAACCCGGAACATTTGCGAAATAATAAAAACTTTAGTAACATCGTAAACCAAAAACATGAACAATAATAACATGAAAAAATCAATTAAAATAGCTGCCTTGTCATTCGTATTAGGCTTTTTAGTGTTGAGCGCACAAGCCCAACAAAAGTTTGGTCATATCAATTCTAGCGATTTATTGCAATCAATGCCCGAAATGAAGGTTGCCGATGCAGCTTTCCAAACCTATGCTAAAGCAAAACAAAGTGCTTTAGAGCAAATGGATGCTGAACGCCAGAAAAAAATCGTTAGCTACCAAGAGAAATACAAATCTTTGAGCGAAGCAAACAAAGAAACTTTAGGAAAAGAGTTGGAAACCTTGGGTAAAGAAATCCAAGATATGGAAAAGCGTATTACGGATACTGAGCAAAAATCTCAAGAGGAGCTAAATGCCAAACGCTCTGAAATGTACCAGCCGGTATTTGAAAAAGCAGAAAAAGCAGTAAAAGCAGTAGCTAAAGAAAAAGGCTACGCTTATGTATTTGATGTATCTCAGCCAGGCGTAGTGTACTTTGATGGTGGTGATGATATTATTGAAGTGGTAAAAGCTAAATTAGCGGCTGCTGCTGCAGCGGTTGTTACTCCAGCTCCTACTGCTGCTCCAGCACCAGCAAAAGCTCCTGCTGCTCCAGTAAAGAAAAAATAAAAATCTCAACAAATTAAATGAATGCGAAGTCAATAAATTCAAGTTGACTTCGCATTTTTGTTTTATATGAGCGCAAAACTCCCCATAGGTATTTTCGATTCGGGCATTGGCGGTTTAACCGTTGCCAGCGCCATTCATAAGGTATTGCCTCATGAAGAGTTGGTTTATTTTGGCGATACTGCCCATTTACCTTATGGCGATAAATCGCCTGAAGCTATCAAGTACTTTAGCTTAAGAATTGCTCAATTTTTGCTCGATAAGCAGTGTAAAATGATTGTTATTGCCTGCAATACCGCTTCATCACTGGCTTACCATGATTTGGTAGAATTTATTGGGGATAAAATACCGGTGCTCAATGTAATTGATCCAGTGGTTGAATATGTAGCCGCAGAAAATCAATTAAACAGAGTGGGGGTAATTGGTACCAAGGCCACCATTAAATCAGATTTGTATGCCAAAAAACTTCAGTTGGCTCGGCCAGGTATTGAAGTAAAATCTTTAGCTACCCCACTTTTGGCACCCATGATAGAGGAAGGGTTTTTTAGCAATACCATTAGTAAAACGGTAATTAATTCCTACCTATCGTCTCCAAAATTAAAAAATATTGATAGTTTGATTTTGGCATGCACCCATTATCCACTCATTCAAGAAGAAATTGAAGAATTTTATCACGAAAAAGTAACAATTATTAATTCTGCAGCAATCGTAGCCCAATCTGTTCAGAAAAAATTAGCCGAATTACACTTATTGAACAAATTAGGAGCTAAAAAACTTCAATTTTTCGTTTCCGATTATACTTCTTCCTTTGAAAAGAGCACAAAATTATTTTTTGGTGAAAAAATACACCTCAAATTGAAAAATATTTGGTCTTAAATCGCTTTTAATCTAAAATCACTTCATTTATTCACATTTATAGCAAATGTTAGTAACCATTTTTAACATTTTGACTAAAAAATTAGATATTTATAGCTAGTTCGTTTAAAATATCTAAAAATGGCAAAAACTTTATCCAAGTTCCCCTTTATTATTCTATTTCTTATTGTAATATTGGCTTTTTGCTTTCCATCTATACCCAAAGCAGTAGCAATACATACATCTATTAATACAGCCGATACTGCTTGGATGTTAACCGCCACCGCTTTGGTATTAATTATGACCCCGGGTTTGGCTTTCTTTTACGGCGGAATGGTGAATAAAAAGAATGTCATATCAACTATGC
This sequence comes from Sphingobacterium thalpophilum, assembly GCA_945875895.1. GTDB lineage: Bacteria > Bacteroidota > Bacteroidia > Sphingobacteriales > Sphingobacteriaceae > JAIPAN01. The sequence goes on along the minus strand of CAMCMG010000011.1, from coordinate 12,604 downwards.
TACAAAGTTTTATTTGCATGGTACTCATTACAGTAATGTGGGTAGTATTTGGTTTTAGCTTAGCTTTTGGTGAAAGCATTGGCGGTTTTATTGGCAACCCTAGCACCTACTTTATGATGAATGGGGTAATAGACGGACAGCCTTGGAAATTGGCACCTACCATTCCATTTTTATTGTTTGCCATGTATCAATTAAAATTTGCCATTATTACACCCGCTCTAATTACCGGAGCTTTTGCAGAGCGTATTCGCTTTATTTCTTATACCTTATTTATTTGTTTGTTTTTCATTTTCATTTATGCCCCTTTGGCCCATGCAACCTGGCATCCCGATGGCGTGTTATTTAAATTAGGTGTCTTAGATTTTGCTGGTGGAACTGTGGTTCATATGTCGGCAGGTTGGGCAGCATTGGCCTCGGCCCTATATCTTAAAAAACGCAACGAAGTATCGCATACCCCAGCCCGTATAACGTATGTATTGTTGGGTACCGGCTTGTTGTGGTTTGGTTGGTATGGCTTTAACGCCGGATCTGCTTTTGGCGCATCAACATTAGCTGTTACGGCCATGGCTACCACCATGACAGCCTCTTCGGCAGCAGCTTTGAGTTGGATTTTCTATGATGCTTGGAAAGGCCGCAAACCTTCGGCTATGGGAACCTGCATTGCAGCAGTAGTGGGCTTGGTGGCTATTACTCCCGCTGCTGGATTTGTAAGCATTCCCCACTCCTTAATAATTGGTGTTGTTGCCGCTGTAGTGAGCAATATTTTGGTAGATTGGCGTAGCCGAACCGGCTTAGACGATACCTTGGATGTATTTCCCTGCCACGGCGTAGGAGGGATGGTAGGCATGCTGCTTACTGGCGTATTTGCCAATACTGCGGTAAATGGGGCCAATACAACGGGTAACGGTTTGCTTTTTGGCGAAACGCATTTATTTTTTGTACAAAGTTTGGCTTTAGTAGGCGTTTCTATTTTTGCTTTTGTAGGTTCTATGGCTTTATTAAAACTAACCGATATCATTAGTCCGCTTAGAGTAAGTGCAGCCGATGAACAGGAAGGCTTAGATTTGAGTCAACACGGAGAGAAGTTGTAGAATTAACATGCTTTATTCAATAAAATCCTTATTTTTGTTAGCTCATCCAACACCATGAGCGAACCCATAAAACACGAGTGCGGCATTGCCCTCATCCGATTGTTAAAACCGCTATCTTATTACCAAGAAAAATACGGTACGCCTTTCTACGGCCTCAATAAACTCTACTTATTAATGGAAAAACAGCATAACCGCGGCCAAGATGGCGCCGGAATTGCAACCATTAAATTAGACATGAAGCCCGGTACCCGCTACATCAGCAGGCACAGAGCTATGGGTTCAAAAGCGGTTTCCGATATCTTTGAATACGTACAAAAGAAATTTGTAGACGTTCAGGAAAACACCCCCGAGCTTTTAGCCGATGCCAATTGGCTGAAAGAAAATATCAGTTTTACGGGCGAAGTACTCATGGGTCATTTGCGCTATGGTACCCACGGAAAAAATAGCATCGAAAGTTGCCATCCGTTTTTACGTCAAAACAATTGGATGACCCGTAATTTGGTTATTTGTGGGAACTTTAACATGACCAATGTTGACGAATTGTTGGAGCAATTATACGAACTTGGTCAGCACCCCAAAGAAAAAGCAGATACCGTAACGGTATTAGAAAAAATAGGCCACTTTTTAGACGTAGAAAATCAAGAAATTTTTGATAGTTACAACGCCAAAGGCCTTAGCAATGTAGAAATTACACATAAAATTGCCGAAGAATTGGATGTAGCCAAAATGCTACGTCGTTCGGCAAAAACTTGGGACGGAGGGTATACCATTGCGGGTATTATTGGCCATGGAGACACTTTTGTGATGCGTGATCCGGCGGGCATTCGACCAGCTTTTTACTATGCCGATGACGAAGTGTTGGTGGTTGCTTCTGAGCGCCCCGCTATCCAAACCGCCTTTAATATACCCATTGATGCTGTTAAAGAAATTAAACCAGGCCATGCGCTTATTGCCAAAAAAGATGGCCGCATCAGCGAAGAACAGTTCAGCCAACCCATAGAACAAAAATCATGTTCTTTTGAGCGTATTTATTTCTCTAGAGGCAGCGATGCCGATATATACCGCGAACGCAAGCAATTGGGTCGCTTACTATGCCCACAAATTTTATCAGCAGTAAACAACGATTTAGAAAATACCGTATTTTCTTTTATCCCAAACACTGCCGAAGTAGCTTTTTATGGCTTGGTGGAAGGTGTGCATAAGTACATCAAACAGGTACAAAAAAATACCTTGTTAAACCGTGCTGATAAAATTACCGATGCCGAGTTAGAAGCGATGCTAAAAATGGCTCCGAGGGTGGAGAAAATTGCCCTTAAAGATGCTAAATTGCGCACTTTTATTGCGCAAGATGCCGATAGAGGTGACATGGTAGCCCACGTGTACGATACCACTTATGGTCTAATAAAAGCACAACAAGATACCTTGGTAGTTTTAGACGATTCTATTGTTAGGGGAACTACCTTGAAACAAAGCATTTTACGAATTTTAGACCGTTTGCACCCCAAAAAAATCATTGTAGTTTCTTCGGCCCCTCAAATTCGCTACCCCGATTGTTATGGTATTGATATGTCTAAAATGGGCGAATTTGTAGCTTTTGAGGCTATGATTTCTTTGCTACGCGAACTAGGTAAAGAGCATCTCATACAAGACACCTATCAAGCTTGTTTACATGCTAAGGCTGCTGGGAACATGAAAGAGAAAAACTTAGTGCAGGCTTTATACGCTCATTTCACCGACGAAGAAATTTCCAGTCGAATTGCTAAAATTGTTACTCCAGCGGGCATCTATGCTCAAGTCGAAGTTATTTATCAGAAATTAGAAAACCTACATACAGCTTGTCCGAAACACTTGGGCGATTGGTATTTTTCGGGTAATTATCCTACTCCGGGTGGAAATAAAGTAGTCAATCAGGCTTTTATGAATTGGGTAGAGGGTAATAACCAACGGGCCTACTAAGCCAAGGAATGGTTTATTAGCATAGAGTAAAGTAGTTTAAGTCCGAATAGGATTAGTAGCGTACCCGCAATTCGGTTTAGCCACATTAGGTTTTTTTGGGTCATTCGTTTGCGTAATTTGTTTGCAAAATAAGCCTTTATTACATCCAAAATAAATTGTGTAAGCAAGATGCTTGCAAAAAATGGAATTACCTTTTGGGTCTCAAACTTGCCAACAACCGATACCACCCAACTGCTTATGCTTAACCAATAGAGCAACAAGGTGGGGTTAAACAAACTCATTATAAAGCCCTTTAAAAAATAACCCAATTTATTGCTTTTCGGCATAGCATGTTCTAACTCTAGTGTGTCTTTTTTAAACCAATAATAGAAACCAATACCGAGTAAAATGAGCGTGCCTGCATAGCCAATATACTCCATTACAACTTGGCCGCTTCGTAAATAACTAGATCCAAAAAGACTTATAGCAACAAAAAACACATCACTTAATAAAATGCCTCCGGCTAATGATATACCCGCATGAAAGCCTTTTTCAATGCTTGTTTTAAGCAAAGCAAAAAACCCGGGTCCCATTAAAAAAGAGAGCATGATCCCCATGCCGATTCCTGAAAGTATCGTTTCCATCGTATTTTTTTAACGAATATCCGATTTTATGTCTTAATTGATGTATCCTATCCTAGATATTTCTAAAAATAGTACTATTCAAAAAAAATAAGTATGTTAGCTATACTTAAATTATAAACCAAAATTAACATTACATCACATTATGGAATCAAATTCACACACTAAATGGGGTCAATTTATACCCTTAGTAACCGTTTTTTTCTTCTGGGGATTTGTTGCCGCAAGCAACGATATTCTTATCCCGGTATTCAGACAAGCTTTTGATTTAACTCAAAGTGAAAGTCAGTTAGTTTCTTTAGCCTTTTATATTGCTTATACCGTAGGGTCTTTAATTTATATGGGTATTTCGATGCTACTCAAAAAAGATGTGATTAATACCATAGGTTATAAAAATGGATTAGCATTAGGTCTTGTTATTTCTGCTTTCGGTACCTTATTGTTTTATCCCGCAGCAAATTTAGGTTCATTCCCACTCATGCTTTCGGGTTTATTTATAGTTGGATTAGGATTTTCTCTTCAACAAACCGTAGCCAATCCATTAGCCATTGCCATGGGGCCCATTACAACGGGCTCTCAACGTTTAACATTAGCGGGTGGTATTAATAATTTTGGAACCACTATTGGCCCATTGATTGTAAGTTTTGCCATTTTTGGAGCCAGTACAAGCACTACAACCAATATCAGTATAGAGAGTGTTAAAATTCCTTATTTAGTTTTGGGTGCTGCATTTTTAGTAGTTGGTTTGTTCCTTAAATTTTCATCAATACCAGACAAGCCGGCCTTAGTAGAAAGTACCGAAGATGGTTTGAAGGGCTCAGCCTTAAAATATCCGCAATTGGTGTTAGGCATGATTGCCATTTTTGTATACGTAGGTGTGGAAGTATCTACAGCTAGTAATTTACCGGCCTATATGGAAAAAGATTTAGGCTTTGCCATTAAAGATATAGCCCCTTATATTTCCTTGTATTGGGCCAGTATGATGATTGGTCGTTGGACGGGTGCTGTGGAAGCATTTACATCAAATATCAGTTTGCAAAAAGTATTGCGCTTTGTTGCTCCTTATTTAGCATTTGGAGTATTTCTGTTAGTAAATGCGGTTGCTGATCATAATTTAGCACCTTTTTATGTGTATGGTCTTATTATTTTAGTATTAATTCTTGCCGATATTTTAAGTAAAGCCAATCCGGCTCGTATGTTATTTATTTTTTCTGTAGTAGGGATTTTGGCGCTGTGTGTAGGCATGTTAACTACTGGAATGCTAAGTGTGTATGCATTCACTAGCGTGGGCTTGTTTTGTAGTACCTTATGGCCTTGTATTTTCACGTTAGCTGTTAGCGGACTTGGTAAAAATACCAGCCAAGGAAGTAGCTTTTTAATTATGATGATTATGGGTGGTGGTATAGTAAGTTGGTTACAAGGCTACGTTTCAGAATTTACGGGTATTCAATACAGCTATGTAGTAGGAATTGCTTGCTTTGCTTATTTAGCTTTTTATGCTTGGAAAGTGAGCGGTATTTTAAAGGTTCAGGGCATTAGTTTTGATAAAAATTTGGCCTCTGGTCATTAATTCACCTATACCTTGAGTAAACCAAGTTTTGATAGTATATTTATGAATTTAGCCACCGACCTGGCCCAGCGCTCTCATTGCGTAAAGGCCCAAGTTGGGGCTGTTCTTACCAAAGATACCCGCATTATTTCTATTGGCTATAATGGGCCGCCTGCGGGCACCCATAACTGTGACGAAGAATTTCCTGACGTGGGCTGCCCCAGAGATAGTAAGAATAGCTGTTCTTTGGCTTTACATGCCGAAGAAAATGCCATTCTGTATGCGGTTAAAAATGGTGCAACTTTAGAAGGTGCAACCTTATACCTCACCTTATCTCCTTGTATTTCTTGTGCCCGATTAATCTTTTCTTCGGGTATTAAAAAAGTGTGGTTTAAAAATTCGTATGCCGAGTATAAAGGTTTGCCCAGCGATGAAGGAGTAGATTTTTTAAACAAATTTGGCGTAGAGACGCTTAAAATCGATTAATAATTACTCTTATTTAGACGGATTTCCCCATTGACATCGGTATATACTTTGGTTTCTCCCAAGGTTTTTAAGTACACCGTTACTCCCAACATAATCAATCTTAATAGGGTAAGGGGCTTGCTAAATATATTCATCCTTGGTTTCGGTTGCATGTTTAGACATTAATTTTGCCACTGGATTCATGTTCTCTCCAAACAAATTTATAGTATCGTTTTGTAAAGGGTATAGGTTGAGGTAAGTATAATTACAGCTCCAATCAGAATCATTATGGTTTTTTTGTTCACCCTTGATGCAAAGTAGGCACCTATTGGTGCGGCAATTACCCCTCCAATTATTAAGCCCAATACCGTTCTCCAGCTATCAATACCTACAAAAAATAAAAATACACCTGTACCAAAAAAGGCTACAAAAAATTCGGCTGTATTTACAGTGCCAATAGTTTCTCTGGGGTTTTTGCCTTGGTTTATTAAATTAGAGGTAACAATGGGCCCCCAACCACCACCACCAATGGCATCGAAAAAACCACCAAATAATGCCAAACTTTCGGCATGTTTTATTTTGCTTTCGGGTTTTGGCTGGTTGCGTACACCTTTTATTAAAATAACAATGCCTAAAACAAGTAAATAAGTGGCGATATAGGGTTTTATAAGTTTACCATCAAATACGGCTGATATTAAATAAGCCCCAATCATAGCACCTATTACTCCTGTAATTACAATGCGTAAAAAAAGTTTTTTATCAATATTACCAAATTTTAAATGCGATAAGCCCGATACCCCTGTAGTAAATACTTCGGCTGTATGCACAGCTGCGGTGGCTATTTTGGGCGATACACCCAAGTTGAGCAAGAGGGTAGAGCAACTTACTCCGTAGGCCATACCAAGGGTGCCATCTACTAGTTGTGCTAAAAACCCTACAAGTATAAATTGCCAAAGGGTAGTATCAAGTAGTAGCAATTCTGTGTGTGGCTTGGTACTCACAGCATAAATTAAATACGCAATTAAGCTCGTTTTCAATACTAAAATGGCAATGCCAATGTGTCTAAATCGTAAAAATTTCATGTTATTTGTTTCTGTTTGTAGTTATTTATTTTTTGATTTTTTGTGTATGTCAAAAGGATTTATAGTAAGTTCGAGGTATAAAAAGTGACTGTTTTTGGCTGAAATAGTATTGGCAACTACTTGTCTGTTTTTAATAAAATCGCCCATACTAAAATAGCTATAACCAATTGTACAGCTTAAATACTGCATGGGGTTAAAGCGCATTCTGCTATCTATTCCTTCACCTAAAAATTGCCCACTTAGGCCATTTTTATCTCTATAGAAAACGCTTCCGGCTAATAAATTTGCCATTCGATCGGTTTTGCTAGCCAACCAGTATAAGCTGTAACCTACATCAAATCGAATAACCTTGTTACCCAATTTACCTTGCCATTCTGTTTTTATTTTGGGTGTAAAAATGTTTTCCATGGTGATATAATCGTCAGATGACCAAGGCCTGCTAAAACCAAAGTAGCGTTCGAATCGGTTACTCTGAGTATCGTTTGGATTTTTATCGCCGCTTGCATAACCAAAAAATGTACTCAACCGGGGTTGATGTGCATTGTTTTTGAATTTATATCCCAGTTCGGCATTTATGCTTAAAGCATGATGATTTAGACCATTATCTTGGCCAAATTGATAATTACTACTTATATCAAATTGTAGTACTTTTCTGAAAAGTATTCCATATAGCCGCATTCCTGCTGTATGAATATTACGTTCTATATGGTTGTTTTGTATGGCAGGATTCTGTTTTAGATTCATATAGTAGGGTTCCATACTTATCCATTCCGACCATTTTCGCCAATGCCCTATTACGGCAGTAAACACCCGTTTATTATCTGCCTTATCAGCCTGATTGTATTGAATAGTTATAGGCTTGAGTACAAATGCATCGATGCTCCAATTATTCTGATCCTGCCCGATCCCAATTCTTAATCCTTCAAAATTTCCTGTCGTATTTCGCCACGGGTTTAAACTGAGTAGTCGTCGATCTAACATTTCAAAGGCTTGTCTGCCATAGCGTAGGCTTAGTGTACGTTTATTTCCACCAGCATCTGGTTTAAATACGTTATCTAAATAGAGCTCGGCATATGCTTGAATGATATCGGTTCTGTTTACATCTCGATTATCGAGGGCGTAATTCCCGTTAGTTCTCCATGAATCCCCAAACTCCAAACCCACTCTCAAGGGGTCTAGTATATTTTGTATCCCTACATATACTTTCTGTCTCCACAAAATAGGAATATCTCTATTTATACTCTCAGCTCTTCGAACGTCATTATATCTAAATTCTATTCGTTCACGAGACTCTAAACCCAATTGTAGCCAGTTTTTTTGGCTTTTATTGAGTTGCCCAAAATTTCGGACATAGGCAGGAGGATCTGTTTCTCTTTTGCTAGCATACGATTCCGCATCGCGATAAAAACTTTTTCCAGTTATTGGGTGTTTAATGGTATCGGTTGTTGAATCGCTGCCAAGCAGGCTGTTAGCAACGAAGTGTAAGATTAGAATCGATTTCAATTTATTATTATGAATTATATTTTATACTGCTCCAAATGTATTAAATATATAATTCCTACCAAATTAGTATGATATAATTAACAAAAAATTAATATTCGGCAAATTCAAGCAAAGATTTGCTTAAGATGGGTAACATATTTTCACGTAATTCTGCAAATAATTTGCGTATACGGCATGTTTCTTCATCGGTACACTCGGCACATTTTTGGTAAAAGCTTTCGGAAACACACGGAATGAGTGCAATTGGTCCATCAATAATTCGCATAATTTCTGCAATACTAATTTCTTGGGCGGACTTTACTAAATAGTAGCCCCCTTTTGGCCCTCTAGCGCTTGAAAGTATTTTTGCTTGTTTTAATTCGCGAAGTATGTTTTCTAAGAATTTAAAGGGAATGCCTTCTTCTTCAGCAATTTTTTTTGCCGATAAGAGGCTGTTACCTTGATTTTTATGTACAAATACCAATGCTTTTAATGCATATTTTACTCTTTTGGTTAGCATAGATAGGTTTATTGATTTTTTTGTAATAAAAATGTTAGTGGAATTGCTAAGCGTTTACTCCACGATTTTTCACTATGATCGTCGCCAGGATAAAATTTGGTTAGCCAATGCGAATCGTTATAACCCTTGGCTAACATTAAGCTATCAACTTTTTGTTGTAGTGGTGGATATAAAGCATCTAGGGTTTTATCGCCGTAATCAAAGTAGAGTTTGTGCGTGTTTGCTTTAGGCAAATGTTTATTCATATAGGCCAAAAAGGCATCGGGAATAGGATTGCCCTCCATGCTAAAAATACCTGGCCAATGGGTACTCATACAAGCCGCTCCCCCAAATACTTCTGGATATTCGCAAATAGCATACATAGAAATTAGCCCGCCCATGCTACTGCCCGCTATAAAGGTATCTTCGGTTTTGGTAGAAACTGCATAATGGCTATCGATATAAGGTTTCAGTTCTTTTACCAAGAATTTTAGGTAGCTATCCGAAGAAATTTGGTAGTTATTAAATATGGAACCACCATTGGCACGTGCTGCGGTATAAATGGCTTCTTTTTCTGATTTTTTTAAATTTTCGAAGGGTTTTTGAGGAAAGTAGTCTGCATGACGGGTTTTTTCACCGTTCCATATACCCACCACTATAGTTTCTTTAATTTGGCCTGTTTTTTCTAATGTACTTAACACATCATCTACTTCCCAAGCGATTTTATTCCACGTTGTATTAGCATCGTAGAGCATTTGGCCATCGTGCATGTACAATACTGCATACTTTTTGTTTGTGGTATAGCCATCGGGTAGCCACACGTCTACATTTCGGGCGGTTACGTATCTTGAAGGGAATTGTGTTATGCGTTCAATCTTTCCCGAAACAACTTGGGGCGTAGTTTGACCTTGGACCAATAATCCACATAGGCAAAAGCTTAACATAGATGCTAGTAATTTCATACTCGAATGTATGAAATTTATTTAGTTGTGTAAAAAACTTACATCTAACCAGAATCCTCCATTTAGACGCTCTTGGTTTTATTGGTCGTAAAAAAGCCAAGCGTATAGCTTGGCTTTTGGTAGAAGTTGAAGACTGTATTATCTAGTTCTTTTGTTGTGCTTGGTTCGACGAATGGTGCGGTCGAGTTGGCGATCTTGACGAGCAATGGCGCCACGTTCTTGAGGGGTTACAACACCATCTGCTACGGCTATGGCTTTTGTTCGTCTTACATCTTTGGCTTGTTTTCTCAAAACCAAGGCTTCGGTTTTTGTAATTTGACCACTGCGTATGCCTTGGGCAATACGACGGCTTTCGTCTCTAAGACTACGTTTTTCGGTTTGTGCATTACTGCTAGCTGCTATGGCTACCATGACTACTGCTAAAAGGATATACTTTTTCATAAGCTTTTTTTGTTGGATAGGTTAACTTATAAATAGTTTAACGGTCTAGCTATGCTTTATATTTTTATCCTCTTTAAGAAAGATGATCATGCAAGCGGTTCTTTCTTACTCAAGAGTTGTTGTAAGGGCCATACCTCTTGTATTTTCGTTAAAACGGCCATTGTTATAAACCAAATTACCGTTTACAAAAGTTTGGGTAATGCTGCTGTGAAAGGTTGTTCCTTCTACTGGCGACCAGCCACATTTGTATAAAAGATTTTCTTTGCTAACGGTCCAGCTCGTATTTAAGTCAACTAGTGTTAGGTCTGCAAAATAACCTTCTCGTATAAAACCTCTTTTCTCAATATGATATAAAATGGCTGGGTTATGGCACATTTTTTCTGCAATTTTTTCTAAAGATATGAGCCCCTGTTTGTAAAACTCTAACATAATATTTAGGGAGTGTTGCACCATGGGGGCTCCAGACATGGATTGAAAATAAGGTTTTTGTTTTTCTTCTAAGGTATGTGGCGCATGATCGGTGGTTACCAAGTCAATTCTATCGTCTAACAACGCTTTTAAGAGGCCTTTTTTATCTTTTTCTGTTTTTATGGCCGGATTCCATTTTATTAAGGTGCCCAATCGTTCGTAGTCTATATCTGAAAACCACAAATGATGTACCGAAACCTCTGTGGTTATATTTTTATCTTTTAAAGGAATATCATTCCGGAATAAATGCGTTTCTGCTTCGGTTGTTAGATGTAAAATATGCAAACGGGCCTGGTGTTTATTGGCCAATTCGATGGCTCTTTTGGTAGCTTCGTAGCACGCTTTTTCGCTTCTTATGAGTGGGTGAAATTCAACGGGCACATTTTCGCCGTATTTTTCTCTGTACTGGTTTTCGTTTTCTTCTACAATTTGTTCTTTTTCAGAATGTATGGCAATTACAGATTTGCAGTTTGCAAATAGTTTTTCCATAGTTTCTGGGTTATCGGCCAGCAAGTTCCCTTTTTTGGTAAAGTACAATCCGTCATCAGAAACACCCAAGAGTTTAGAGGTATCGAGCTTAATAACTTCATCTAAATTATCGCCATTAACACCTAAAAAAAAACCAAAGTTGGCTAAAGATTGTTCTGAGGCAATTCGGTATTTTTCATTCAAAATATCAATGCTTAATACATTTGGAGATGTATTGGGCATATCAATAAAAGAGGTTACACCACCAGCAAGTGCTGCTTTGCTTTCTGTATACAAATCACCTTTGTGGGTTAGTCCGGGTTCGCGAAAATGAACTTGACCATCAATAATACCTGGGAATAAAAACTTACCTGTTCCGTCAATTATAGTTGCAGCATCACTAGGGTCGGCTATTTGTCCAATTTTTTGAATCAACCCATTTTCAATCCATACATCGGCAACGCGAATTTGGCCTTCGTTTACCAGGCTACAATTTTTAATGAGTGTTTTTGTGGACATGTTTATTCTTTTGCTGCTTTACCAAAGGATAGTATACTTAATGCCAATACGCAATGGTACAAATCTATATTGTTTACATAAAATAGCGGAGCAATGGCCTTATTAAAGTTAGCTAGTATGAGTAAAACAACGGCTATTATGAGCCATAGACTGAACGTTTTTTTGCCTCTGAAAAGCCCCCAAATACCAAGAGCCAACACTAGGGGTATGGCTACCATGGATGAAAACTGAGCCAATGCCGGCTTTTGGAGCAATTCGATGTATATAAACAGCACCATGCCTACTGCCACAAAACTATACAAATACGTTGTGTTTAGCCTTTTTTTGCTGATTTTTTGATAGCAAACCAACACCAAACAAATGGCTCCCAATGTGGAGGCAATGTGCTGAAAAGTTTCTGAAACAGACCGTGCCGGAGCGTAACCCGAAAACCGAATGACACCAAAAAATGAAGCTGCAGTTACCGATAGAATAAACGCACTCCAAAGCAAACGCTCTATTGGAGCTAATGGCTTTAAATACTTAAAAAATACAAATATACCTGCCAGCGTTAAAAGGGCATCAGTTAGGGCATGTGAGAGTTCCATGTTAGATTTTATGAAGCCAAAACGGGGGAGCTATCTTCTTCTAACCTGCTAAAATAATAGGTTACAACGTTTGCAACCACTAAATACACTAGCAACACTTTTGTAAATTGTTCGCCCATGCCAAACCAATCGCCGTTTATATATATTAAACTAAGCGCACAAACGGTTTTCAGAAGTTCCCACCAAATGGCATTGGGGTTTCTATCCATGAGTTCGGTATAGGCATAAACCGCCAATAAAATAAAGCCGCCATAAAAGAAAATTTGCGGTTTAGGAATGGTGGCTAGGTTGCCAAATAAATAATACATAAAGGCAAGGGTGACAAAAAACTGAATCCCAATCCACACCTTCAATGCATTGGAAGCCCTTGTATCGTATTTTTGAAAATGATATGGATCTTCGATTTTTTCAACAG
>CAMCMG010000010.1:0-40458 GCA_945875895.1 Sphingobacterium thalpophilum | reverse complement strand
TAAGAAAAAAGATGTCAAGGCTGCACCGAGACTATCTAGAAGAAAAAGTCTCCTTGGCAAGTGAGAAAAGTATTTTATTACAGGTAAGAGCATTCGAACAAAAAAAGGTTACACTATAAAAGTATAACCTTTTTATCATTATTGCTCCTGAGGCTGGGCTCGAACCAGCGACCCTCTGATTAACAGTCAGATGCTCTAACCGGCTGAGCTACTCAGGAATTTCCGGTTAATGAAGATGCGAACACCTTCTTCCCAAACGGGATTGCAATATTCGGGATTTTAAATTATTTAAACAATATTTGCACGTAAAAAAATTCAAAAAAATATGAGTCTTGTAGTTACCGGCACCGTTGCCTTTGATGCCATTGAAACTCCTTTTGGCAAAACAGACAAAATTGTAGGCGGAGCAGCCACATACGCCTGTTTAGCCGCTTCTTACTTTTACAAACATGTAAAAATGGTAGGCGTGGTTGGCGATGATTTTCCCAAAGAAGATATCCAATCTTTCCAAGACCATGGCATTAGCACCGAAGGGCTGCAGGTAAAAGCCGGTGAAAAATCGTTTTTTTGGTCGGGCAAATACCACAACGACATGAATAGCCGCGATACCCTAGTTACCGATTTAAACGTGCTAGCCGATTTCGACCCTATTTTACCCGAGAGCTACCAAGATTGCGAATTTTTACTACTCGGCAACCTAAGTCCACAAGTACAACAAACCACCATAAAACGCTTAAAAAACCGCCCAAAATTAATTGTGCTAGACACCATGAACTTTTGGATGGACATTGCCTTAGATGAGCTATTGGCTACCTTAAAACTGGTAGACGTTTTGACCATTAACGATGCCGAAGCCCGCCAGCTTTCTGGTGAATATTCTTTGGTAAAAGCCGCCGAAAAAATATTAAAAATGGGACCAAGCTACCTCATTATTAAAAAAGGAGAGCATGGCGCTTTGCTATTCCACGAAAAGCAAATATTCTCGGCCCCTGCCCTTCCGCTAGCCGAAGTATTTGACCCCACAGGTGCCGGTGATACCTTTGCAGGTGGTTTTATTGGTTATTTGGCCCAAATAGACACCATCAATTTCAACAACATGAAAAATGCCATCATTTATGGTTCGGCCTTGGCCTCTTTTTGTGTAGAAAAATTTGGAACAGAGCGCATCAAAAACTTAAGCGAAGCAGAAATTAGTGCCCGAGTGAAGGAATTCGTAAGCCTAACTAGCTTTACTATTTAAGCAAGCCTATTACACTAAACTTCTCGAATACCTGCCGACTGTGTGGAGCATCTTTTAGCTCATCGGTTAAATCTTGCCCGGCCCAATGCTCGTAATGTTTCCCTTTGCGCCAAAGTTTGCTGGCACTTACATCGTAAATGCGCCCCTCAAACGCTACCCAAATTTCAGGCTTATCTTGGCCGTTACGTAAGGCTAGCTGGCTTTTGGTATAGTTTGGGAGCACACTCATGCGGCACGTTTTTTAAAAATTTCGTAAAAAATAGTGGTTAGCAGCAAGAGCGCTAAAGAATAAAAATGATCTTCGAAAGGTATGGTACCCACCCGAAAGCCGCAATTTTCGGCATCGTTATAAAGTACCACAGGCAAACTGGTAAGCAAGCCATTTATCAAATAAAACGGCACTAAGGATATAAAATAAGCCAAGTAAAACCGACCGAGCCATTTGGGTTGCAACCACAACAAGCCTAAACTCAACAAAAAACATAAACTAAAGGTTACGACCGTATATAAGGCATAGCCGTAAAATACATGCATCCATATGCTTAAACAGAAAAGCAGAAAGGTGATGGCTTTGGCAAATGGAGCCATAAAATCGGTTTTAACGTAGTAGTTTAAACACTCGTAAATAAATATACAGGCAAAGGGGACCGTTAAAAAGAATAAAATCTCTTCTAAGGGTAAACCCTGAAAACCAATACCCAATACATAGGTTGGATTGAACGACCAAACACCGTATTTGGTGAAAACTACATCCCAAAGCAAAAAAACTACCCCACTTAGGGCAATTGCTGGAAATAAAAAACGCCAATATTGCACAAACCGAACCTTCTTATCAAACGATAGGGCAATGGGGAATAAAATGGTAAGAAAATTGAGAAGTAAATAGGTGCCTTGCATAGCTACAACTTAAGCGAATTTCTTAAAAATCTGTTTTTCAGCCTCGGAACAGCGCTTAGTCTCTAGCATAAACTGGGCAATACTTTTTACGAATATCGCATCGGCAGTACCAAAATTCTGCGTATCATAAAGTTTTACAAGTACCTGCCTATCTTCGGTCAACTGCTTACTATAGCCTAAAAAAGATGGGGTATAGTGTTGAATAGAAAACCGCATGAACCGAATTTCTAGATTCATTGGTGCACCTGCTACGGCTTTATTCATTTTTTTAGTGGCCAGTTGGAGGTATTTTAGTTTTAAATAGGGATTCCAATGATGCTTGGACTTTAATGCCTGCAAGGTGGCTACATAAGCCATTAATAATGGATTATTATCCGAAAAAGGACTTAGTTTTTGCAATAAAGAATCTGTTAACCTTTCGCTATCAACCGCTTGTACTATGGATTTACGTAAGCCAGCATACTCTATGCTGGTAAGCGGTTGTGCATATACCTGGCCAAAAAAACAAAACAAAAAGGCAAGTATAATGCTCAATTTCTTCATTAAAGCGTGTTAAATTTCACTTTTACCAGCGATTGTGCCATTAACCATATCTTTTTCGCATCGCTTACCCGAATGCGGGTAGTACGCAATACGGAGGCTGGTGTTTGTTTAATTTTTTCGAAGAGTTGGGTGTAATACACATAAGCCAAATACACTCCTTTTTTACAACCCTCGGGTAGATTTTTAATCCCTTCCAAACCATCTGCAAATTCTTGGGCTATGTCTTGCTCAATGGCTTGTTTCTCTAACTCCGAAAAAGCTTCGAAACGCACATCCGGGAAATACACCCGACCACGTTCTTCGAAATCGGATGCAATATCTCGTAAGAAATTAATTTTTTGGAAAGCCGAGCCTAGACGTTTGGCAAAAGGAGCCAATACATCAAAATCTGCACGATTTTCAGCACAAAATACACGCAAACACATCAAGCCAATTACCTCGGCCGAACCATAAATATAGGTTTCGTATTCTTGCTGAGTAAATTTCGTTTTGTACAAATCCATTTCCATAGAATCGAAAAAGGCGGTAATAAACTCGGGTTCTATTTGGTAGTTATTTACCACCCATTGAAAGCTCTGCAGCACCGGATTCAAACTAATCCCTTCCTCAATGGCTTGAAAAGTATCTGCCTTAAATCGAGTAATAAGTGTTTGCTTATCGTATTCATGAAAGGTATCTACAATTTCGTCGGCATAACGTACAAAACCATAAATGGCATAAATAGGCTCATGCAAAGCTTTATCAAAAGCTTTAATACCCATACTAAAAGAGGTACTATAGGCATTCGTTATCAGCTTGCTGCAAGCTAAGGAGGTCTCGTTGTAAAAATTCATCATCTTAATGTTCAAATCTACTAAAAAACGTAACTAATTTTTAGGGCATTCCCGCAAATCAACTTACCTTTACCATTCATGAAAAACACTCGAATTGCCATTATTGGTTCCGGATTTTCTGGTTTAGCTAGCGCTGCACTTTTAGCTCAAAAAGGCTATGAGGTAAGCATTTACGAAAAAAATGACCAAGCCGGTGGCCGTGCACGTGTTTGGAAGAAAGATGGTTTCACCTTTGATATGGGACCAAGTTGGTATTGGATGCCCGATGTATTTGAGAATTATTTTGCGCTTTTTGGCAAAAAAGTGAGTGATTTTTATGAACTCAAACGCCTGGATCCAGGCTATCGGGTATACTTTGGTAAAAATGATATTTTAGATATTCCGGCCAATATGGAAGCGCTAGAAGCTAGTTTTGAAGCCTTAGAGCCCGGAAGTACAGCACATTTACGCAGTTTTTTAACACAAGCCGCCTACAAATACCAAGTGGGTATGGGCGAATATGTTTTTCGTCCCTCTCTATCCATTACCGAATTTATAGATTGGCGATTGATTCGCGAAAGTATTGGTTTGCAAATGTTTAGCAGCATGAGTAGCCACGTACGCAAACATTTTAAGCACCCAAAAATCAGAAAAGTGTTGGAGTTTCCGGTACTCTTTTTAGGCGCCACTCCGCAAAATACACCTGCCATGTACAGCATGATGAATTATGCCGATTTGGTAATGGGCACCTGGTACCCTCAAAATGGTATGAACGAAATTATTAAAGCCATGGTGCAGGTAGCAGAAGAGGCTGGCGTAAAAATTCATCTAAATACAGAAGTAAAGCACATAAAAACCGAAAATAAGCAAGCTCTTGGTGTAGAAACCAATCAGGGTTTTTTTGAAGCCGATGCCGTTGTAGCTGCCGCCGATTACCAACACGTAGATCAACTGCTAACCGATAAAAAATTAAGGAATTATTCCGAAAATTATTGGGAAAATAGAACCATGTCACCCTCAAGCCTATTATTTTATGTAGGACTTTCTAAAAAAATTAAGGATGTACAGCATCATAATTTGTTTTTTGACGAAGATTTTGAGTTGCATGCCAAAGAAATTTATAGTGACCCGAAATGGCCTAGCAAACCCTTATTTTATGCTTCCTGTCCGTCTAAAACCGATGCTACGGTTGCCCCAGAAGGTATGGAAAACTTATTTTTCTTGATGCCATTGGCCCCCGGCCTAAGCGATAGCGAAGAACTAAGGGAAAAATATTTCGATGTAATGGTTGACCGCTTTGAACAAGTTACCGGCCAAACGATTAAAGACCATATTTGCCTAAAACGCAGCTATGCCATGAACGATTTTGAAAGCGATTACCACTCGTTTAAGGGCAATGCCTACGGCTTAGCCAATACCTTGGCACAAACGGCTTTCTTTAAACCGAGCATGCGTTCTAAGAAAATAAAGAATTTGTTTTTTACGGGGCAGTTAACCGTTCCGGGGCCCGGCGTACCGCCGTCTATTATATCCGGACAAGTAGTAAGCACATTGGTAGATAAACACCTGCAGAAGGCTAAATAACGTTTACTTCTCGTTCTAAGCGAAGGCCAAAACGTTCGAAAACGCTTGCTATAATTTGTTCAGAAAAAGCAAACACTTCCGAACCGCTGGCACCGCCATGGTTTACCAATACCAAGGCTTGGTTTTTCCACGTACCGGTATGGCCTACCACTTTGCCCTTCCATCCGCATTGTTCAATAAGCCAACCGGCAGCTAGTTTTACTTGCCCATTGGCGGCAGGATAATGCACCACTTCAGGAAAAGAAGCCTGTACTTTTTCGAATTGAGCAGCCGAAATAATTGGGTTTTTAAAGAAACTACCGGCATTTCCAATGGTACTCGGGTCTGGTAATTTACTTACCCGAATAGCCGAAACCACTTCCGAAACATCTTTGATGGTAGGTTTATTTATACCTCTGTGTTTCAATTCTTCTTGTATGGCCCCATAACTGGTGCGAATGGTGGGCACCAAACTCAAGCGAAAAGAAACTTCGGTAACTATATATTGGTCTTTACGTGCTTGTTTAAAAATGCTTTCTCGGTACGAAAAGCCACAATCGGATTGGGTAAAAGTTTTAAAGCTGCCGGTAGCCAATTCAAAAACTCGGCACGACTCAAAAATAGTGTCTAGCTCTACGCCATAGGCACCAATATTTTGCACCGGCGATGCACCTACCGTTCCTGGAATTAAACTTAAATTTTCCATGCCGGCAAAGCCTTTGTTTACCGCATACTGCACCAGGTCGTTCCATACTTCGCCGGCGGCGGCTTTCAGTACTACCGAATTACCTTCTATACGTTCACTAATTCCTTTATTGGCTATCCAAATTACCAAACCATTAAAATCTTGGGTAAAGAGCATATTGCTACCACCGCCCAAAACTAATTTAGCTAGGGGCTTTACCCACTCTTGAGCAAATAAGTCAACCAAATCGGATTCCTGCTCAATGGCTACAAACCAACGTGCTTGGGCAGCAACACCAAAGGTATTATGCGATTTTAAGGAATAGTTTTCTTGAATGTGCACCGGGTAAAGCTATGATTTTTTGAAGTATTTTTTGGAAGCCATTAACAAACCGAATTCTTCCGAAGGATTTTTCTGGGTGGATTTATGATGTATTTTATGTGCTCTGCGAATACCCAACAGATAACGATTGGTGGTTTTAAAACTTTTAAATCGGTTATGAATAAACCAATCGTGGAACACAAAATAGATGATTCCGTATAAAGAAATGCCGGCTCCCATCCAAAATAGCATGCCCATTTGCTCTCTATCTGTAATCAAGAGTAGCAAAGCAGCTCCGCCAAATAACAAACTAAATACATCATTCCATTCAAAAAAACCGCTACGTTCTTGGTGGTGACTTTTATGAATAAACCACAAGGGGCCATGGAATAAAAATTTATGCATAGCCCAAGATATACTCTCCATACCAAGAAGAGTTACCATTACTATTCCGATAGCTTGTAAAAAGTTCATTAAATATGAATGGCTCTATTTTCGGTGGCAGCCATGGCTGCTTCTTTAAAAGCCTCGGTATAAGTTGGATGAGCGTGGGAAATGCGGGCAATATCTTCCGCAGAGGCACGGAACTCCATAGCAACTACCGCTTCGGCGATAACATCTGCTACTCTAGGACCAATCATGTGCACGCCTAAAATTTCATCAGTGGTAGCATCGGCCAACACTTTTACCAAGCCATCGGTATCCATACTTGCCCGAGCTCTGCCGCTGGCTTTAAACGGAAACGATCCGCTTTTGTATTGCACGCCTTTTTCTTTTAATTGCTCTTCTGTATAACCTACGCTAGCTACTTCGGGCCAGGTATACACTACACCCGGAATTAAGTTGTAGTTGATATGCGGTTTTTGCCCGGCAATGCGCTCGGCTACAAACGTGCCTTCATCTTCTGCCTTGTGCGCTAACATGGCACCACGCACCACATCGCCAATGGCATAAATACCCGGAACAGTGGTTTCTAAATGCTCGTTAACCGGAATTTTTTTACCCCGTTCGTCAACTGTAATGCCTAGTTTATCTAATCCTAAACCTTCAGTATAGGCTGTACGGCCAACGGCCACTAAGCAATAATCGCCATCTAAACTAATCGATTTACCCGAAGGATCATCGGCTGTTACCGTTACTTTATTACCCGAAACTTTGGCACCTGTTACTTTATGGCTCAACAAGAATTCCATGCCTATTTTCTTTAAGGATTTAAGCAATTCGGCACCTAAGGTTTTATCCATGGTGCCAATAATCGCATCCGAAAACTCTATTACGGTTACTTTAGCACCCAAACGGGCGTAAACCGAACCAAGTTCTAAACCAATAACACCGCCACCAATTAAAATCAAATGCTTAGGCACTTCTGTTAAATTTAGGGCTTCGGTAGATGTCATGATACGCTTTTTATCCACTTGAATAAAAGGCAATTCGGTAGGTTTTGAGCCCGTAGCAATAACTACATTTTTAGCTGTAATTTGTTCAGTAGTTCCATCGGCTTTTTTAATGCTGATGGTATTTTTATCCATAAATGAACCCAAACCTTGATAGGTCGTTACTTTATTTTTCTTGAATAAATAGGTAATACCAGCTGTAGTTTGCTCCACTACTTCATTTTTGCGGGCAATCATTTGAGGCATATCTACTTTTAAATCTTTTAGCTTAATGCCATGCGTAGCAAAAGTATGCGCTGCATTGTAATAATGCTCCGACGAATCTAAGAGTGCTTTTGAGGGAATGCACCCCACATTTAAACAGGTACCTCCAAAGGTGCTATATTTTTCTACAATAGCGGTTTTTAACCCAAATTGCGCACAACGAATGGCCGAAACATATCCTCCCGGGCCTCCTCCTATTATGATTACATCAAATTGCATACCTTTTTATTTTAATTGTATCCAAAGTTAAGGATTACGCCGAATTTGAGAAATTAATCGGTCCTAAAACCCTTTTTTTATCCAAAGCATTTACTTTAAAAAGGTATCTTAGGGTAAATTTAAAAATATGAAACGTATCTTATTTATTCTTTGCTTACTAGCTGGCAATGCGCTAAGTGTTTTTGCACAGCTTAAATCAAGTCCCATTACCCGTGCCGATTCGCTTAGGGGTAATTATGGACCGCTAAAAAGTTGCTACGATATCAGTTATTATCATTTGGATATAAAACTCGACATCGATAATAAAGCCATTAGCGGTTCTAATGAAATTCAGTTTACAGCTACGCAGAATTTTAAGCGTTTGCAGGTAGATTTATTCCAAAATTTAACTATTGATAAAATTGTATACAAAGGAGCTAACATAGCTTTCGAAAGAGAGTTTAATGCTGTTTTTGTAACCTTTCCTCAAGAAATTAAAAAAGGGAATCGCGAAAGTTTTACCGTTTTCTACCACGGTAACCCTACTATTGCACGAAACCCACCTTGGGATGGCGGCTTTATTTTTAAGAAAGATACAGAAGGTAATCCTTGGGTAGCCGTAGCCTGCCAAGGTTTTGGCGCAAGCTCTTGGTGGCCCAACAAAGATCACCAAGCCGATGAAGTGGATAGCATGCTAATTAGCATGAGCGTACCCGATACCTTACAAGATGTTTCTAACGGACGATTGGTAAGCACCATTCCGCAATCGGGTGGCTATATGCAATACAATTGGTTGATTAAAAATCCTATTAATAATTATTCGGTAACATTTAACGTGGGCAATTTTGCCCATTTTACCGACACTTTTCAGGGCGAAAAAGGTCCGTTAAGCCTCGATTTTTATGTATTAAAAGCCGATGAAGAGAAAGCCAAAAAACAATTTGCTGCCGATGTAAAACCGATGTTACAATGCTTTGAGCATTGGTTTGGCCCCTACGCTTTTTATCAAGATGGCTATAAACTGGTGCAATCGCCACACTTAGGTATGGAGCACCAAAGTGCCGTAGCTTACGGAAATAAATTCCTGAAAGGCTATTTAGGTCGAGATTTATCCGGTACAGGTTTGGGCTTAACCTGGGATTATATCATTATTCACGAATCGGGCCACGAATGGTTTGGCAACAATGTTACCAGTAAAGATATTGCCGATATGTGGGTTCATGAAGGTTTCACTACATACTCGGAAGGCTTATTTGTAGAATGCCAGGCCGGAAAAGAAGCAGGTGCCAAATACATACACGGATTGCGTAAAAACATTGGCAATAAACATCCAGTTATTGGACCTTATAACGTGAATCAAGAGGGTTCTGGCGATATGTACCCAAAAGGAGCCAACTTATTGCAAACCGTACGTGCAGTGATAAATAACGACGACAAATGGTTAAGCATTTTAAGAGGTATAAATGCTACTTATGGCTTAAAAACCTGCACTACGCAAGAAATTGAAACTTATATTAGCAAACAAAGCAAACTAAAACTAGGCCCTGTTTTCGATCAGTATTTGCGCCATACGGCCATACCAGTTTTAGAGTATAGCATCAACGGCAATACACTTAGCTACCGTTGGGTAGCCGATGTAGCTGACTTTGCGATGCCAATTGATGTACAAATTTCTGCAGAAAAAGGCATGCGCATTTACCCAAGTACCAAAACAAAAACGATTAGCATTAAGGGTCTAGATGCCGCAAGCTTTAAGGTAGATGATTTTCATTTTTATGTATTCTCGAAAAAGATAAATTAAGCTATTCCAACAAAAAATATATTCAAAAAAAAGGCGCCATAAGGCGCTTTTTTTTGTTAGAAGATATATCCGAGTACCCAATAGTTTTCTAGGTAACTTATTTTCTGTTGTGCTTTATCAATACCATTGCGTCCGGTAGTGCGAATGTTCGATAAATTAGTCCAACCTGTTTTTAAACTGCCTTGGAAGAATAAATGTTTATTAAAAAACAATTTAGCCCCTGCTTTGGCTGAAATACCCCATCCGGCTAAATTCCAAAAATTATTTTGACCAACTCCCAACAAACGTACATCGCTACGAGGTATAATTAACCCTGCACCCAAGCCAGTTTCCATGGCCAAGTACATGTTGCCTTTTTTAGCACGCCAAGCATCGTCGTATCGTTCTACTTCTACACTGGCATAGTTAAATCCGTCGGTATGTTCAAAGGTTAAAAAATCGGGAGTAAGCGTGATATCTTGGTTGGTATAAACACCTGCTTTGCTTCCTGTAGAAATAGCAGGCTCAGAAATTGTTGCGTCAATTGTACCGCTGATTTTTACGGTTTGTGGCACATCAAGCACATATTTCATGTGATCCCAGCCAATAGATATACTATAATTGTCATTTAAATAATATCCAAAATGGGCATTAAATTGAGGTATTGATAATCGAGATAAATCGATATAAGTAGCACTCAAAGGCGTAGGTCGATCGTGTGCTAGCACATTTTTCAAGGTAAAATCGTAGCCTTTACCATACAATCTTAAATCACTTTTGGCATAGCTAGAGAAATTATAGCCCCAATGAAGATAGAATTTTCCTTTATTAGAATAAGTTCTAGGGCTAATATTCTTAAAAATGCTTTTAGGCAAATTTAAGGTGCTATCTGCTTTTGTTGCGGCAGGGTTTTGTGCAAAAGCAGTTGTGGCAAGCAAGCTTACTACAAGCAGAATTAAGTTTTTCATGATAAATTAGATTTCTAGTAACATTCTGGCCGGATCTTCTAACAATTGCTTTACACGCACTAAAAATCCAACCGACTCACGTCCATCGATAATGCGGTGATCGTACGATAAGGCAACGTACATGATTGGGCGAATAACTACCTGACCACCAATAGCCACGGGGCGTTCTACAATGTTGTGCATACCTAAAATAGCCGATTGGGGCGCATTGATAATGGGTGTTGACATCATAGAACCAAATACACCACCATTGGTAATGGTAAATGTTCCACCGGTCATTTCATCAATAGCCAGTTTATTTTCACGGGCTTTAATGGCCAACTCCATTACCGCTTGCTCAATTTGCGCTAGGCTCAAGGTATCGGCATTTCGAATGACTGGCACCACCAAACCTTTTGGTGCTGAAACGGCAATAGAAATATCGGCGAACTCGTTAAACACCATTTCTTCACCCTCAATACGGGCATTTACAGCCGGAAATTCTTTTAAAGCTTCGCATACTGCTTTGGTAAAGAAAGACATAAAGCCTAGGCCAACACCATGTTTTTCTTTGAATTTATCTTTGTATTTAGCTCTGATATCCATTATTGGTTGCATATCAACCTCATTAAAGGTGGTAAGCATAGCCGTTTCGTTTTTAACCGCTACCAAACGTTTGGCTACGGTTTTACGCAACGAAGACATTTTTTCTCTGCGTTCGCCTCTTGAACCGGCAGGTACCGCGGCTTTTACAGGAGCGGCTACTTTTGGTGCAGCAGTTGGTTGTGCTTTAAGGGCGTCCTCCTTCGTAATTCGGCCACCTACCCCGCTACCCGAAGTAGTGTCTAAGCCTTTTTCAGCTAAAATTTTAGCAGCCGCCGGCGATGGAGCACCTGCAGCATAAGTGGCCGCTTTTACTTCGATAGCTGCTGGGCTAGTCTTTTCGGCAACAGGAGCTGCTGGTGCTGCTGGGGCGGAACCCTCTTCGATACTACATACCGTAGCACCAATTTCTAGAGTATCGCCTTCTTTAGCACTAATTTTTAAGATACCTGCTTTTTCGGCAGTGAGTTCAAAGGTGGCTTTGTCCGATTCTAATTCGGCAATAATTTCATCCATCTCTACATAATCGCCATCTGCTTTTTTCCAAGATGAAAGTACCACTTCCGTAATTGATTCGCCTACCGGCGGAACTTTAATTTCTATGCTCATGATTTTTTTAATTTAATACAACCGAGGTCAATGTGTTTATTTTATAACCGATTTATCAAATGCTATGTTAATAATTTCTAACTGTTGTGCCTGATGTTGTTTGGCATATCCTGTAGCCGTACTGCTACTTTCTTTACGAGAAATGAGCTGAAAATTAAATGCAGAAATTCTGAATTTACGACACATATAAGGCCATGCTCCTTGATTTTCGGGCTCTTCTTGCACCCAAATAAATTCGGTTGCCTTTTTGTATTTTGCTTTAATAGCTTCTAATTGAGCAAGCGGACTTGGATACAATTGTTCCAACCTTACAATGGCCACATCGGTTCGTTTATCTGTTTGTTGCTTTTCTAATAAATCGTAATAAATTTTACCGCTACAGCACAATACACGTTTTACCGAATCGGCTTTTACGAAGCTATCGTCTATTATCTCTTGGAAAGTTCCTGTTGCAAAATCGGCAATTGGACTTACGCAAAGCGGATGTCGCAATAAACTTTTTGGTGTAAATACCACCAAAGGTTTACGGAATTCTCGTTTAAGTTGACGACGTAACAAATGAAAATAGTTGGCCGGAGTGGTGCAATTGGCCACTTGAATATTATTATCGGCACAAGCTTCCATAAAACGCTCAATACGTGCCGAAGAATGTTCGGGGCCTTGGCCTTCCTGGCCGTGGGGCAATAATAAAACCAAACCGTTTGAACGCTGCCATTTGGTTTCGGCACTCACTATAAACTGATCTACAATAATTTGCGCTCCGTTAAAGAAATCGCCAAACTGAGCTTCCCAAATGGTTAAAGAGGTTGGGTTAGCCATGGCATAACCGTATTCGAAACCCAATACGCCATATTCAGATAGGTGTGAATTGTAAATTTCGAATTTGGCTTTGTTGCCATTATTCAATTGGCTAAGTGGAATGTATTCTTCTTCCGAATCTTCTAGCTTAACTACTGCATGCCGGTGAGAAAAGGTACCCCGCTCTACATCTTGCCCACTAACACGAACCCGATTTCCCTCATTTAACAAAGTACCATAAGCCAATAATTCGCCCATTGCCCAATCGAAAGTTTTCTTTTCCACCATGTTGCGGCGGTCTTCAAATAGTTTCTCAATTTTGCGAAAGAATTTCTTACCAGCCGGTAATTGAGTAATGGTTTTTGCAATGGCTAACAATTCTTTTTCGCTTACTGCTGTGGCCGCAGGTTTGTTAATATCATCGGCAGTGGCTAGGCGTAAGCCTTTCCAGGCACCCGAAAAATTGGTATTTACTTTCGAGAAATTGGTATTCTCTTTTGATTCGTTTAAACGTTCTTGCAAAAGGGCACGAAAATCTTTTTCCATCTCCTTGGCCAAACCAGCATCTACACTACCCTGATCCATTAATTTCTGATTATATATTTCTCGTGGATTGGGGTGTTTTTCGATTGCTTTGTATAATAAAGGCTGCGTAAACTTTGGTTCGTCTGATTCATTGTGTCCAAAGCGACGGTAACATAAAATATCTATAAATACATCGTTTTGGTATTTCTGACGATATTCTACTGCCAAGTTTATAGCATATACCAAGGCTTCTACATCATCGCCATTGACATGAAATACGGGCGATAAGGTAACTTTGGCTATATCTGTACAGTAAGTTGATGAACGTGCGTCTTTATAATTGGTGGTAAAACCTACTTGGTTGTTAATTACCAAATGAATTGTTCCACCTGTATTATAGCCATCTAATTTGGCCATTTGCAATACTTCGTAAACAATACCTTGACCGGCTACAGAAGCATCACCGTGAATTAAAATAGGGGCTATTTTCTTAGAATCGCCAGCATATTTAAAATCAATTTTAGACCGAGTAATTCCTTCTACCACCGGATCAACGGCTTCTAAATGTGAAGGATTGGGGCATAAACTTAAATGCACTTTTTTACCCGATGTGGTATCTACATCAATAGAATAACCCAAATGGTATTTCACATCGCCACCAAAAGGCGTATTCGGATCAAAACCTTTCCCATCGAACTCAGAGAATATATCGGTATAGGTTTTATTCATGATATTGGTTAAAATATTTAACCGGCCACGGTGAGCCATACCAATTACAAATTCTTCGATACCCAATTCTGCACCTTTTTCAATAACCGAATCTAAGGCCGGAATTACCGACTCAGCGCCCTCCAAAGAGAAACGTTTTTGACCCAAAAACTTGGTACCCAAAAAATTTTCAAAAACTACGGCTTGATTTAACTTCTGCAGGATGCGTTTTTTGGTTTCGATGCTAAAATTGGGCGTATTGCGTTCACGCTCCATACGCTCTTCGAACCACTTAATTTTTTCTGGATCACGTATATATTTATACTCTGCACCAATAGATTGGCAATAGGTTTGCTCAAGAAGCACAACAATATCACGTAATTTGGCAGGCCCCATGCCTACTTCCACACCGGCATTAAAAACAGTATCTAAATCACTATCGGTTAAACCAAACGTGGCTAATTCTTTACCCGGTAAATACGATCTTCGATCTCGAACTGGATTGGTTTTAGTAAACAAATGGCCACGTTGGCGGTACCCATTTATTAAGTTTAATACATTAATTTCTTTTAAGAAATGTTGCGGAGTTTCTTCGCTTATAGTATTGGCTTCAGATCCACGACCGAAATCAAAACCCTCGAAAAATTTTTGCCAGCCAAACTCAACAGATTCTGGATCTTGCTTGTAGGCTTGATACTGTGAATCGATATAAGTTGCGTTTGCTGGGTTCAGAAAGCTTAAGTTATCCATTAGCTTGGTAATAATGTCGAAATTTTATAAACAAAAATAAGACTTAAATAACTGAAGCATTCATGATTAAGCTATTATTTACAACAAAATTGATAAATAGTAAAATAATTGACTATTTATAGGTACTTAATTATAGGTAATAATCAAAAAGAGTAAAGCATAATTAAGAAAAAGTCCATTAAAGGTAGCTGTATATTAAAGAATTAGTTGGCAGCATTCCACAATTGAACATATTTTCCAGCTGGATCATACATTTGTGCTTGCTTAGCGATATTAAAGTGGCGGTCTTCCCTAGGATCGTTACCTACACCGGCAATATAGGCCCAGTTGCCCCAATTGTTAGCCGGGCAGTAATCAATTAACTGTTCTTCAAAATAGGCAGCTCCCCAAGTCCAATTTACGTGTAGCTCTTTAACTAAATAACTGGCCACATTTTGCCTACCACGATTACTCATGAAACCTGTAGCATTAAGTTCCCGCATATTTGCATCTATAAAGGGAACACCAGTTTCGCCCTGTTTCCATCGTTCAAACAATTGCTTTTGGTTAGTCGCTTCGGCAGGGGCTTGACCTTTAAATCCTACTTTAAGAAAAAATTTATTGCCGTATTTTTTAAACATGAAACGAAAATAATCACGCCAAAGTAATTCGAAAATAAGCCAATAAGTAGATTCATTAGCTATTCTTTCTTTCTCGTATTTTTTAATTTCCCAATATACTTTTCGGGGAGATAAACAGCCAAGGGCAATCCAAGCCGAAAATTTAGAAGAAAAATTAGCACCCAGCAATCCATTACGGGTTTCTTTGTAGGTTCTGAGTGCATCGTGCTCCCAAAAATAGTCCTGCATACGTTTCAGCCCCTCACTTTCTCCGCCTTTAAAATGTAAAACGGCTCGAGAATCTAAACCAGATTGCCCTAAATAACCCAGGTCGGCTAAGCTTGGCATAATACCAACGCTTAAATTTTCTGGAATGCAAATCGAACTAGGCTCACTAAAACATGGCCTTACGGTACTTTCTCTTTCTACTTTTTTTCGAAAATTGGTAAATACATCTGGAATGTCTTTAATAGGAAAAGGCAGGTGTTCTTTATGGTAAAGTGTATGTCCTATAAAATGTTTTAAATTAATTTGGTGCTCCCACAATGCAGTTTCTACCCGTTCCGAAACTTCTATTTCTTCGGGGGCTACTTCCCTGTGGTGGTATACTTCTTTAACACCATATTGCTTGGCTAATTTCGGAATTTGCTCTTCGGGTTTACCAATAAGCGTAATTAAATTGCCGCCTAAATTCTGTAAACTTCGTTTTAAATCGGCAACACTCTCTACTATAAACTGAGCCCTAATAGGTCCGGTTTTTCTAGTGCCATAGCTTGTAGGACCGTAATGCCGTGGATCGAAGCAGTAAACCGGTACTATGGCATCTCCTTTTCGGGTAGCCTCCAGCAATACTTCGTTATCGTGTATCCGTAAATCATTACGAAACCAAACTAAAATTAGTTTATTCATCCCATTATATTTAAACTAGCTATTCCTAGCCTCTTTCCGACATCTCTCACTACAATACTTTACCAATTCCCAATTCTTTTCCCATTTTTTACGCCAAGTGAATGGCTTTTGGCACACCGTACAGATTTTAACCGGCAATTGATGAGGGTTTATAAATTTCACCCTACAAAAATTGCAGAATTAACCTAATAGAAGGTATATCAAATCTACTTTTTTATCATTACTATGTAAGATTTGAAAGATTTAGCTATTGCTGGCCGATTGCAGATATATTTGTACTCACAACATAGTAAAAAAACATGAACAGATTGGCCAATAAAACCATTTTAATCATTGGTGGAACCTCGGGCGTTGGCGCCGAATTGGTACGCCAGCTGGAGGCAGAAAGTGCTTCGGTAATTACAGCATCACGTCAGGCATCAGCAAATCATACTGGCCTCCATGTGGTTTGGGATGCTACAGATGCTGCATCTGACCTTTCCGCTTTACTACCAGAAAAGCTAGATGGATTGGTTTATTGCCCGGGAAGCATCAATTTGAGGCCGTTTGCCCGCATTAGCGATGCTGAATTTTTGAACGATTTTGAGCTAAATGTAATGGGGGCCATTCGGGCCATTCGCCAAAGCATCAATGCCTTAAAAAAATCGGGCAATGCAAGTGTAGTTTTATACAGCACCGTGGCCGGAAGCCAGGGCATGAATTTTCATGCGTCGGTAGCTACCTCCAAAAGGGCTTTAGAGGGATTATCTCTTTCATTAGCAGCGGAATATGCCAACAGCAATATACGTTTCAATGTAATTGCTCCTTCATTAACCGATACCCCATTGGCAGCTGCTCTTCTATCTAGTCCAGAAAAAATAGAAGCTTCAAATAAACGGCATCCCTTGGGTCGCATTGGCCAACCAAACGATATTGCAGGAGCCACTTTATTTTTACTTAGTGAAGCTAGTAGCTGGATGACAGGACAAGTATTGGCTGTTGATGGTGGCTTATCACGTATAAAATCTTTATGAGAATTTTTACCAGCAAGGAACTAATCGAGCAAGAAAAACCCTATCGGACCAATTTTATCAATAGCCTATCGGGTTTTAAAAGTTTACAACTCTTGGGTACTAAAAACCAAGATGGCGAAACAAACCTGGCTATATTTAACTCTATTTTTCATGTAGGGGCAAATCCACCCTACCTAGGCTTGGTAGTTCGCCCCGATGGACCTGAACACGATACGCTAAAAAACATTCTTGGCCAAGAGCATTGTACCCTAAACAATGTTAAAGAAGCGTTTTACCAACAAGCGCATCAAACCAGTGCCCGCTATTTTTCCGGCGAATCGGAATTTAAGGCGTGTGACTTTGAAGAAGAATATATAGCCGGTTTTCCAGTGCCATTTGTGAAAGAATCGAGCATACAAATTGGGCTAAAATTAAAAGAAATTATTCCTGTAAAAACAAACGGAACTACCATCGTTATTGGCGAAATCGTGTTGATTCGTATAGACGAAAAATACCTTTTGGACGACGGAATGGTTGATTTGGAAGCTGCAGGAAGTATAACAGTAGCCGGTTTAGACAGTTATCATCGCACTCAAAAAATTGGGCGATTGGCCTATGCTAAGCCGGGTATAGAACCAAAAGAATTGTAAGTTTTTTGCCTAAAATCTACCTTTTAGCGTATTGTTCTTGGTAATAAGCTTGGTAATTTCCAGATGTTACTTCATTTAACCAATTCTCATTGGCTAGATACCAATCTACCGTTTTTTCTAAGCCTTCTTCAAATTGTAAACTAGGCTCCCAGCCCAATTCATTTTTCAATTTAGTGGCATCAATGGCGTAGCGCAAATCGTGGCCTGCTCGGTCTGTTACAAACGTAATCAGTTGTTCAGAAGTACCCGCATCGCGGCCTAATTTCTGATCCATAATGTTACATAATAAACGAATTAAATCGATGTTTTTCCACTCGTTATGCCCACCAATATTGTAAGTGCTGCCGGCTTTTGCTTTATGGAAAATAGTGTCGATGGCCCGAGCATGGTCTTCAACCCATAGCCAATCGCGAACGTTTTCACCTTTGCCATATACCGGAATTGGCTTGTTGCTTTTGATATTATGAATGGCCAATGGAATTAATTTTTCAGGAAAATGGTGCGAACCATAATTGTTTGAGCAATTAGAAATAACGGCATCTAGGCCGTAGGTATCGTGGTAAGCCCGTACAAAATGATCGGAACTAGCTTTAGAAGCAGAGTATGGACTATGTGGGTCATAAGCGGTAGTTTCGGTAAATAGCTCGGTACCTTCGCCCAAAGTACCGTATACTTCATCGGTAGAAACGTGATAAAAACGAGTTTTATCAAATTTGCCCACCCAATACTTGCGGGCTGCGTTTAATAAATTAACGGTGCCCAACACGTTGGTTACCACAAAGTCTAGTGGGTTGCTAATGGAGCGATCTACATGCGATTCGGCAGCCAAATGAATCACGGCATCGGGCTGTTCCTTTTCAAATAATTGATCGATGAAGGCCGCATCGGTAATATCTCCCTTTACAAAACGGTAGTTAGGCTGCTGCTCAACATCGCTTAAATTCATCAAATTACCGGCATAGGTTAATTTATCGAGATTAATAATCTGATAATTAGGGTAGCTGTTCACAAAACGCCTAACCACATGCGAACCAATAAATCCGGCTCCACCGGTGATGATAATTTTTTTCATATTACAAAATAGGATGCTCAACTAGATATTTTTCCCAAGCCCAAGCCGAACGCATCATGTCGCTTAAATCTAACTCCGCTTTCCAGCCCAGTTGGCTTTCGGCTTTGCGCACATCTCCATATACTTGTTCTACATCTCCTGGGCGACGTGGACCAAATTCATAGTTCAGTTTTTGACCACTTACGGCTTCAAATGTTTTGATTACTTCTAACACTGTACTGCCTTTACCCGTACCAATATTAAATACCTCGTAATTGGCAGCGTTTGGTTTTTGCAATGCTTTTAAAGCCGCCACGTGCGCCTTGGCTAAATCTACAACGTGAATATAATCCCGAACACAAGAACCATCGGGTGTAGCATAATCGGTACCAAAAACAGTTAATTTTTCTCGTTTACCAATAGCTGTTTGCGTAATAAAGGGAACCAAATTTTGAGGAATGCCAATTGGCAGTTCGCCAATTTTAGCCGATGCATGCGCCCCAACTGGGTTAAAATAACGCAAAGAACTTACCTTTAAATTCTTTTTTACAGCAGTAGTTTCTTGCAAAATTTCTTCGGCTATTTGCTTGGTGTTGCCATAGGGCGATTGCGCCGGTTTTACAGCCGCATCTTCGGTTACGGGCAATACATCGGGTTGGCCATAAACCGTACAACTAGACGAAAACACAAAATTTACGTCCTTTTCTACACAATAATTTAGCAGGTTTACTAAAGAAAATAAGTTGTTTCGATAATATTTTAGGGGTTCTACCACCGATTCTCCTACCGCTTTATACGCAGCAAAATGAATGATATTTTGGATAGCATGCGTTGCAAATAAGTCTTTCACGGCCTGCTCATCACATAAGTCGAGGTTAAAAAATGCAGGTTTTACTCCGGTGATTTCAGCAATTTGATCGAGTATGTAGATGCTCGAATTGCTCAAATTGTCTACAATAATGGGTTCGTAACCAGCGGAAATTAATTCCACCACGGTATGCGATCCTATGTAGCCGGTTCCGCCGGTAACCAAAATTTTTTGAGGACTCATTATTTATTGTAATATGTAAAATCTTTATGTTGTATTTCTTGTTCGGGCAAGGATTTAAAATACTCGTAAGTAATTTTTAAACCTTCGGCACGACCTACTTTAGGCTCCCACCCTAATAAGGCTTTTGCCTTGGTAATGTCGGGGCGACGTTGTTTCGGATCGTCGACAGGCAAAGGTTCAAAAACCATTTTCTGCTTGGTTCCGGTAAGTTTTATAATTTCTTCGCCAAATTGTTTGATGGTAATTTCATCGGGGTTACCTATGTTTACCGGTAGTACATAATCTGAAAATAATAAGCGGTAAATGCCCTCCACCAAATCATCTACATAACAAAATGAACGAGTTTGAGAACCATCGCCAAATACGGTTAAATCTTCGCCACGTAAAGCCTGTCCAATAAAAGCGGGCAATACTCGGCCATCATTCAATCGCATTCGAGGACCATAAGTATTAAAAATTCGCACAATACGTGTTTCTAAACCGTGGAAAGTATGGTAAGCCATGGTCATGGCTTCTTGAAAACGCTTTGCTTCATCGTATACGCCTCTTGGGCCCACGGGATTTACATTGCCCCAATATTCTTCAGGTTGAGGATTTACTGTGGGGTCGCCATACACCTCAGATGTAGAAGCGATAAGAATTCGAGCATTCTTTTTTCGGGCTAGGCCCAATAAATTATGAATACCCAAAGACCCGACTTTAAGGGTTTGAATTGGTATTTTTAAATAATCGATGGGACTTGCCGGCGATGCAAAATGCAAAATATAGTCTAGCTTGCCGGGTACATTTACGTAGGTAGAAACATCGTGGTGGCAAAATTCGAAGTTTTCTAATTTGAGCAAATGTTCAATATTACGCAAATCGCCGGTAATTAAATTATCCATTGCGATAACGTGGAAATCTTCCCGAATAAATCGGTCACATAAATGCGATCCTAAAAATCCGGCTGCTCCGGTAATTAATACCCTTTTTCTGCTCATTAGTCTATCAATTTACGGCCAATACTATTATAATAAAAACCTAGGTCAATCATTTTTTGTAAATCGTACAAATTACGTCCATCAAAAATCACTTTATTTTTTAATTTTTGACTTACTAAATCGAAATCGGGATTGCGAAATACTGACCATTCGGTGGCAATTAATAAGGCGTCAGCATCCTGTAGCGCATCGTAAGCATTTTCAGAAAAACTAATAGTATCTCCTAGCAAACGTTTTACATTGGGCATTGCCTCCGGATCAAAGGCCACCACTTCAGCGCCTGCTTGTAGCAATGCTTCAATAATATATAAAGCCGGTGCTTCGCGAATATCGTCGGTTCCGGGTTTAAAGGCCAGGCCCCAAAGTGCAAACTTTTTACCGGCTAAATTGCCATTGAAATAGGTTTTTACTTTCTCGAAAAGCACTTTTTTCTGTATTTCGTTTACCTCCATAACGGAGTTTAATAATTTAAAATCGTAACCAATTTCATCAGCCGATTTGGCTAAAGCTTGCACATCTTTTGGGAAACAACTGCCTCCGTAGCCAATACCCGGAAAAAGAAATCGTTTGCCAATACGGTCATCGGCTCCTATGCCTTTACGAACCGCATCTACATCTGCTCCTACCAATTCGCATACGTTGGCAATTTCGTTCATAAAGGTAATTTTGGTTGCCAAAAACGAGTTGGCCGCATATTTTGTTAGTTCTGATGAACGTTCGTCCATAAAAATAATCGGATTACCTTGGCGCACATAAGGGCCGTATAAGTCGCTCATGAGTTTTTGCGCTCGTTCGCTGGTAGTTCCCACCACCACCCGGTCAGGTTTCATAAAGTCGTCTACGGCTACACCTTCTCTCAAAAATTCAGGATTGGAAACTACATCTACTTCTACCGATGTATTTTGGGTAAAAATAGCTTTAACTTTATCGGCAGTACCCACGGGAACAGTCGATTTAGTGATCACCACTTTATAGTCAGTAATTATACCGGCAATATCTTTAGCAGCACCCAATACATAACTCAAATCGGCAGCACCATTGCCACCCGGAGGGGTTGGCAATGCCAAAAAAATCAATTGAGCATCAATAATGGCTTCTGCCAAATTGGTGGTAAAGCGCAAGCGACCTTGCTCTGTATTACGATGCAAAAGCACATCTAAACCGGGCTCATAAATAGGCAATTGGCCATTTTTTAGTTGAGTTACCTTCTCTTCATTAATATCTACACAAGTCACCATATTGCCGGTTTCAGACAAACAGGTGCCCGTAACTAGTCCTACATATCCTGTTCCAACTACAGCTATTTTCATTTCAAATTATTTTTTTGTGCATTAAATTGTAATTTGGACGAAGATACGATTTTTACATGCTTTTACTATATCGCTTCGGCTTGTCTATTTTCTATATTCTGATGAAATTTGCATCTCACTTGCACCCCAAATCCAAACTTTGGGTGAGTGGGCGGCAACATTGGGAAGAAAAACTGCGTAGTAAAGTAGGCGAAATTGAGTCGAGTGTATGGTTTCATTTTGCGTCTTTGGGTGAGTTCGAACAAGGTCGGCCTGTTTTGGAAGCACTTAAAAAAGCCGAACCCGAAACGAACATTATAATAAGCTTTTTTTCTCCTTCGGGATATGAAATCCGCAAAAATTACCCTTTGGCCAAGGCGGTGTGTTATCTACCGCTAGATAGCCCGAGAAACGCACAAAAATTCATAGAACTTATTAAACCCAAGTATGCCGTATTTACCAAATACGAGTACTGGTTTTACTTCTTTAAAACCTTACACCAACAACATATTCCGCTCTACCTCGTTTCGGGTATTTTTAGAAAAAATCAAGTTTTTTTTAAATGGTACGGTGGTTTTTACCGACAAATGCTGGGCTTTATTACTTACTTTTTTGTTCAAAATAAAGAGAGCAAAGATTTATTAACTGGCCTTGGATATCAGAATGTAGCCCTAAGTGGTGATACCCGTTTCGACCGAGTGGCCGAAAATGCCAAAAAGAAAATAGAATTGAAAGAAATTGAGGCCTTTTGCGGAAGCTCGAAGGTATTGGTAGCCGGCAGTACCTGGCCTGCTGATGAAGAGTTATTAAATACAATAATTGAAAGCTATCCGAATTGGAAAATCATCATCGCACCACACGAAATTGCGGAAGCAAATCTTCAGCGGCTAGAAAAGCAATTACTTGGAAAAACAATGCGCTATTCGAACTTGGCGGCAAATACATTCATACTACCCGAAGTGCTGATTATTGATAATATTGGTTTGTTATCATCCCTCTATAGCTATGGGCATGTGGCCTTTATTGGCGGTGGTTTTGGCAAAGGCATTCACAATACTTTAGAGGCGGCAGCTTTTGCTTTACCGATTATTTTTGGACCTAAATATCAGAGATTTCAAGAGGCAAAAGATTTAATTGATCTAAAAGCAGGTTTTAGCATCAGCAATAAGGCGGAACTGAACGAGTGTTTACACAACTTGCAAACAGATATAAAAAATAATGCCGGGGAAAAGGCAAAAGCCTATGTAGATAGTCACACAGGGGCTACTGCTCAAATTTTGAAGAAGATTTTAGCTTAATTTATGGCGTTTTAACCAAGCGTTCCAAGGTAACAATCCACATCGGATGATCGTTTAGGCTTTCTACCAATTGAATTTTTTCACCCCCGGCTTCTACAAATTCTTCTTGGTATTCTTCGGCAATTTCAAAAATGGTTTCCAAACAATCGGCCACAAAAGCGGGGCAAAATACCAATACATTTTTGGCACCGTGTTCAGCTAAGTGCTCAATTACTTCGCTGGTATAAGGTTGCGCCCAGGGGTCGCGGCCTAACCGAGATTGAAAGGTAATGGTATATTTCTCTTTGGGAATACCCAACTCGGCAGCAATTAATTGAGCAGTACGGTAGCATTGGGCACTGTAACAAAACTTATTATTCTCAGTTATCGTTTCACAGCATTTATCCACTTTTAGGCAATGTTGTTTACTGTCATCGCCTTTACGTAAATGACGTTGTGGCAAACCGTGGAAACTAAAAAGAATATGATCAAAACTTTCAGGATGATGTTTCTTCCCATTCTCTGCAAAATTGGCAATCACTCCTTCATCATCATAAAAAGAATTGACGAAAGATATACTTGGAATGGTTTGCCAAGTGCGCACGATTTCCATCACCTTATCGTGAATGGACCCCGTGGTAGCAGAGGCGTATTGCGGGAAAAGTGGAATAACTTTGATGCTGTCTACTTTAGCGGCTTTGAGCTTATCTAATGCCGATTGGATAGACGGACTTTGGTAACGCATGGCCAATTCTAGGTGATACTCATCGCCTAGGCGCTCTTTCAAAAGTTCCGCAGAGCGTACACTATAATACATGAGTGGTGAACCTTTATCGGACCAAATGGCACGATAGGTTTTAGCAGATTTTGGACCACGAAAGGGTACAATAATTCCGCGAACCAACAGCGCCCTTAATGCATAAGGAACGTCAATAACCCGGCCATCCATTAAAAATTCGGCTAAATACTTACGTACATCTGCTGTAGATGGGCTATCGGGCGTACCCAAATTAACCAATAAAACTCCCTTTTTCCCCATATCAAAAATCAAAAATAATTCCTATTGTTGGCAAAACTGTACCAGCAGGATCTTCAATAAATTTCATTTTATAGCGTGTGGCATCACTCGGATCGCTTTGCGGCGCACCACTAGCCGAACGATCTAATACCAATTGTTTTTGTTGCTGATAAACGGAATTCGTAATATTCTGAATATCTAGAAACAAGTTTAAGTTGAATGACTTGAAGGTATATTTTTTATCTAAGCGAAGATCTAACTGCGCAAAGTTTTTTAAGCGTTGGCTATTCAATTGGTTGTAATTGGGCACACCTCTTGGATAAAAATCCCAATTGGTTTTTAAGGAAGAAGTAGCTAGGTCGTAAGGCGTAAATGGTCCGCCACCACTCATACGGAAACGGGCGCCTAATTCCCAATTTCGGCCAAATAATTTACCTGCCGTTACACTTACAATGTAACGGGTATCCCATGAAGAAGGAATGTATTGACTAGCCAGATCTTTAAATTCGCTACGGAATAGGGTGAAGGATGCCAAGCCGTAAAAGCCTTCTTTTAACCGTTTCTGGGCCAAAAACTCTAAGCCGTAGCTGCGTCCCTGCGAAAATCCGGTGAGTTCGCGGTTACCCACTACACCGAAATCGGCTCCTAAATTGGCTAATGGAATATCTCGACCAAACACCCGAACCATCGGGTAGCGATCGTAATATTTATAGAATCCTTCCACCGTAAAGCGGGTATTACTAAGCGTATTGTATTCGAAGCCTAAAACCGCTTGTTTTGAGCGAATATATTGGGCTTCCGTATTTTCTAAAGCTCCGCCAGTTTGGGCCCGATAGCCCAATAAGGTGTAGGCAGGTAATTGGTAATATAGTCCAAGATTGGCATTCATACTCAATTTTTCAGTAAAATTATAGGCCATTGAAACCCTTGGTGAAAGGGTTTTCAATAGATTATTCATACTAGCAGAGAAATTATTCGCATCTGCACGAATACCTGCCGAAAAATTTAGTTTATCGCTTAAAAAACTTTTACTCAACTGGGCGAACAGACCATATTTAAAAATGGATAATGACGATTGGTACTGCACAGCGCCCAATGGGAAAAGTTGTTTGGTATCGGTGCTATAGGCTGACGATTCGGCACTGGCTCCTAAGTTTAATTTATACCCGCCAATAAAGGTGTTATTTTCAAAACGGAATTTATTCTCTGCTTCTGATGAAAGATAATCGATGGTGCTAGTTTTTGCTGGGTCGTTGTCTTGATATTTGAGTGCCCTATTTTTAAAATAGTTTCGGCTAATAACCCATAAAGAGTTTCCTTTTGCTCGGTAGTTGCGGTAGGTTATACCAAAGGTGTAATTATCTTGTTCATTTACCGGGATATAATCTAAAATGTATTGATTGCTTTCGGTTTTTTCGGCATCAAAATTAAGTTTAAAGCGATCTATAGCACCTAAGCCTATAAAAGTTAGCTCATTTTTAGGGTTGATTTTATGCTTAATTTTAAACTGATAATCTTGGTAAGCGGGCAAAAAAGGCAAGCCTAATAGTTTAAACAATCCCTGCAAATACGAATAGCGATAAGAAGCTAAAAAAGTGGTTTTCGCATCGATAGGACCTTCTAAGGTAGTAGCGAAATCGCTAGACCCTACCGTAAGTGAACTACTTAGCTTATCGCTGCGGCCATCTTTTTGACGAAATTCGAATACCGAACTGAGCGTATTTCCACGGTTTGCGGGGAATGCTCCAGAATAAAAATCAACATCACGAATAAAATCGACATTAATTAAACCTACCGGACCACCCGAAGAACCCTGAGTTGAAAAGTGATTGATATTGGGAATTTCAATTCCATCTATATAAAATCGGTTTTCGCTGGGTGCACCACCGCGAATCACAATATCGTTACGAAAACTTACCTGCGTAGCCACACCGGGCAAAGATTGAATGGCTTTAGAAATATCTCGGTTGCCACCCGGATTACGCTTTATTTCGGTTACGCCAATGTTGCGCAAAGAGACCGGACTTTCTACAGGTTTTATAAAGAGTGGCGCTCTAATGTTTACTTCTCCAAGGGTGGTCATTTGTGCCTCTAACAATACATCCAACACTGTTGGTTTGGCATTGCTTAATTGCACATCAAATTGCATTTTTTTTTGGTAGCCAACCAATGAAAACTGAAGGTTATATACTGCTGGCTTAAGGTTTTTAAATACATATATACCTGCAGAATCGGTTTTTAAACCGCCATTTATACCTTGTATACTCACCGATACCCCAACTAAGGGCTCGTTGGTTAAGGCATCTTTTACACTGCCGCTAAGTGTAGCCAAATTTTGTGTGGTACGTTGTGCCAAAGCCACCTGAGCCAAGCATATACATACGATGAAAAGAAAACGATGTTTCATGGGTTAAATTTTAACAAAGGTACTATTGCCAAGCTAAGCCAATAACTATGTGTTTATTTATGACAATGCAATTACGCTCTTATTTTAATCGCCATAGCTTCCACCAAGGTGTTCCCGGCGAATCGTGATGTTCGTAGTGGTAGCCAAAAAAGTAGCAGGTAATAAATGCTAAAAAATGATTTTTTTGCAGGGTATTGGATTGATGTTTGTTTTCATGTTCCCCATGATGAGGCATCCAGGTGCCAAAAAAGAATAATTGCAGGGTACTTAAAAGTGATGGAAGCACCCAAAATAAAATTAAGTTACTTTCTGAAAACCAAATTTTTAATAGGTTGAATAGTATGGCTAAAATTAAAATTTGCCACCACTTTACATACGTTTTTACAAAGTTAACATACCACGTGAAGAAATTTCCTTCATTGTAATCGGGATCTTTGTCGGTATGCACGTGCTGGTGATGCTCATGATGCTTTTGATACAATGCCGATAAGGGAAAGAGTGCGTATAAAAGGGTACACAATCCTCCAATAAAATTATTGATTAGTTTGTTTGATGATACGGTACCGTGCATGGCGTCGTGGGCGGTAATAAAAAGGCCTGTGTACAAATGCATTTGTAAAAGAACCAACACATACACCCAGGTATTAGACCACGTAATGGTAAAAACAAGTAAGTTGCCAAGACTAAAAGCCCAAGAGGCTATTACCAACATGGCAATCACCACCCCCCAATTAGATACATACTTAGTCATTAGCCACTGTCTTTAAACTTTTTTTACTGCTATTTACAGGCTGAGGTACTTTTACATAATATCCTGTACCATCGTATGCTCGTTTGCGTGGGTGCTCCATGCAGGTTTCGCAGCAACAACCTTGCAATGCATTTCCACATGTATCGCATTGCGTAAAGTGCTCGTTACATTCCGGATTGGCGCAATTAATCATTTTAGCGGTAGTGGCGCCGCAGTTAAAACAGGTAGACACAATAACTGGATTTTCGCTATTCACATCAACCGCTACCCGGCTGTCGAATACATAGCACTTGCCTTCAAAATCTTTACCGCCAGCTTCTTTACCGTATTTAATAATACCACCGTGTAATTGGTAAACATCCTTAAAACCTTCGTGCAACAACAATGCCGATGCTTTTTCGCATTTAATACCGCCGGTGCAGTAGGTTAAAATTTTCTTGTCTTTATATTGTGCCAGTTCATTTATCTTTTTAGGGAACTCTCTAAAATTCTCAATATCGAGGGTAATGGCATTTTTAAAACGACCTACATTGTGTTCATAATTTGAACGCACATCTAAAATCACCACATCTTCTTGATCTTTCATGTCCAAAAACTCCTTTGGCTCTAAATGTTTGCCCGTTTGTTTGGTTGGATCAATAATTTTTGGGTTTCGCAAGCCCGAATGCACAATTTCCGATTTGTAACGGCAATGCATTTTAATAAATGAAGGCTCGTCTACCTCATCAATTTTAAACTCCGTTTTGGCAAAGCGTGGGTCTGCATGAAGCCCATTCATATACGCTTTACAAGCTTCTAGCGTACCCGAAACAGTTCCATTAAGTCCTTCATCGGCCACAATAATTCGGCCTACAAGGTTTAACGATTGACAGAATTTTAAATGATCGGCCGCAAATTGTTCGGCTTCTACTATAGGGCTATAGCAATAGTAAAGTAAGGTTTGGTAGTTTTTCATAATCATTGATGCTGCTGCAAACAGCGTTAAATGAATTACAAATATAGGAATAGCACATGAAAAATGTACTATAGTGCCGGAACAGCAAGTCTAGGGTCGTTAGGATCGTAAAGTATCTCTATTAAATCGCCCACCCGAGGGATATGTACTCTAGACACCGTGAGTTCAAAACTTGCCACCTTATTTAAAATACGTACACTAATGCATATCCTTGGTTTTTTATTCACAGTAAGTTGGGTATCCACAATATGAATAATGGGTACATTAGCCCAAACTCCTTCCTTTTTCAAGCGCTTGTACAAACGTTGTTGGCGATAGGCTTTTAACCATGTAGGTAACCAAAAAATGACCATAATAGCTACTAATCCACCTAAAAA
The DNA here is from genome assembly GCA_945875895.1 of Sphingobacterium thalpophilum. GTDB lineage: Bacteria > Bacteroidota > Bacteroidia > Sphingobacteriales > Sphingobacteriaceae > JAIPAN01. The sequence continues at coordinate 11,515 of CAMCMG010000010.1, read as the reverse complement.
CAATACAATAAAATACGGATTAGCTACATATTGAGTTAACCACACGGTCATTTTTGCAGCACGGTTTATATCTTGGGTAGTGGTAAACACCAAATACATGCCTCCTAACCATACCAAAAAAAATAAAACAAGTAAAAAACGGTACAAGAACTTCATACCCCTTTTAACGTAGCTCGATAAAATTTATTGGAAATAGAGAAAAATTAATTCAACCCAATAGCAATGCGAATGCCCCTATTTTTGGCCAGATTTAAATCGTTCGATTGACCGTAAAACACCTTAAAATTCAGCCATTTTAGGCCGGCATACCACTCATTATAATGACCTAGATTAGGCGTTTTTAAATAATTAAATCCTACCAATTCCTGGAGTTTAAGTTTACGAATGAGCGGAATTTTATTAAAAATAAATCCTGAAAAATTATGCGAAACATGCGCTTCTACAAATTGTCCTGCTGTACTGTGTGTATAGTAATCTAAGAATAAAAAGCTATTAGGCTGGGCCTGAAAAGCAGTACGCAAATTGCCTGTAAAATGTTGGTAATCTGGAAAGAAAACTGAAGAATTATTGAGATATTTTCCGGCAGCAACATAAAATGATGATTTACCATAAAACCCAAGCGAAATATCTGATTTGGTTAAATCAAAACTTAACACATCGTAGCGAACATCAGATGAAAGAAATCCATTCATTCCGCGTACATAGTTTAAGCCAAAAGTGGGATACTTTGATGCTTGGTAATATTTACCCGTTGGATAGGTTACATACTTGTTACTAAAATTATAACTGGCCCGAAGTTCCAATTTAACCGATTGATTGTTCGGGAAAAGCGGTACATCTTGTGAAGGGTTTAACGGGTTATTTGAGCTAAAGGTTCTATCTTCGAAATCGTTTATGCGGTAGTCGCTTGTATTTAACAAACTTTTTCGACTAGCAAACTCAAGTGAAGCAGAAGTACGCACATTACCGAAAATACGGCCACTAAGCCCCAATTGTGCAAAAACATTATGATACAATTTTAAATCGTTACGCTCATAAAATAGAGAGCTAATGCTGTTTTGCTTTGGCGTTACCGAGCCTCTCTTATTTAAATCTTGTATGTCAGAGCCTAAAGCAAAAGAGAATATCCCATTGCCGACAGGCAATGAACCTTTGATGTGTGCATTAATTAATTGATTGGCAAAACCATAACGCACATTGGCCGAATAGCGAACCCATTTATTACTTAAGCTATCTATTTGCTTTACATAAGCCGCCCCAAAGTTTACACCAAACCCTTCTACCGTGTTGTAAAATGCAGAACGTAATAAAGAATTAATACGCAAATATTGCTTTTTAAAACGATTGCTATGCGTGTAACCCGAGCCTACCAAAAAACGCATTGGTTTAAAGATATTACTATTGCTATCTAAAGAATCTAAATACGATTTCGATTCTCGTTTAGTAGCCAGAGTTTCTTTTTTCAAGTAGTCGGTGGCCTCCTCTTCGGTAAGGGGTATCGGTCGCGATCGTTCCCAATAGCTATAATCTTTTTTATTTACTTCTTTAGTTATTCGAAGTGCCTCTCTAAAATTATTTTTTTCGAAAGTAGGGTCTAATTGGTAATTTTTAAATACAGCTACAAAATACCCGCCAAAAGAAAAGCCCATAAACCCGCCATTAAACTCCATTTTTACCGAAGCTGGCATCCAGCTATCTGCTCCCGTTGGGATATAATCTTGCTTAATTTTCAATGTATCTACAAAGTTCAGGTTATTGTCTTTGCTCAAATACAAGTCGGTACTATAAATACGCCACGAATCTTCTAAAATGTAAATGTTACCACGAAATACCGGATCGGAAGCCCTTTTAGGGATTACCTGAATTTTATTCACCATTTCCCCATTTTCTACGGTAGTACCCAAAAATTTATAAGTATAGTATAAAAAAGCATCATCAGCTATGGGCGATACCAGTGGGCGTAAACTCAAGCCTTCCCAACTCTGATAATTCTCATAAAAATTTACCTTTAAATCGGTAGCACGATTAAAGCTGAAGGCCCTATTATTGCCCGAAGTTTTAGAAGACACCATTTCTTCGCGGTATTGATTCGGTTGTTGGTAGCTTAGTTTCGATTCAGATTCAGATAGGTAAATAATTCCTCGTCGGTTAGAATCTAAGCCCAATTGCTTGCCCAATTCATCGATATTAAAACCCATAAATTTTTTAGGAGCAGCCAATAATTTTTGCATCCCCTTTATATAAACCTCGGCCGTATAAGTTTTTACCTCTGTTAAATGTACTTTGCGTTTTTTTACAGCTTGGCGAATGATGGCATATGCAAGATCTTCGGCATCGGCTTTAATTACCACATCACTTAATTGATAGGCTTCGGGCTGTAAGGTAAAATTAAGTTTAGTATCGGCCGAAAGTGTAAGTAGAGTACTATACTGCTTATAGCCAACCGCTCTAACCATTACTTCTAAAGCGCCCTGCTTTACTCGTAACTGATATAAGCCTTCTGAATTGGCAGAAGTACCCACCGTTGTACCTTTAACATACACACTAGCAAAGGAAATGGGCTGCCCTTTCGTATCAGTAACTTTACCGCTTATGAGCACCGTTTGCCCAAATAGGGCTTGGCTTACCAATAAAAAGAAGAGCAGACAGCGTAGTTTCATGAATCTTTGACGATACTGTAAAGATGCAATTTATCTATTAAGAGTTTCACCATAAACTGTGAAAAAACATTAAAAAATTGCGACACGAATTGCTTAGTTTTAGGGTTCAATTAAAAAGGTATGTACAAAACCCTACAACCCGTTTTACAACAAGAACTGAGCAGCATTAAAGAAGCCGGTTTATATAAACAAGAACGAATTATTACTTCGGCGCAAGGAGCCGAAATTTCGGTAGAGGGCAACAAGTATGTACTCAATTTTTGTGCAAACAATTATTTAGGTCTTAGTTCGCACCCTCGGGTAATAGCCGCTGCAAAAGCCACCATTGATAGCCGTGGTTTCGGATTATCATCGGTGCGTTTCATATGTGGCACGCAAGACATTCACAAAGAATTGGAGCGCAAAATTTCAGAATTTTTAGGCACCGAAGACACCATTTTATACGCCGCCGCTTTTGATGCCAACGGAGGGGTTTTTGAACCGTTGTTTAACGAACAAGATGCCATTATTTCGGATGAATTAAACCACGCCTCTATTATTGATGGGGTACGTTTGTGCAAAGCCCAACGCTACCGCTACAAACACGATGATATGGCCGATTTGGAAGTACAATTACAAGCCACTCAAAACCTACGCCACCGCATTATTGTAACCGATGGTGCGTTCTCTATGGATGGCACCATTGCCCAATTAGATAAAATTTGCGCCTTGGCCGAACAATACCAAGCCTTGGTCATGATTGATGAATGTCACTGCTCGGGCTTTTTAGGAAAAACCGGTCGCGGTACCCACGAACACCACGGCGTAATGGGTCAAATTGATATTATTACAGGTACTTTAGGCAAAGCCCTAGGTGGCGCCTCCGGCGGATTTACTTCCGGACGTAAAGAAATAATCGATTTATTGCGCCAACGCTCTCGTCCTTATTTGTTTTCGAACACCTTGGCTCCTTCGATCGTAGGCGGTTCTATTGCGGCATTAGATATGTTGAGCGAAACCACCGAACTACGCGATAAATTGGAGTTCAATACCCAGTATTTCCGAAGCAAAATGACCGAAGCTGGCTTTGATATTAAGCCGGGCATACACCCCATTGTACCCGTAATGCTTTACGATGCCAAACTAGCGCAAACCTTTGCAGCCCGCATGCTCGAAGAAGGCATTTACGTCATCGGGTTTTACTACCCTGTAGTTGCCCAGGGCAAAGCTCGTATTCGGGTACAATTATCTGCAGCCCACGAACAAACACAGCTCGATAAAGCCATTTCCGCATTTACCAAAGTGGGTAAAGAGTTGGGGGTTATTAAATAAAACTGTTATTTTGGGCTTTAGCCAAAAATTAATAACAAACAATGCAAGCAAAACTCGACCAATACACTTCAGAAATCAATCAATTTAGCCCTGCCACTGCCGAACAGGTAGAAAGTTTCCGTATTAAATTTTTGGGTACCAAAGGAATCATTAAAGAGTTATTTGATGAATTTAAATCGGTAGGACCAGAAGAAAAACGAGTATTTGGTAAATTATTAAACGAATTTAAGCAATTGGCTGAAGCAAAGTTCGAGGCCTGCATAGCGCAATTCGAAGCTAGCGCCAGCAGTCAAAAATTAGACACCGACCTCACCCTTCCTGGCGAAGGGGTTGAACTAGGTGCTCGGCATCCTTTACAATTGGTGCGCAGAGAAATTGTAGAAATATTTAAAAAATTAGGCTTCACGGTAGCCGAAGGGCCTGAAATTGAAGACGACTGGCATAACTTTTCTGCCTTAAATTTCCCCGAAGAACATCCGGCAAGAGATATGCAGGATACCTTTTTTATTAAAAAAGGGGGCGAAAAAGGCGACATCGCTTTGCGTACCCACACCTCATCGGTTCAAGTGCGCATGATGGAACAAGGCAAACCACCTTTCCGCTCCATTATGCCCGGCCGTGTATACCGCAACGAAGCCATTTCGGCTCGTGCACACTGCTTTTTCCACCAAATTGAGGGTTTATATGTAGATGAAAACGTATCCTTTGCCGATTTAAAACAAACCTTATTTTATTTTGTACAAGAACTATACGGCGAAGGCACCCAGGTCCGTTTCCGCCCATCATACTTCCCATTTACCGAACCTTCGGCCGAAATGGATATATCTTGCAGTATCTGTAAAGGTGCAGGTTGCAACATGTGTAAAGGTTCGGGCTGGGTAGAAATTTTAGGTTGTGGTATGGTCGATCCGAATGTATTAGAAAACTGCGGTATCGACTCGAAAAAATATACGGGCTTTGCATTTGGTATGGGTATAGAACGGATAACAAACCTAAAATATGAGATTAAAGATTTGCGTTTATTCTCCGAGAACGATGTCCGTTTCTTAAAACAATTTCAATCAGAAATTAGCTAAACATGAAATTTCGGAGCGTATTAGCCCTATCTATTTTGCTGCTTTTAAGCTGTGGAAAAGATGATGGCACCTACATACCCGATGTATATGTAAACTACACCGTTCCAATAAATGACCCCAGCATTAGTGCACTCAATGGCCCTGGCGGTGCCGTGGTAATTAGTGGGCATGGGGTAGCTGGTATTATCATTTACCGCCGATCGGATAATGTGTACGTGGCCTACGACCGTTGCAGTTCTGTAAATCCTCAAAGTAAATGCGCCGTTACGCTAGATAACCCAAGCCTTACCGTAACCGACCCCTGTAGTGGTGCCAAATTTTCGTTATTTGATGGTACTCCGGTAAAAGCCCCAGCAACCAAAAGCTTAAAAAGCTATCAGGTAACGGCAAATAGTTTGTATTTGATGGTTACGAATTAAGTTTTCCCCTTTCCACATCGAGATTTAAACCGTAATTTTGGCGGCTATGAAGAAAGTGCCTGCCGAGATTCAGTTCCTAGAAAATATTACCATAATAGATATTGCCGAACAAGGCAAAGGAGTGGGCAAACACCAAGATTTAGTGTTATTTATTGATAAAGCCGTTCCCGGCGATGTGGTAGATATAGAAATAACCCGAGTAAAGAAAAATTTGGCAGAAGCGAAAATTACCGCCTTTAAACAACACTCTGCCGACAGAACCGAACCATTTTGTGCCCATTTTGGCACCTGCGGAGGCTGTAAATGGCAACATTTAAGCTACGAAGCCCAAACCAGTTTTAAACAAAAAACAGTATTAGATGCCCTAGAACGTTTGGGCGGTGTAAATACCACTAGCGCCGAGCCCATTTTAGGTTCTGCCAAAACGCAATACTACCGCAATAAATTAGAGTTTACTTTTTCGAACAAACGTTGGTTGGATGAGGACGATATGGCCAACCGCGATGATCTGAGCATGGATGCTTTGGGCTTTCACGTTCCCGGCCGTTTTGATAAAATTTTAGAAATTGAGCATTGCTACTTACAAGCCGAACCTTCGAATGCCATTCGCAATTCGGTTCGGGAATATGCGCTAAAAAACGAATTCTCTTTTTACGATTTACGCCAACATGAAGGCGCTTTGCGTAACCTTATTATACGCACCAGTTCTACTGGCGAAATTATGGTTATTGTGGTGTTTGCCTATGCCAATAAAAAAGAAATGAAGGGCTTAATGACTCATTTAAAAGATAGTTTTCCAGAAATTACTTCCTTATTATACATCGAAAACCAAAAGAAAAACGATACCATCTTCGATCAAGAAATTGTTGTTTTCAATGGTCTTGATCATATTTTCGAAGAAATGGAAGGTCTTAAATTTAAAATTGGAGCCAAATCTTTCTACCAAACCAATTCGGCACAAGCCTATGAGTTGTATAAAATTACCCGAGATTTTGCTGATTTAAAAGGCAATGAATTGGTATATGATTTATATACTGGGGCTGGCACTATTGCCCAATTTGTAGCCCAAAAAGTGAAAAAAGTAATTGGCGTAGAATATGTGCCCACGGCTATTGAAGATGCCAAAGCGAATGCAGAGCTCAACCAAATAACCAATGCCGAATTCTATGCCGGCGATATGAAAGATATTTTAACGCCCGACTTTATTGCAGAGCATGGCAAAGCCGATGTAGTAATTACCGATCCGCCAAGGGCAGGTATGCACCCCGATGTGGTTGCTCGTTTACTAGAAATGGAAGCCGAGAAAATTGTATATGTAAGCTGCAATGCCGCAACCCAAGCCCGAGATATTGCTTTATTACAAGAAAAATATACCGTGAGCAGAATTCGCCCGGTTGATATGTTCCCACAAACCCAACACGTAGAAAATGTGGTTTTATTGGTATTAAAAAAATGAATCCAGAAGAATTATTAAACCCAGATGGGGAAAGGCAAGCGGCCAAGCCGAAAGAAAGTCCACTAAAAAGTTTAGAGGCCGATTTAAAGTTTTTTGCCGAATCTATTAAAGAAATTTCCACCGAAATTATGGTAGAAGGCTTTTCTGCCTACCCCATTTTTATAGCACACCAACACGAAGTAAGTGTAGGTGAACTAATTTTAGATAAGGAAGAATTACATACCGACTGGAGCATAAATGCATCTACCCTAGAAGAATTTATAGAAAAAGGTATTATTAAAGCAGCTAAAAAACAAGCCTTTATGGATCAGTTTAAAAATTCACAACATTTTATGTGCCTATTTGTAATTGTACCAGAAGGTGCCAATTTCGTGTTTTATCCCTATCCCAAATAAGCGTATCTTAGAATCCAGCATTGCAAAATCATGAGCGAAAAAAAAGTACTTATTCTTAATCAAAAACAAATTCAACAAAAAATTGAACGCATAGCGTATCAAATTTTGGAGGATAATTTAGAAGAAAAGGAACTGGTATTGGCCGGTATTTTAAACCGTGGTTTTACGGTGGCTCAGCGGCTAAAAAAGGTGTTGGAAAAAATATCTTCCATAAACGTAACGCTCATGAGCATTGAGTTGGATAAAGACAGTCACCATTTACAAGCCAGTGCCAATGTGCCTTTAAACGAGGTAGAAAATCGGGCGGTTATTTTGGTAGATGATGTATTAAACAGCGGCCGTACCTTGGTGTATGGTTTGGGCTATTTCTTAAATATTCCACTAATAAAAATACGTACCGTGGTATTGGTAGATCGCAGCCACCGTCGTTTCCCGGTTGCACCAGATTATACAGGCTTGCAATTGGCTACGGTATTAAAAGAACATGTTTTGGTAGTTCTAGATAGCCCAGGCGAAGAAGACGCCGTTTACCTTACCTGATCAGCTTCTAAATAAACCAATAGTTTTTCTGGGGTCAAATCAATGCCACTTACCATCATATTTGCTTGCTGATAAAAAGCTTGGCGCTCGGTTAATTTCTCCTCACAAAAATATAGTAATTCTTCTCCCTTTCTTCCGGCCAACAATGGTCTAGGCGATTTGGCATGTTCCAAGCGGCTGGCCAAGGCCTTTGCATCTAAATGCATGTATACGGTTTTACCCTGCGTATTCATCCAAGCCATATTATCGAAAAAACAAGGCGTTCCGCCACCAGTAGAAACCACTATATCCTCATCGGCTATGGTTTGGTGCAGTACTTCTTGCTCTAATTTTCGAAACTCGGCTTCGCCTAAATTGGCAAATAGTTCTGGAATGGTTTTGCCACATTGAGCAGCTAAACGCTCATCTAAATCGGCAAAAGTATAGCCAAGCTTTTGTGCCAATTTTCGCCCAAAAGTGGTTTTACCGCTACCCATAAATCCAACTAAATATATTCTCATTAAGAAAAGGCTTATTTTTTGAAATAGGTATTGCGTAGTTGCTCTGCATAGGGGAACCTACGGAAATGCCATTTATTTATTACTACCCCGTTTTTAAGCAACAAAATACCCGGGTTGGCCCTAACCATACTTTTTAAAGGCACGGCATCGGCAAAGAAAAAAGGGAAATCTAAAAACAACACTCGGTTCAATTCATACGATTCGGCAATGGAAGATGAGGTTAAAATGATGGTAGGAACTCTGAACTCCTTGGCCAAAACTTTACCGGTATCGTTAATTCTTTTCAAGGCATAGCGGTCGGCATTTTTCAACTCATAGGCCACCACAATAAACTGGTAGTCGGGATACTCCAGAATAAGCTTGGTGAAATCTTCACCAGCAGGGTCGGTAATTTTTAAATCCTTTATTTTTACCTCGTAGCCTTTCTTAATCAATTTAGATTCGGGATCGCCTATAATTACCCAAGTACTATCTTTCCAAACCTCCTGCTTTATGTATTCCTTATCGGTGAGCGACTTGATGGCACTAGTTTTACTGTTTTTTAAGGTGTATTGAATTTCGTATTCATCTTGCGGAGCGCCCGGAGGTGCTACCATCAATTGGGGGATGTTGTTACCTATTTTATAGGGCAAGAAATCGAGCACTGGTCCATATTTTAGGGTGAAAAACCCAACACCAAATCCTATAATACAAAGTGGCCCTACCAAACTTGCCTGCATTGTAGCTTTGTTAAAAAGTGGTGTTATTTGGCTGCGGTAAACGAACAAAATCAGAATAAATACGAACAAGACTACATCTTTACTAAAAGATTGCCATGGGGTAAGCGGAATGGCATCGCCAAAACAACCGCAAGAAGTAACCACTTTAAAATAGGCAGAGTAAAAAGTTAGAAAGGTGAAGAAGACAATAAGGCCAAATAGACCCCACGCTACTTTTTTAGCATATATCCCTAACAAAAGCGCCGCACCTAATATAATCTCTAGACCACATAAAAAAATGGCAATTAAAGAGGCGTAATCGTTAAAAACAGTGAGGTGAAAAACCTCAAAATATTCTTCTAATTTGTAGCTAAATCCAAGCGGATCGTTGGCTTTGATTAGGCCCGAGAAAATGAAGAGAAGTCCAACTAAAATGCGACTAAACGCAATACTAAATTTTTTCACATTCGCTAATTTTAATCAATGCAAAAACGGAATAGTTTAACATATCCTGATAATTGGCTTTAATTCCTTCCGATGCCAAGGTTTGACCATCGTTATCTTCAATTTGTTTTACCCGCAAGAGTTTCATTAAAATCAAATCGGTTAAAGAACTAATGCGCATATCACGCCAAGCTTCACCATAATCATGATTTTTGGCAAACATCAACTCCTTGGTTTCTTGTATCTTTCTGTCAAATAGCACGTCTACCTCTTCTACCGAAAGCTCGGTAGCCGTATCGTCGCCCAACTCCTCTTGCAACATAGCAATAACGCAATAATTTACAATACCGATGTATTCCGATTCAATATCTTCACCCACTTTCGATACTTTTTTTTGCTCGAGGGTACGAATGCGCTGAGCCTTAATAAACACCTGATCGGTAATGCTCGATAAACGCAAAATGCGCCAAGCTGTTCCATAATCTTTTGTTTTCTTTAAGAATAACTCTTTACACGTGCTAATTACTGCGTCGAATGCTGCGGATGTGGATTGTGCCAAAATGCGGTATATTTTTGAATAAAAGGTAAAATTATCGGTATTTTGCCAAATAATGACGGGTAAAAATACAGATTTTCAGCAGAATATTACAGCTTTGGGCACAGCAAGTGTGCAGAATTTCACACTAGGTAGTGGCGGGCGGCTTATTGACCTGCATACGCCCAAAGTAATGGGGATTATAAACCTCACGCCCGACTCTTTTTACCAATCAGCCAGTAGATATAATGAACTACCTTCCACTAACCAGGTGCTCAAAGAAGCGGAAAAACACTTACTAGAAGGGGCTTATTTTCTCGATTTGGGTGGATATTCTTCCCGTCCGGGCGCCGAAGACGTATCGGAAAAAGAAGAAGCCGATCGGGTACTTCCGGCTGTAAAAGCATTGGCTAAAGAATTTCCCGAAGCCCTTATTTCGGTAGATACCTTTCGCTCAGAAATTGCTAAAAAAAGTATTGGGGAAGGTGCACATCTTATAAACGATATTTCTGCTGGACAATTAGACGAACGCATGTTCGAAACCATTGCCCAGCTACAAGTGCCCTATATTTTGATGCACCTCAAAGGCACACCTCAAACCATGCAAAATTTAGCAAACTATACCAATTTAGTGTCCGAGGTATTGAGCTATTTTTCAGAAAAAATAACTTTATTAAAACAATTAGGAGCAAACCAACTTATTATCGACCCAGGTTTTGGTTTTGCTAAAACGCTAGAACATAATTATGAGTTATTAAATAGATTTCAAGAACTACATAGCCTGTGTTTTCCGCTATTGGCCGGAGTTTCTAGAAAATCAATGATTTATAAGGCATTGGATAGCACACCAGCCGAGGCCCTAAACGGAACCACCGTACTACACACAATTGCCTTGCAAAAGGGTGCACAAATTTTACGAGTACACGATGTAAAACCTGCTGTAGAAGCTATAAAATTAGTGGCAAAACTGCAAGCCAACTAAAATTTACCTATTTTTAACGTATGGAAGCAATCTCCACCAACCTATTACAATTCCGTTTATTTGATGTGCTCGACATTTTACTGGTTGCACTCATTATATATTACGTTTACAACCTAATTAGAGGCACAATTGCTGTAAATATTTTTATTGGTTTATGTGTCATGTACATCGGCTATGTGTTGGTTCAACAGGCTCAAATGCGCTTGCTAACACAGTTATTGGGCGGTTTTATTAGCCTTGGCTTTATTGCCTTGGTTATTGTTTTTCAGCAAGAAATACGTCGTTTTTTGTTGGTTTTGGGTAAAAATGCATCACAACAAAAGAACAAAGCCTGGTGGGTATTTCTTTTTGGTAAAAAAGAAGAAATTAATCAGAATTTAGCCCGATTAAAGCCAATTCTTGATGCTTGTAAAAGTATGCAAAAAACAAAAACAGGAGCCTTGATGGTCTTTGCCAAACATACCGAAGAACCTTATTTTCAAAATACTGGAGAAGTACT
>CAMCMG010000009.1:0-41353 GCA_945875895.1 Sphingobacterium thalpophilum | reverse complement strand
AGGGGTGATTATTTTACAAGCATAAACAATACCACACTCACCGAACAAAATTATGCCCAATTGGCCCAGAGTATTTTAAGCCAAAATTCGTTTACATTAGGCATGGTAAAGCTACAAGCTGGGCAATTGGTAAGTACAGGGATCAAAACCCTAATACCAAGAAATACACCCCGACAAATGGTAAAATACGGCACTTTTAGCCAAGCTGGTAAAAAAATAGGCTACTTATTTTTATCGGGTATGGTTAATGAAGAAGTGAATTTTTATGTAAACGCCCTTACTAGCTTAAAAGACCAAGGCATTAGCGACCTTATTTTAGATTTTAGATACAATGTAGGAGGCGATGTATCGGTAGCAGCTACCATAGCTAGTATGCTTAGCAGTAGCATTAAAGCAAATGATATTTTTGTGGAATACCGAGGAAATAACCAAATGGGTATACGCAAAGATTCGTTTGGCAAAGCCATTAGTTTAGGTACCGGGCAATCGTTTGAGAGCCTACAAAGTGCAAATTTAATGCTTAACCGAGTGTATATTTTAACTAGCCAAGCTAGTGCATCGGCAGCAGAATTAATGATTATTGGCTTAAAACCTTATTTAACAGTTGTACATATTGGCGAAACTACACGTGGTAAAGATGAGGCATCTATACGCATTAGTGATGAGCGAAAAACCAAGCGTATTGATTATGTTTTACATCCCATTGTGTATAAAGTATACAATGCACAAGGTTTAGGCAATTACACTACAGGCTTGCTGCCTAAATACGAATTTAAGGAGCTAGAACATTTACCACTAGGTAAGTTTGCATTTGCAGACGAGCCAATGATAGCCAATTGCTTATTACGCATTTCGGGTGTATTACCCAGTAGTATAGCTTTTAAAACCAATGACACAACTACTAGCCCAATTGTATACAATAGCGCAAAAAACTTAGCTACAACTAGCAACTTGGCGCTAAACTAAAAAACGCTTTGTGTTTAGGTACAAAGCGTTTTGTTATAAAATGTGGGAATATCTATTACCTTACGTAATTTTCTATTTGAGTTACCGCATATTGCATATCCGAAAAAGAATCGGTAATGGAGTATATACGTGTGATATTTGGAGAAAAATTAAATACATATTTAGAACTGATTGCACCAAATTCAATTAAGGGTAAGGCATTGTTTGTACCGGCTCTATGCACCACAAGCGCATACATAGGAGCATATTTGGTGGCTAAAGGCCTATCTAACTCCTCCATAGTAGAAAACGCATACTTAGATACATTGGTAATTTTTTTGTACAAGATATTAGAAACTACACCCGCTTTACTAACATAATACAAGGCAATGTCTACGTCTTCTTCAAAATTTGGCAATTCTGATGAAGCATACTGCAACATAATACCCATTTTATCGGCAGTAGGTTGTGGTATAGTTGGGTTTAGGTATAAACTATCTGCATTTAAAAATGTTAACACACCGGTACTGGTATTGCTAAAAACATAGGTATTTAAAACAGTACCAGCTGCATTACAAAATTTCACATCTACCTGGCTTTCTCCTGGAGCAAAAGGAATTCTAACGGCATTTACATCAGAAGATTTATCCAGCGATTGTTTTGCTTCGCACTTGGCAATTTCAATGTTTTGGCTACCCACTTTTACATATACTGGCTCATCTAAACTATAGCCTTTAACATATAGCGTATTTACAGTAGTGCCGCTGAGCATATCTACTGGCTTTACCTTTTCTTTTTGGCAAGATACCACTACACTAACTAGTGAAACTACCAAGGTGGTAAGAACTATTTTATTGCTTAATTTACCTTTTATCATGTTATTTTATTTTAGAATTGAAAATAAAAACATCGGTCAACAATAGTGTTGACCGATGTTTTAGAACAAACAAACGTGTTTTTATGATTAGAAACCGTAAACTCCTGCAGTCCAGTTTTTACCCCAAGTAGGTTTTAAACGAGTAACAGCATTTGTAGCTAAGTGACCTACAGTAGCGCTTGCAGCACTAAGACCTTTAGGTAAAGATAAGTTTACAGCGCCAGTTGCGTTTACAAAAGGTTGTACGAAAACACCTTTAGCTAATGTAGTGTTGTAGTTTGAGTTGCTAGTGTTAAGCTCGTCTACAACGCATTTGTAATTGCTAGCTAAATAAGTAGCATTTACGTTAGCCGCAAGTGGTGTAATACCAGCAACATCGTTAGTAGAGGTTGCATAAGATACTAAACTACCAAATGACTGTACATAGTTGTTGTAAAAAGTTGCGGTTTTTGAACCAGTTTTAACTTTTTTTGGTACAATAACCTGTGTTGATACACCTCCAACCATTTTGGTGATTGTAGAATCTTGACCTACTAAATATCTACCACTTAATCCTTCTACACGTAATGCAGTAGGGTAACCAATAATTATTGAATTTTGCATATCAAATTTAGTTGCTCTTCTGAAACGAGCACCGTATAACAATGCACCAAGATTTACTGTGTTCCAAGAAGAATTAACTTTTGTACCCACAATAGTAATGTAGTTTAATACGGGTTTAGTAGTTAAAGGAGTTGTAGTACCACCAGCGTTGTTATCACACTCAATAGCATTAGAATCACCTGCAGAACCTGAAGAAGCAAAGGTATGAGTTCCAGCTGCATCAGCAACTACAACCGCATTGGTAATGGTACCGGTATAACCGTTATCAAAATCTAAACCATCATCTTCTTGTGCATAAGCCAATAAATAACTAGCGTTTACAGTACCACCAAAAAATTCGAAGGCATCATCTTTACCATAATACACTTCAATGTGATCTAAGGTAGTACCAGAACCAACACCACCACAGGTTAAGCCATTAATTTCTTTGTTGGCTTCAATAGCATAACCAGCGTACTCAATACGTACATACTGTAAGGTACCTGAATTGTCAGTATCATCTGTACCTAAGCCAAATTTAGCCCAAGCAGCTACGGCTGCAGAAGTTCCTTCAACCGATGTAGCTGCTGGTAAGTTAGTACGAGCATAACCCAATAAAACAACACCACCAAAATCTCCAGCTTGTGGAGTTGTAGCAACATCCTTATCTACTTTACGATAAGAAGTAAATACAATAGGGTTAGTATCAGTACCAATAGCCATAAGTTTAGAACCTTGTTCAACAATTAGAGCACCTGGAACTTCAGGAGAAATTGCTTGCTTACCATAAATTACAGTACCTGCCTCAATGGTTAAGGTAGAATTGCTACGTACACCAATTTGGCCATCTAAACGGTATACGTTACCGGCAGTCCAAGTAGTACTTGTAGTAATATCATCAGTAATAATTACTAGAGTTTTACCTGTAATACTAATGTCTGCAGCTGCAGTGTTTTTATTTGCATTTAAGTCTAAATTAGACTCTTTTTTACAAGCAGTAATGGCTAATGAAGCGCAAGCTGCCAACATAATTAATTGATTTTTCATGTTTTTTTTTGATTTTTTGATTTTTTTATGAGTTTGTTTGTTTGTGCGTGAATTAAAATTTATAAGAAAATGAGATACTAAAGGTGCGGCCGGTTAATTTGCGAAAGGTAATTTGATCTCCCACTTCGTAATCATCCGAAAAACCAGGCAATAAAGTTTCTGTTGTACCAGCCTCAGTAGGTTTATAACTATATAATCCGTTATAAAAGTAAGAAGCACTATTAAATAAATTAGCCATGTTGATTTTAAGCTTGGCTTTCTCTTTTAAGAGGTTGGCACTCAACTGCAAATCGGTTTGTTGGTAGGGTGCCTCGTACTCGTTATTTAACAAATTTGTAGTTAAAAAAAAGAATTTACGGCCCGAGTAGTTGTGAACCAAGCTAGCGCCAAAAATTTTACCATTGTACTCAATACCCGCATTGTATAAGAGCGGTGTTTGACCATATAATGGTCTATTTTGCTTTTCAACAACATAATTATAGCTAAAATAATTTATACCGGGTTGTGGATTAGGGATAGTTAATGGAGTTAAGAACTGGCCTTCATTATCTTTTGGCTGTCTTCGCCCCACCACTTCCGAGCGTAAAATGGAGGCATTACCCGATAATACAATAGCATTTAACCATTCTGCATTGGGGTTAATAAAGCCCAAGCGCTTTCTGAATTCAAATTCTAAGCCAAAGCTTTTGGCAGATTGTGCATTTAAGTTGGTATAAATAGTATTGTTATCATCCACCTGCCTTACCAATTCCAGTGGTTTTTGTAAATCTTTATAAAAGGCACCCACCGATATGGTTTCACCAAAACCAGGGAATAGCTCTAGTTTTGCATCGTAACTGGTGGTGGTTGTACTGGTTACCAAACCACCTTGCACAAAACCTTGCAATTCATTGTTGTAATTGACGGCTCTAGAAGCCTCTGCAAATTCCGGACGTATCATGGCTTTGGAATACGCCAAACGGAAGTTAATTTTTTCACTGAGTAAAACCGTTAAATTGGCCGATGGTAAAAAATCAATAGCTTTCTCTTGGTAAAATGGAGTTTTTACGATTTCAGTATTAGGACCCAATCCCCCAGGCAAACCCAAACCCGCAGAGGTAGTGTTATTTATTAATCGTAAATTTTGTTTTTCTGCACGCAAACCGGCCACCAAACGCACGTATTTGCCCAATTTTTGATCTACCATGGCATAAGCTGCAGCATAATCGAGTTCACCGCCATAATAGTTATTTTCGATTGGGTCAATTTCATATAGAAGACCCCCTTGTTCAAAATTGGCGGCTTGATGCACATCTACTAAATTTACATATTGGGGAAACAAATGAAAACTAGGTAAGCTTGCATTTCGAGTTTTGCGTAAATAGGCCGTAACAAAATCACTTCGTTGGTCTTTTTTACTACCCATATAACCTACTTTTACCGTATTGGCAAAAGAACTTTCTTTAAAAAAAGTTCTGGAAGCACTGACATTCCAATTGTAATCAACCTGTTTGGTATTAAAATTGGCACGTGAGGCCGGGTAAATACCAGTTCCACTAGCGGGTAAATAGTATGCATAATTCTCGTTAAACAATTGGTTTATATTAAACAATTGCGAACGCAACATGTCTTTTCGTTGGCGGTTGATACCCACTCTACCCGCTTCCCAAGTAAATTTCATTCCATACAGCTGGTGTTCGCCACTTAGCTTGTTTTGGAGTAAGCTTAAAAAATCGGGTTCGGTATTTACACGTTTAAAAACGGGTGCATCACTGGGGCTCATGATACTTGTTTCTTCAACATTATCATAGCCATACAATTCAGAAAGTACGTTTGAAAATACCCTGCTGAAACTATTTTTGCTACTCAAGGCATGTTTTTGTGTTCTAAAACCTATGTTGAGCATGCTACCCAAGGTGGTATTGTAATTATAGGTTTTACCCGATCCACCAATACTATCTTTAAAAGCCGGCTTGAAACTCTCTTCCATATTAAAGGCATCTCTAGCCGTTTTTATGAAGTTAATGCTTTCAGAATTGCGGTAATTTAACCCAAAAATAAAGCCAAAACGGTTGTTTACATTCTTTTTAGCTTCGTAATTTTTACCGAAATTAAGCGCAAAATTTCTATTGGGTTTGGCTACATAGCTATAAAGCCCCCAATTGTTCGTAAACTTCTTGCCAAAATCGTAATCTTCTTGTACGTATGAACCATCATCTTTTCTATTATTGCGCAATGGAAAGGGTGCATCAACCATTTTACGGGTACCATCGTCAAAACCCAAGGCATCGTATTTACCACGTTTTCCGCTTAAAAAAGATTTTCCGGTGCTTTGGTCGTTCATACCCGAACCTATACTCAGGGTTAAAAAATCTTGGTTGGGTATATCCTTCGTATTTACCTGTATTAAACCACCGGCAAAGCCTACGGGTAAATCGGCAGTAACAGTTTTATGTACCACCACACTTTCAATCATGTCAGATGGAATCAATTCAAAAGAAAAGTTTCTACGGGTATAATCGGTACTTGGCAATGGGGTACCATCTAAAGTAGCTACATTGTAACGCTCCGATATACCGCGTACTACCACATATTTATTATCAAAGGTGCTAATACCGGTAATTCGTTTTAACGATTGGCCTAAGTTGGCATCTGGTGTTTTGGTAATTTGTTCTGCAGAAATACCGTTGGTAAAGTTTACGGCATTTTTTTGCTTTACAAATAAACCCTCGGTATTTGATTTAGAATAAGTAGAAACAATAACTACCTCGTTTAATTGGCTGGTTGCTGGAGTTAAAGCTATATTTAAGGAAGTGCTTTCTCCAACTTTTACCACCACACCGGTAATGCGTTTGGTTTGGTATGAAATGTAAGATATATCTAAAGTATAGGTACCCGCTGGTAAACTCAAATTAAAAGCACCATCTATATTGGTAGAAGCACCGCCGGTTTGGCCCTGTACTTTAACTGATGCCCCAATTATAGTTTCACCTTTCTCATCCACTACCTTACCTACTATACGTCCGTTGCCCTGAAAAGCTACCGCAGTAAGATTATAACTTAAAAGCATTAAACAAACTAGTGTAATGGTACGAGTCAAAAACGTTATTTTTAAGGCAAATGGTGTTTTAGAATGCATTGAGCAGTATTTAGAATAATAGATGTTAATACTTTAAAAGTTGCCACAAAAAAACATCTAATTGTTTAGGTTAGTATTAAATAGATATTAAATAATTGTAAACAATCCCAATGCCATTAAAAAATGCGCTTTGGACAAACCAATAATTTATTTATTTTTCAACATCAAAAAAAAATATTCACATTTTTTGCATTTCTAATTAATAGGTGTAATTTTATCCGCAGTGCATGTCCAATTTTGCACCAAACAACCAAATAACTAACTAATTTATAATTACATGAAAAAAGTTTACTTCATGAAGCTTGGGCTTCTAGGCTTATTTCTGTTCGCCACCTTGTTGGCAACAGCACAAACCGGAAGTATCAGCGGACGTGTTACGGATGAATCTAAAAAAACACTTCCAGGCGCTTCGGTATCTATTAAAGGTACTGGAACAAGCACCTCAACTGATGCTAATGGTAATTTCAAAATCAACGGAGTTAATAAAGGTACTGTAACTCTTACAGTAAGTTTTATTGGGTATACCTCTGCTGAAAAAACCGTAAACGTTACAGGCGATGTTCGCATAGAGTTTTCATTACAGCCTAGCGCTGAAAGCTTAAACGAAATTGTAGTAATTGGTTACGGTACGCAAAAGAAATCTGACTTAACAGGTAGTATTACTACTGTTACTGCAAAAGATTTCGTAAAAGGACAAGTAACTACACCAGAGCAATTAATTGCTGGTAAAGTAGCTGGTGTTCAAATCACTTCAAATGGTGGTGCACCGGGTTCTGGTAGTACTATTCGTATTCGTGGTGGTGCTTCATTAAACGCAAGTAACAACCCATTAATTGTTATTGATAACGTTCCGTTGTCAGAAAGTGGTGTTGCTGGTGCTGCAAATGCCTTGGCATTAATTAACCCGAACGATATCGAAAGCTTCAACATCTTAAAAGATGCTTCGGCTACAGCTATTTACGGTTCTAGAGCTTCTAACGGTGTAATTATGATTACCACCAAAAAAGGAAGTGCTGGCAAACCTAGCTTCACGTTCAGCTCTCAATCTAGTGTTTCTGAAAACATAAACACGGTTGATGTACTTTCTGCCCGTCAATTACGTGATGTAGTAAACACCTACGGTAATGCAGCTCAAAAAGCATTATTAGGTTCTGCTACTACCGATTGGCAAAATGAGATTTACAATACTGCTTTAACTAGCGATAATAATTTAGGTATTTCTGGATCGTTTAAAAACATTCCTTACCGTGTTTCTTATGGTTTCTTAAAACAAAACGGAACCTTAAAAACTGGCAAATTGGAGCGTAACTCGGTAGGTTTAAACTTCAGCCCTACGTTCTTTAACGATTTGTTAAAAGTAAACTTAAACGTTAAAGGATCTATGAACAAAAGCAGATTTGCTGATCAAGGCGCTATCGGTTCTGCTATATTTTTCGATCCAACTAAACCGGTATTTGCCACTCCAGCCAATTATGTTGGTGCATTTGGCGGTTACTACGAATGGTTAGATCCAACAAACGCAACTACTGGTCTTGCGGCATTAGCTCCTAAAAACCCATTGGCTTTATTAGACTTAAGACAAGATAACGGTACCGCTAAACGTAGTATTGGTAACTTAGAATTAGATCTAAAAATGCCTTTCTTAACCGATTTACGTGCACATGCCAACATTGGTTACGATATTTCTGAAGGAAGTGGTACCATAGTTATTCCAGACTATGCAGCTATGAGCTACAAACGCTTTAGCGGTAAAGGTGGTGTAAACAACCAATACAAGCAAACTCGTACCGATATTTTGATGGAGTACTATTTAGCATACAGCAAAGAATTACCTTCAATTGAAAGTAAGTTAGATGTTGTTGCGGGTTGGTCTTACCAACAATTTAAAACTAAAAACAACAACTTTACCGATAATACCTTTGATGGTACCGTTGTAAACACACCGAACTTTGCTTTCGACATTCCTGAAAATAGAATGTTATCCATGTATGGTCGTGTTAACTATGCATTCAAAGGCCGTTACTTATTAACTGCTTCGGTACGTAGAGATGGTTCATCTCGTTTTGCTCCAGAAAATCGTTTTGCGGTTTTTCCTTCTGCAGCCTTTGCTTGGAAAATTAACGAGGAATCTTTCTTGAAAAACTCTAAAGTAATCTCTGATTTGAAATTACGTTTAGGATACGGAATCACAGGTCAGCAAGAAGGTATTGGTAACTACGATTACTTATCGTACTACAACTTAAGCTCTAACCAAAGTATGTACCAATTTGGTAACACTTTCTACAACATGTACGCTCCAGGTGGTTACTATGGTGCTCGTAAATGGGAGCAAACAGAAACCTTTAACGCCGGTTTAGACTTTGGTTTATTTGCCAACCGTATTACAGGTAGTGTAGATGTTTACAATAAAAAAACGTCTGATTTGTTAAACTTAATTACACAACCGGCAGGTGCCAACTTCTCTAACCAAGTGGTAGCCAACGTGGGTGATATGGAAAACAAAGGGGTAGAAATTAACTTAAACAGCCAAGTAATTCGCAACTCGAACTTTACTTGGGATTTAGGTGTAAACGCTACCGTAAACAAAAACACCATAACTAAATTAACCATTGCACCAGACCCTAACTATCCTGGTAATAAATTTGGTGGTATTTCTGGTGGTGTAGGTAATACCATTATGATCAACTCGGTTGGTTTCAACAGAGGTTCATTCTACGTATTCCAACAAGTTTACAATGCTGCAGGCAAACCTATTGAAGGTTTATTTGTAGATAGAAATGGTGATGGAACCATTAATGATAAAGATTTGTACCAATATAAAAGTGCAGATCCGAAAGCATTTTTGGGCTTAACCTCAAACTTTACCTGCAAAAAATGGAATGCAGGCTTTATATTAAGAGCTAGTATTGGCAACTACATGTACAACAACGTATACAGTGCCAATGGACGTTATACTTCTATATCTAGCTTAGCTACTTATTTAGGTAACGCTTCTGCAAACTACTTAGATACCAAATTTAACGGAATTACTGGTGGCGTAAATCAATTACAAAGTGATTATTACGTACAAAATGCTTCGTTCTTAAAAATGGATAATCTAAATGTTGGCTACAACGTGGGTAAGGTATTAGGTAATACAGCTAGCTTACGTGTAAATGCAAGTGTTCAGAACGTATTTACCATTACCAAATATAAAGGCTTAGATCCAGAAATTGGTGGCGGTATAGACAACAATTTCTACCCAAGACCGCGTATTGTGTCTTTAGGTTTGAACCTTGATTTTTAATCCTTACAGAAAAAAAACAGATATGAAAAAGAATTATTTCAAATTAGCATTAGTAAGCTTAGGCCTAAGCATTGGCTTAACCGCTTGTACTAATAAATTAGACTTAGCGCCAACAAACGACATTACTTCGGCGCAAGTATACAGCACGGCTGCTGGTTACAAAACAGCCTTTGCTAAGGTTTATGGCGCCTTTGCTACCACGGGTAACCAAGGTTCAGGTAGTGGAGATATACAAGGTATAGATCCGGGTTTTTCGGATTACTTACGCTTGTTTTGGAAAGCACAAGAATTACCTACAGAAGAGGTAGTAATTGGTTGGGGAGATGCAGGCTTACCTGACTTTCACAGCATGAACTGGTCTGCCAATAACCCTTTTATTAAAGGTTTATACTACCGTTCATTTTACCAAATTACGGTAGCCAACGATTTTATTCGTCAATCTAGCGACGCTAAATTAGCCGAAAGAGGCATTAGTGGTGCAGATGCGGATAACATTCGTAAATACAGAGCAGAAGCCCGTTTTATAAGAGCTTTCCAATACTGGTCGCTATTAGATTTATTTGGGCGCCCTGCTTTTGTAACCGATGCCGATGCATTAGGTGCTGCTTTACCGCAACAAGCCACTAAAGCAGATTTATTTAATTATATACAATCTGAGTTATTGGCTGTTGAAGCCTTATTACCTGCTCCAAAAACCAACGAATACGGTAGAGCAGATAAAGCAGCAGCGTGGGCTTTATTGGCAAGATTGTATTTAAATGCAGCCGTATATACCGGCACGCCAAAATACACCGAAGCAGTTACTTATTCTAACAAAGTAATTACCCAAGGTGGGTATACCCTCTTGGCCGATTATCGCAAAATTATGCGTGCAGATAACCATATTGGTAATACCGAAGCTATCTTCACCATCAACTACGATGGTTTAAAAACCCAAAACTGGGGTGGTACTACCTTCTTAACCCACGCCGCAATTGGCGGCAGTATGCCTGCAGCAACGTTTGGTGTTGGTGGCGGTTGGGGCGGTATGCGTGCAACTAAAAACTTGCCAAACTTGTTCCCTGATGTTACTGGAACGTTAGATCAACGTTCTCAGTTCTACACTTCGGGTCAAAATTTAGATATCAATGACATTGGTGCCTTTACCGATGGCTATGCCGTAACTAAATTCAAAAACATCAAAGCAGATAATACAGCTGGTACACACGTAGATTTCACCGACATCGATTTTCCACTATTCCGTTTAGGTGAACAGTATTTAATTTATGCTGAAGCAGTTTTACGTGGCGGAGCTGGTGGTAGCTTAGCTACAGCAACTTCATACATCAACGTGTTGCGTACGCGTGCAGTAGCTGCTGCAGTTGTTCAGGCTGATTTATCTTTACCATTTATTTTAGATGAGCGTGGACGTGAATTGTATTGGGAAGGTCACCGCAGAACGGATTTAATTCGTTTCGGTAAATTTACTGATGCTTCGTACTTATGGCCATTTAAAGGTGGTTTAAAAGCTGGTAAAGGAGTAGAAAGCTGGAGAAATGTATACCCAATTCCGTCTGACGATTTGGTATCTAACCCGAACTTAACCCAAAACCCTAACTATTAATTGTAAAACACCGGAGGGCTTAAATCCTCCGGTTAAACAACATTTATATGAAAACAATAGTCAATAAATTACTCGTACTTACTTTCCTTAGCGTAGCGCTTTTAGGATGTAAGAAGGATGAAACGCCTACCGTAGTTGGTAGCGGAACTCCTGCTGTGTTGAGTGCTTCTGTTACCTCGGTAGTACTTACCAAACCAAACATTGCAAATACTGCGGTAACCTTAAGCTTAACTAAACCAGATTATGGTTTTAGTTCTGCGGCTACCAACACCTTGCAATTGTCTACTAGTGCTAGCTTTACTTCTCCTAAAGAGTTTGTATTAAATGCTGGTACACTAACTAAAGCCTTTACAGTATTAGATTTTAATGCACTTTTATTATCTATGTCATTGCCTACTGGGTCGGCATCTACCGTACAAGTACGTGTAAAATCTACTGTTGCGGCTAGCATTGCTCCTATTTACTCTAACACGGTAGCCATGACGGTTACCCCCTTTGCTTTAATAGAGCAATTAATTATGCCAGGTGCATACCAAGGTTGGAACCCAGCTACTGCAGATAGTTTAACTTCTGCAACTGGAAATGGTGTTTTTATCGGCACCATTCAATTCGATGCCTCTGGATCAATGTTTAAATTAATGAAAGGCAAATCTTGGGCAATTCCTGCATACGGTGTTGGTGCCGGTGGCGCTGGTACATTAGTAATGGGTGGTGGTGATATTACTGGGCCTACCACTAGTGCTCCGTATACCAGAGATAACTTCCAAGTTACTGCAGATTTAAACTCCAATACCATTGCCTATGAATTAAACTCTTGGGGTATTATTGGCAGTGCAACAGCCGGTGGCTGGAGTGACGATACGGTTATGAAATTTAACAATACCACAAAAAAATGGACCATTACAGGTGTAGTTTTAACTTCTGGTGAATTTAAGTTTAGAAAAAACCACAACTGGGGTACTAACCTTGGCGGTTCTGGTGGTAATTTAACAAGTGGTGGTGTAAACCTTGCAGTTGCTGCGGGTACGTATACTATTACGTTAGATCCGGTTGCAAATACGTATACCATTACTCCATAATTTGGACGAATGTACAACTTAAAAAAACCGCCCCGATTTCTCGGGGCGGTTTTTTTGTGCTTTTACTCTAGGGTTTTCTTGTTTGTGAGTGGATATACCTTTGTTAGATAGGAAGATTTCTTTATTGGTAGTGGAGTTTCCTTTGTTGGATTAGTAAACCCCTATATAGGATATGAAGATTCCTATATTGGAAGAGCTTGTTTCTAAGTTGTTTCTATATATTTCTTTGTTTGTAGTGGAGTTTCCTAGGTTGGAAGAGGAATTTTCTTTTTCGGGTGTATGATTTTCCTTTTTGCTTGATCAACAAGGGTGGAAAAACCGACTGAAGGGAGCTCATGAACACCTTTAAAAAATTATTAATTCGTGAATAAATCAAGGCAGAACGATGCTTCTGCCCACGGGCCTGGCTTTTTTATTTTCTTTTTCTCATCCTGAGCTTGTCGAAGGGTTTGGTACTTTCTTTTTTTTGTATTCTTCCTTTTGCTTGATCAAAAGGAAGCAAAAATCAAGGCAGAACGATGCTTCTGCCCACGGGCCTTTACGCTGGCCCGCCGTTCTTCCGGGCCTGGCTTTTTCTGGTTTTTGTTGGGGAAATGGAAGTATTGCTTATACAAAAAAAGCCTTTCCCCTATTCGAGGAAAGGCTTTACTTATTTATAGAATATGTATTAGTTATAGTTTATGCTAGTGTAAATATGGTATTCGCCTGGGGCAAGAATTTTACTGTAATTACCCGATATGGTTTCTGTTTGGCCTGGGTTCATAAAATCGTACCAAGTACCATTAGTCGGAAAAGAAATGTTTGCCGTTTGAGGGGTTACATTAAAATTACCTACGACTACCACATTTGCCCCACCACTACCAGAAAGGCGGAGGTATTTTATGCCATCGGCAGCAGCAAAACTGCTGTTAAAATTAGTAGTTTGAAATACCGGTTGTGCTATGCGTAATTTGATAATTTTAGCCAAGGCATCATAGAGGGCTTTTCTTGGTGCTTCGTTATAATAATTCCACAATACGGGTTTTTCTCCCAATCGGCCATTTTGGTCAATACTTATATCGTAGCCCAATTCGCCAAATTGCCAAATCATTTTAGGTCCGGGAGCGCAAAGCATAAAGGCCATAGTCATTTCTTGACGGGCTAAAGAGGTATTTAAATCATTTTTTATGTTGTAGGTACCTGTTTGGTTGCCAAAGTTTAGGTTTTTATACATGGCTCGTTCTTCATCGTGGCTTTCCATGTAGCCTATTAATTTATCTTGTTGGCTAGTAGTGAACCCGCTGTGCTGATCGTATAAAATTCGGCCGAAATTAGAATTGGCTAAATAACCCATACTTGCTTCTTTAAAAGGCCCGGTAACATTGTTCCAAAGCATCATGCCATCGGCTGCCAATTCTTTCTCCTCATTATCGGCAGCAAAGTGCTCTAAAATCACATATGTATTCGGATCTACCGATTTGATGTGAGTATTGTACTCTTTCCATATGGCTATCCTTGAGGCATCGTATTGGCCCCAGGCATTTACATCGTTAGTGAAGTTTTGTGTAAAGCCTTTAGATAAATCGAAACGGAAACCGTCTACCTTATATTCCTCTAACCAAAATTTCATCACATTTTTCGAAAAATACTTGGTATCGGCACTGCTGTGGTTAAAATCATAGCCTACACCGTAGGGGTGTTTATCTTGTATGTTAAACCAAGGGTTGTTTGCTGCAGGGCGGTTATTGGCAGAATCCCAATACAATTGAACCATAGGCGATTGGCCAAAAGAATGGTTGAGCACCATATCTATAATTACGGCGATGCCTTTTTTATGGCATTCGTCTATAAAGTTTTGGAGGGCTTGCTTGGTGCCATAATATTTATCGGCAGCAAAATAGAAGGACGTATTGTAACCCCAACTGCTATTGCCTTCAAACTCGTTTACGGGCATTAGTTCGATGGCATTGATACCCAAGTTTTTTAAGTACGTTAATTTAGCTACTGCAGCGGCATAACTGTGTTCGCTTACAAAATCGCGGATGTGCATTTCGTAAATTACCAAATCGGTTTTAGCTGGCCTGCTGAAATTATTGATTTGCCAAGAGTAAGCTGTTGGGCTAGGGATAAAGGTAGAAACCAATCCGCTAGTTTTACCAGCAGGGTAGGCTTTTAAATTCGGATAGACCGATGCGGTTATATAGCTATCATTCGCTGGATCTAATATTTTCTCGGTATAGGGATCTGGAATACGCAAATTGCCATCTACAAAATACTGGTAGGCATATTCGGTTTGTGGGCTTAGGTTATCTATTTGTATCCACCAACGGATGCCATCGGGGGTACGTTTAAGGGCATAGCTATTGCTGAGTGTCCAATTGTTAAAATCGCCAATAAGATACACCGAACCCTTACCAGGAGCAGTAAAATTAAAAATAGCCGAGGTACCGTTATTGATGATATTTACGCCATCTTTTGTGGCTGCGGCAGGTAAAGCTTCTATAGTTGGGATTCCATTTATTATAAACTCGAAGGTTCGCTCTACGGTTATTCCACTTTCTACGGCTGAAATTTTAATTTGTTGTATGCCATTGGCGGTGATAGTTGCTGTACCCGTTACACTCGTAGCTGCGGTGGCTGTAGCAAAAGATACTCCATTTAAACTAAGCGTTAGGTTTGCGCTTCGGCTAGAGAGTGCTTTCACTTGTAATGTACCGCCTACAGTTATTACGCCCAAAACTGCCTTAGGCACAAACATAGGTTCAAATTCGGGTGATGCAAATTTCACCTGCAAAGGAGCCGATTCGTAAATAGGGGTAAAAATATCGCTTCCATCGGTATTTCTACCTACAACAGTTCCATCGGCACTTCTAAACAGTACCGCAATTTGTAAGATTTTTTCGCCGGCAGGCACGCCAAAAAATGTACGTGGTGTTAGGGTATATTGGTACTTCCCTCCTCCTATTGCGTTCATTTTTACGGAAGCATCGGCAGTTGTAAATGAAGCTACCTTGACGTATTTCCAATTGATTGGACTAGTACTCTGATCGGTAAGTACGCCAATGTGCATGTACACTTCACCTGCAAAACCAGTTAAGGCTGCATTGCCTTTGCTGGCATCGAAAGTTAAGGTTACTGGAGCATTATCTACCGGAAAAGCGGGGCTTACGGTTAATAAGCCTACATCAGTGGTTGGCACAGGTGTAACTGGAGTGGGTTCACCTCCAGCGCCCGAAGGGCTTTTTTTACAAGCTGAACCCGTAAGCAATAGACCAATAAAAAAGGTATAGACAAGTACATTAAATTTCATATGTTTTATTTCTTATTAAAATTTCCTTCGTCAACTTGTTTAATAAAGTTAATTACGCCCTTCATATATACTTGCTGATCGTCCCACATGGCCAAGTGGCTACCGTTGGGACAATGTAAATAGGCTCCATTTTGCACCAATTTACTTTGTTTTTCCATGGCTTTAGGGTCCATGGTATCGTGTTTTGCACCAATCATAAGGGTTGGTACGGTAATTTCGGGCAATCTGTTGGTAATGTCCCAATTGGCTAGTAGGCCACTTATTCCAAATTCGCTAGGGCCTTGCATGCGGACATAAATGTCGCTATTGGCGTGTTTAAAGGAACGGTTAAGTGCATCTGGCCATTCGGCTAAGCGGCAAATGTGTTTTTTGTAAAAATTAGGAATTAGCAATTCCATATAGCGTGGGTTGGCAAAATCTTTTTTGGCTTCAATTGCTTTTAACTCTGCTAGTACTTCAGGCTTCATTTGTTTACCCAAAACCTCCTCGGCGTATTTGCCATATTCGGGGGCGCTAGAAACCATGTTAGAAATGATTAATCCTTTTAAATTTTGTTGATATTTTAAGGCATATTCCATGGCTAATATACCGCCCCAAGAATTGCCCAATACGTAAAAATTATCTTTAGTTAGGTTTAGGGCCAAACGCACTTGCTCTACTTCGTCTACAAAACGTGGGATGGTCCACAATACGCTGTCTTTTGGCTGGTCGCTATAATAGGATCCTAATTGATCGTATTCTATCAACTCAAATCCTTGCTGCGGAAAAAAACTTTCGAAACACTCATTGTATTCGTGGGTCATAGCGGGGCCACCATGTAAGAGTAAGACCTTAATTCGGGGGTTATTGCCAATACGCTTGGTCCATACTTTAAACTTTCCGGCGGGAGTATTAATTTCTACCATTTTTACGCCTGCACTTTGCACACCGCTATCTATGGGTGCAAAATAACTTTGTAGTGTAGGGCTTGTAGAATTGCTGCATGCTGAGATGAATACGCTTAGTAAGATACTGATGTAAAGAATTCCTTTTTTCATGGTATGTGTTTTAAAATTACTAGGATTCGGTTTGTGTAATTACGTTTTTATCGGTGATTAAAAAATTAGCCAATCCGGCCACTATTAAAGAGGAGCCGGCTAATAGCATGGCGTTAATTATATCGATTCCAAAAATAATACGATATAAATAGTTTAAGCCACCTGTTGCTGCAATAATTTGAGGGATTACAATAAACATATTGAAAATGCCCATGTAAATACCCATTTTATTGGGATTTATAGCGCTAGACAACATGGCATATGGCATGGAGAGGATACTTCCCCAAGAAATGCCTATCAAAATAAAGGAATACATTAATTGTGAGGGCTCTTGAATATAGTACATGGAAATAAAACCAAGACCACCTGCAATTAAACTAAGCATGTGTATATACTTTCTATTGATACTGCGTTTAGCGGCGTAAAGTGTTAATAAGAGGGCAAAAGCCATAGAGGATAATCCGTACATGCCCATATAAGATCCTACTAAATCTGCTGCATCGTTGTATTCCTTACTAGCAACCATAAATAAGGCTTTTGAATTTTCATCTGCCATATTAAATGTAGATTCTACAGGGGCTGGTGCGTGAAAAACGTGTGTTGTTAAGGCTGGTGTAGCTAAACTCCACATGGCAAAAAAGGCAAACCAACTAAAAAATTGGATAATGCCTAATAATTTCATGGTTTTTGGCATTGCACCAATACTTGAGATAATTTCATTGAATCCTTTAAAAAATCCCTTATTGGCTTCGTTTTCTTTTTTAAATGCATCTAAATCTTCGGGAGGATATTCTGTTGTGGTGAAAATGGTATATAAAACTGAGGCTAAAAATACTGCAGCACCAATGGCAAAAGCTATTTTTACAGAAAGTGGAATTACACCAGGTTGTGCTTCATTAGACACGCCCATTTGGGTTACCAACCAAGGTAAATTACTGGCTACCCAGGTACCAATACCAATAATTAGTGTTTGCATTACAAAACCATAAGAGCGCTGAGAATCTGGCAATTTATCGGCCACTAAGGCTCTAAATGGCTCCATGGTTATATTTATGGAGGCATCTAATATCCAAAGACAACCTGCTGCTACCCACAACACGGGTGAATGTGGCATGAAAAATAAAACGATGGTGCTTAGTATGGCTCCAATAAAAAAGAAGGGCTTACGTCTCCCCCATGTTGGGCTCCACGTTCTATCGCTCATGTAACCAATAATAGGTTGTACGAGCAAACCGGTTAAGGGTGCTGCAATCCAAAGTGCAGGAATACTATCTTGGCTAGCGCCTAGGGTTTGAAAAATACGAGACATGAATCCACCTTGTAAGGCAAATCCGAATTGGATACCTAAAAATCCGAAACTCATGTTCCAAATTTGCCAAAAAGATAATTTTGGTTTTTGCAATGCAGTCATAATAAAGTATTAAGGTTTATAAATCATATGGTTAGTATAAAGGCTTTTTAAATTTACGTTAAAAACTGAGAATAGAGGCTTGGTTGGGCAAAAGTTTTACCGAAGCCCCTTGTGGTTTAGCTGTAAGTAGATTTTTCAGCTTGGCTTTTTTGGTAACCGTCTGAAGCATTTTTGCTGAGATGTTCACCATGTCGGCCCGATTAAAATTGGCTAATACCAAAACACGTTCGGTATCGGTAGAGCGTATATAAGCCATTGCGGTATTGCCTAAACCTAGTTCTGCAGATACATCTGTTAATTTACCCGATTGTATGGCTTTGTTCGATTGAACCAACGTTAATAGCTGCTGATAGAAGGTTCTTAAACTTTTTTGCGCAGGTGTTAAACCACCTCCATCAAATTTACCACCGTTTAGCCATTGTTGGTGTTGTGGTTGGCCCCAATAATCGAAAATGGTACTTCGGTTATCATTGCCACCAAAGCCTTCTATACCGGCACCCTGCTCTCCTACTTCTTGGCCCGAGTAAATCATTACCGGACCACTACCTAAGGTTGCGGAAACTACCATAGCTGCTTTGGCAAACTCTGGTTGTTGCGCAAAACCTTTAGAGGCTAGGCGTTCTTCATCGTGGTTTTCCAAGAAACGTAACATGTGGTTTGATAGTCCACCCTCTTGCGATTGTACAACCCTGCGAATATCGGCTACGGTAGCATTGGGCTCGTTTTTAATTAAACGCTTTAATACATCATACAAGCCTACTTTATCGTACATGTAATCGAAACCACCATAGCTTACATAATTTGCGTATTTGCTAGGATCGTAGGCTTCGGCAATAAACACCATGTTTGGGTTAATCTTGCGCACTTCCGGAATGACCCAATGCCAAAATTCTACAGGTACAAACTCAGCCACATCGCAGCGGAAACCATCTACTCCTTTTTTGGCCCAAAACACCAAAATATCTCTCATTTTGGTCCATACGGGTGGCATAGGATCTAAATAATTTTTGCCGTTTTGCAAATCGTAGCCATAATTCAATTTCATGGTTTCGTACCAATCGTCGATGCTTGGTTTTTCTGAAAACACATTGTTACCGGTTACTTTAGGAGGGTTTTCGTCGAATTTTCCATCTTTTAGCGGATGGCTAAATAGCGGACCTCCGGCTTCTGTTCCAGCTGGTACTACAAAGGTTTTCCCGGGGATGTAATAATAATCATTCTGCGGACTGTAGGCCTTTGTTTTATCGTCTTGGGCACCAAAATCTATCACTCCATCGGGTTTGGCATCCGATTGGTAGGTACGGGCTACGTGATTGGGGATAAAATCCATAATCATTTTTAAGCCTTCGGAATGGGTACGATTGATTAGGTTTTGGTATTCCTCCATCCGATTTTTTACGTCTACCGCTAAATCGGGATCGACATCGTAATAATCTTTTATGGCATAAGGCGAACCGGCTTTACCTTTCACAATATCGGAGTCGTCTTGCTTGATACCGTAGGCCGAATAATCGGTCATGGTAGCGTGTTCTACCACTCCGGTATACCACACGTAGTTAATGCCTAGTTTTTTGAGTTCTTGCAAGGCCTTAGGCGTAATATCGTTGAATTTACCTACGCCATTTTCTTGCTTAGAACCGTATAGTTTATTGGTGGCGTTGGTATTGCCAAAATATCGGGGCAATAGTTGATAGATTACCAATTTATGGTTGCTTACCGGTTCGTTTACTTGTGCTTTAGCGGCAAAACTAAAAGCTAAAAGAGCTAGAAATAGGATGCGTTTTTTCATTTTATAAACTAATAATCTTGTGAAATGGGATGAATCATCAATTCATCTATAACTACATGTTTGGGTGCTGTTAGGATGTGGAGTACTGAAGCAGCAATATCTTCCGGTTTTAAATGCGTGGCATTTTCTGGGTTTCCGGGTTCACTATTATTAAAATAGGTATCTACCAAACCGGGATATACTACGCTTACTTTAATGCCGTCTTTTCGTACTTCTTTTCGCAAAGCGGATGAAAAAGCATCTTGGGCATATTTACTAGAACAATATAAAGCGCCATTGACAAAGGTGCGTTTGGCCACATCGGAAGCAATGCTTACAATGTGGCCACTCCCTTGTTTTTGCATTTGAATAACCGCTTCTTTGCTGCACAAAAAAGTTCCTTTTACGTTGGTATTCATCACCTCATCCCAAAAACTAGCGGAGGTTTCGGCCACGGGTTGAAATTGGCCAATACCTGCATTGTTCACCAAAATATCGATGCGTTTGTACTGCTGAATAAGTTGTTGAAAAACCGATTTTACGGCTTGTTCGTCGCTAATATCTAATACAAAAGCGGCAGATAAACCACCCTCCTGCGTAATTTCGGCTACCACTTTGTTTAAGTCGCTTTGATTTCTGGCTAGTAAAATAACCTGAGCGCCTGCCGCAGCCAGCTGTGTGGCAATGGCTTTGCCTATGCCCCGAGAGGCCCCGGCAACAACAGCTATTTTAGTTTGCAAGGGCATGTTCTACATTCAATTGGGCGTTGCCCGTTAGGTCGTAAGCTTTATCAAATATGTTTACCGAAAGCGCTTTATCAGACTGATTGATAATTTGTACGCCTTCTTTGCTCACTTTTACATTGAGTAAAGAGCCTCTAAATCCTACTTTAAAAGAGAATGATACCCATTTACCAGGCAAAAATGGGTGAAATTGCAATTGATTATCACGCACACGCATACCACCGAAACCTTCTACTACGCTCATCCAGGTACCCGCCATGGAGGTGGTATGGCAACCGTCTTCGGTATCGTTGTTGTAATCGTCTAAATCTAATCGAGCGGTACGCAAGTAAAATTCGTAGGCACGAGCCTCGTCGCCCAATTTGGCGGCCAAAATAGCATGCACACAAGGCGATAAGGAACTTTCGTGTACGGTAAGTGGTTCGTAGAAATCAAAATTGCGTCGGATAGTTTCTAAATCGTAGCGGTGCTCTAAGAAATATAAACCTTGCAATACATCGGCTTGTTTAATGTAGCAAGAACGTAAAATACGATCCCAGCTCCATTTCTGGTTTAGCGGACGATCTTCTGCCGGCAAATCTTTTACCAAAATAAGTTCTTTGTCTAAGTATCCATCTTGTTGTAAAAACACATCCAATTTTTCATCAACCGGGTAGTACATATGGTCTATAATGTGTTGCCATTGCTCCGATTCATCGGCTTCTTTAAAGCGAATTTTCTTCACAATTGCAGCAAATTTTGCAGCGTCGCTGGCTTTTACCGTGGCTAATGCTTCTAGCGCATATTCCATGCACCAGGTTGCTATGGTGCTGGTATACCAGTTGTTATTTACGTTATTTTCGTATTCGTTGGGGCCGGTTACGCCAAGCATGACGTACTGCGACTTGTCTTTACTCCAATTTACACGTTGTGCCCAGAAACGGGCAATGGCTACCAAAACTTCTAAACCATATTCATTAAGATATTTCGCATCTCCGGTATAGCGGATGTAATTGTAAATAGCAAAAGCAATGGCGCCGTTACGATGAATCTCTTCGAAGGTAATTTCCCATTCGTTATGGCATTCTTCGCCATTCATAGTTACCATGGGGTATAGGGCTGCACCGTTTTTAAAGCCTAGTTTTTTGGCGTTCTCAATGGCTTTATCCAATTGTTTGTACCGGTAAATCAACAAGTTTTTAGTCACTTGCTCATCGGCGGTTGCTAAGTAGAAAGGCACACAATAGGCCTCGGTATCCCAATAGGTAGAACCGCCATATTTTTCGCCGGTAAAGCCTTTCGGACCAATATTTAAACGGGCATCTTCGCCGGTATAGGTTTGATTTAATTGGAAGATGTTGAAACGAATACCTTGTTGTGCCGAGGCATCGCCTTCAATTACAATATCGCTTTCTACCCATTTGGCAGCCCAGGCTTGTGCTTGTTCTTTAAGCATGAGGGAAAAGCCTTTTTGGTAAATCTGCTCAATTACTTTTTTGGTTTCGTGTACCAATAGTTCTTTATCGTGGTTTTCTGACGATAAGTTTGCGGCATACTTGTAAATAACGGTTTCTTGCTTTTCTTTTACCGATAAGGTTACTTTGTTGGCCACGTATTTTTCACGTTCTACAGGTGCCGATGAGAATTCTACAGCTTTGCCATCTTGCTGAATAGCAAATTTCATTCCGGTACACACGTGAAAACCAGTTTTTTTGGTTCGTAGATTTAAGTATGCACTACCGTGATGGGTTTCCTTGTGCACTTCATCCCAAAATTTCTCGTCGTAGTTGGCGTCTTGGTTTTTCACATCACCATCTATAAATGGAGTAATAATTACTGCCGAATCGAAGTTTAGTGGGGTTATGCTGTAACGAATGGCTCCGGCTTCATCATCTACAATGCTGCAAAAACGGGTGGCTTTTACTTTTAGTTTTTTACCACTTTTTAATTCTGCTGTAAACGAACGCTCCAAGTAGCCTTCCCTCATGTTCAGCACTCGTTTAAAATCGGTGACTTTGCAGTTGTCTAAATCGAGGGTTTCGTAATCAATTTTAATCTCAATTCCGATCCAATTGGCAGCATTTAACACTTTTGCGAAGGATT
Organism: Sphingobacterium thalpophilum; assembly: GCA_945875895.1. GTDB lineage: Bacteria > Bacteroidota > Bacteroidia > Sphingobacteriales > Sphingobacteriaceae > JAIPAN01. The sequence goes on along the minus strand of CAMCMG010000009.1, from coordinate 18,486 downwards.
CCGGATAGCCATTTTTCCACCAACCCACACGAGTTTTATCGGGATAATAAACTCCGGCCACATAATTTCCAGGCAAGGTTTCGCCTGAGTAGGTTTCCTCGAAATTGGCACGTTGGCCCATGCGGCCATTGCCCAAACTGAAAATACTTTCCGAAATTTTGTTTAAGTGCGGATCGAATCCTTCTTCAATAATATTCCACTCGTCGATTTTGATATACTTCTTCATGCGCTATGCTGCAAGCCCAATGGCTTGTTATGTCTTATACTGTTTGTACTAATTCAATACTTACTTCGTGTAAGCCGGCCACCACGATGTTTGCGCTGGGCAAATTTTGTGCGGTGCCGATGCCTATTACTTTCATTCCACCAGCTAAGGCTGCTTGTACTCCGGCTAAGGCATCTTCAAATACTAAGCAGTTTTCTGGGGCTATGCCTAGGGCTTCGGCTCCTTTTAAAAACACTTCCGGATTGGGCTTTGAGGCTGTTACTTTATTACCATCAATTAGTACATCGAATAAGTGGGTAAGCCCTACTTTCTGCAAAATGGTTTCAGAATTTTTACTGGCAGAACCTAAAGCAGTTTTTAAGCCAGCTGCTCGGGCTGCTTCTAAAAACTCTTTGGCACCGGGCAGAATTTCGTCGGGCTGCATCTCTTGAATCATTTCTACGTACCACGAGTTTTTTAAATCGGCCAATTGTTTTTGTTCTTCTGCGGATTTAGAAACCCCTCCCCATTCTAAAATTAATTCTAAGGAACGCACTCGGCTTACACCTTTCAGCTTTTCATTCTCTTCTTCGGTAAAATCGAAGCCGAGCTGATTGGCCAAACGTTTCCAAGCTTTATAGTGGTAAATAGCGGTATCTACTAGTACACCATCTAAATCAAAAATACAAGCTGTAATGGTGGCCATATTATTTTTTTAGCTCCAATACTAAGGTTGTTTTTGCTGGTATTTTGATTTGGCTCATATCCGCTAGTACCTCATCGGTAGCCACATTCACTGCTTGTGTAAAACCGCTGGTACGTTCTGCAAAACGGGCCGTTGAAACGGCTACTTCTTTTTCTTCGCCGTTCATCAGCATCATCACGGTTTTATCGGCATTGTATCGGAAATATACGTATACACCATCTTGAGGCACAAATTGCATCATTTTACCGGTTTGCAACACTTCGTTGTTTTTGCGGTAGGTGGCCAATTTGCGTACGTAATTAAAAGCTTCGTTTTCTTTTTCGGTACGGCCGGCGGCAGTAAATTTATTCACCTTGTCTTCTGGCCAGCCGCCTTTAAAGTCTAGGCGTACTTTGCCATCGGGTGTAGTGGTACCAGTCATCAATATTTCATTTCCATAATAAAACTGTGGGATACCTCGGGTGGTTAGCACCCAGGCGATACCTGATTTGTATTTCGAAAAATCTTCGTTTACTACAGAGTAAAAACGGTTTAAATCGTGATTATCTAAGAAAACTACATTTTTGGTGGCGTCTTTGTATTGGTAATCGTAAGTAAGAGTGTTGTATAGGCGAACAACGCCGTCTGTCCATCCGAATTTTCCGTTAAGGGCTTCATTTATTCCCCACAAGGCTTGGAAATCAGTTACCCCATCGAGGCCGCTATCAAATCCTTGGTTAACTACATTACCTTCAGTAAAATAGCTTTGGCTCGGTACTCCTTGCACCCAAGTTTCGCCAAAAGAGTTTAGGTTCGGATATTCTGCTTTAATGTCTTTTGCCCATTCTACCATGTAATCTAAATCGTTGTAAGCGTAGGTGTCTAGGCGGAAGGCATCTACTCCGGCATATTCTACCCACCAAATGTGACTTTGGGTAATGTAATTGCGCACGTATGGGTTTTGCTGATTGGGATCGGGCATATGGAAATCGAACCAGCCATTTACCATTTGTTTTTTATCTGCTGCAGAAGCATAGGGATCGAAATGCGTTTGTTCGCGGTAGGTCGTGCGGGTAAAGGTTGGCCATTGGTTTAACCAATCTTTTGCCGGAAGGTCTAGAACTGTCCAGTGGTTACTACCTACGTGGTTGTGCACCAAATCTTTCACCATTTTCATGCCTCGTCTGTGCAATTCGTCTATTAATTTTTTATAGAGCTCGTTGGTACCGTAACGGGGGTCTATTCGGTAATTTTCGGTGTTGGCATAACCGTGATACGAAGTTTTTGGCTGATCGTTGGTTAGCAATGGGTTAATCCACAGGGCGGTTACGCCTAGATCTTGCAAATAATCTAAGTTATTGATAATGCCTTGAATATCGCCGCCATGACGCAAATACATAGAATCTCTATTCAGTGTCGTTTCGGTCATGCCTTTTACAATATCGTTTGTATTATCGCCATTGGCAAAACGATCGGGCATAATGAGGTATACCAAATCTTTGGTAGTTACACCTTGTGCTTTTACTTGCTTCACATTACGGGCTTTCAACTCGTAATTGGACACAATAGCCTTGGATCCTTTTTTCTCGAACCGTATAGGGAAAATTCCTGGCTGGGTGCTTGCAGAAATTTCTACATCGAGGAAGAGGTAATTGGGATTTTCTACTTTATTTGTTTTTAGCAGGGTTACTCCAGGGTAGTTAATACTTACATTGCGGTTGGCTATTTGGTTGCCGTGTACAATGAGCTGGAGCTTGTTGTTTTTCATACCTACCCACCAATTGGCGGGTTCTATACGCTCTAAAGCAGGCAATTGGGCAAATGCCGAACTTGTTAGAAGCAGTAACAGGCAGATTAGGTTGGTTTTTGTAATTTTCATGTGTGTATAATTGAGCCTCTAATTTAAGTTTAAAATGTGATTCTGGAAAGGCTCTGTGGAATTTATTAGTTTAGGTTGATTAACTGTGTATATCTCTCTATATTGCCTCTGTTTGGTCAATAAATTATTAGCTCAATTTAGGATATATACTACTTGTGGTAGATTAAATATATTTATGATATGAAAGAAAAATTGATAACGTTATTAGCCGTTATTTGTTTAACAACAATATTTAGTCCGGAAATAAAGAGTCAAAATCTGTCTCAACAAAATTCCTTTATAAATCCAATTATTCCTGGCGGATATCCTGACCCGTCAATTTGTAAAGTTGGTGATACATTTTATGTAGTAAATTCTTCTTTCGAATATTTTCCGGGTTTGCCAATTCATAAAAGTAAAGACCTTATAAATTGGGAATTAATTGGTTACGGACTACATAGAGCCGAACAATGCGCTGATGAAGTGAATCTAGTTGATGTACAATCTGATGGCGGTATTCACGCACCAACGATAAGATACAATAAGGGTACGTTTTACATCATAACTACAAACGTCTATTATAATGAGGAGAAAAAAACTACTGATTTTGTAAACTTCATTCTAACGGCTAAGAACCCAGAAGGTCCTTGGTCAGAACCTCATGTATTGGAAGGTGCTCCTGGAATAGACCCAGACATATTTTTTGATAACGATGGTACAGTTTGGTATGTAGGAACGCATTCACCCGAAAATCCAAACTTTGAAGGAGAAGGAGAAATTTGGTTACAACAAATTGATGCTGAAAACTGGAAATTAATTGGAGAAAGACATTATTTATGGAGAGGCGCTTGTGGCGGAGTATGGGTAGAGGGCCCTCACCTGTATAAAAGAGATAATCGTTACTATTTAATGGTAGCTGAAGGGGGCACAAGTTTTAACCATGCTGTAATGATCGCTGTAAGCGACTCAATAAAAGGCCCATATATACCAAACGATAGAAACCCTATCTTGTCAACTAGACAACTTTCATACGATAATTGGGTTCATAGTACAGGTCATGCCGATTTAATAGAACTTAATGACGGACGATGGTATATGGTTGCCTTAGGAATTAGAGGGGAGGAAGATAGAGGTTCCAATATGGGACGCGAAACACATCTAATTCCAATGCAATGGGAAAGAGAGCCCTTTTGGTGGAAAGAAAAAAAATACGAATGGCCAGTTGTTGCACCACAAACCGGGAAAGTAGAACGCTCCAATCCTGTTCCTTTTAAAGGTACTACACAAAAAAGAAATTTATCCTTTATTGACAATTTTGACAGCAGTAATTTAAAACTTGATTGGAACTTTAGAAGGGTTCCTTTACCAAATACTTTCTCTTTAAGTGCTAGAAAAGACCATTTAAGATTGTATACGAATCCAAATACTATCCAGGAACGTGGTAGAGCAAGCTTAATTGGTTTTAGGCAAACTGAAACTGATTTTGAGTTTCGTGCAAAAATGAGTTTCAAGCCCAAGTCCAATAATTCCGAAGCAGGTATAAGTCTCTTTCAAAAAGACGATAACTATTTTACGCTTACTGTAATTAAAGAAGATAAGGGATTCAAGCTTCAATTAAAACTAGCTGAACCAAATGCTGAACCTATTATCCTGAAAAAACAAGCGATTCCTAACTACACTGGAGAAATAACATTTAATGTTAAATCAGAAAACTACGGATATTCATTTTACTACTCTTTAGATGGAACTGAGTTCAACCTCTTTGAGAAAACTAAATCCAATCATATTTTGAGTAAAAAATACACAGGAGCTTATTTAGGAATTTATACTACGAGTAGTGGAATAAACTCAAAAGATTATGTTGATTTTGATTGGGTGAGATACAAGGGATTTGAAAAAATACAAAAATAACATACCAAAACATTGTATAAACGTCATGCGGGCTAAAATGCTAAATTTAAGGGATATGCTCAAAGGAGTTTTGTTGAGGTTATCATTAGTTAGCAGAAATGCGCTATCAAATTCCTAACCAAAAACTATTTAAATCTAAAATATAGCAATGAGACTATTCCTTCTAACCTATATATTCATGAGCTTCTTTTGTTTTGCTACCGCTCAATCTCTTCCGGAAAGCCTTTATCCACCTGATACCTTATCTATTAGCCATCACTCCGCATGGACAAAAACGCATTACCATGAAAAAATAAAAGAGTTTAAAAAAAATTCTTTAACCATGGGGGATATCGTTTTCTTGGGCAACAGCATTACCGAGCAGGGCGGCGACTGGGGTAAGCGCTTGGGCTGGAGTAATAGTGTAAAAAATCGGGGCATTTCAGGAGATGTAAGTGAGGGAGTTTTAAAGAGACTCGATGAGATAACCTATGTGAAGTCAAAAGCCATTTTTTTACTTATTGGGATAAATGATATCTTCAACGACTCTACTACGCCAGAGTATGTTGCCGGAAATATAATTGCTATTGCTAAAAACATTCGTAGAGCGTCACCAAACACCAAATTGTTTGTACAAACCGTATTGCCCAGTGCAACCCGTGCTATAAAAGAAAAAATTCAGCAAACTAATTTGCTTCTGAAAGAAAAATCAGGCCATAAAACCTACATCCTGATTAATATTCAAGTCTTATTTACCGATGGAGAGGGCCTTATGAAAAAAGATTACACCACCGATGGCACACACTTAAATGAAAATGGATATGCTGTTTGGGTAAATTATTTAAAGAAAAAATTGCCAAATTTTGACCATTAAAATTGGTTTTTAATAGATTTAAATGACTTCAACGAGCCAAAACTCTTAATCGGCGGAAGTTAACAAGGAAACTGAATTTGGACTGCAATACTCTATCCTAAAAAGTACCACCAAACTAAAAATTAAACATGATTTAAAACCTCATTATACCCTACTCGATTGAGATGCGTATAGAAAAGCTAACATTCAAAAAATTAGACTTTACTGACGCCTTAATGAAATTAGCCCCTATATTTGTAAAAAAACATCAGCATGAAAAAAATCATCATCATCTGTATCGGCCTCATCAGCATGGCCGGCATAGCCAAGTCACAAACACTTCGCTTACCAGCAGCAAGTACTACGCAATCTGTTCAACAAGATTTTGGATTGAGCAGCATCAAGCTTACCTACTCTAGGCCAAATGTGAAAGGCCGAAAAATTTTTGGAACGCTCATTCCTTTTGGGCAGGTATGGCGCACAGGTGCAAACGCTCCGAGCAAGCTTACTTTTGCCGATGATGTGATGTTGGAAGGTAAATTGGTTCCTGCGGGTGAATATGCCTTGTACAGCATTCCTGGCAAAGATGAATGGACCATTATTTTAAGCAAAAATACCAAACTTTGGGGAGCCATGGGTTACCAAGAAACGGATGATTTATTGAGAGTAACGGTAAAACCTGTAGCCTTAAATAAGCCTGTAGAGAGCTTTAGCATTGGCTTTGAGCAGGTGATGGCCAACAGCTGCGAACTGCAGTTAATGTGGGACAAAACCTTGGTGCCGGTTAAAATTACCACCGATGTGGATGCTAAAATAATGGCTGGTATTGATGCAGCCATGCAAGGTACCTCTAAACCTTTTTATCAAGCTGCCAACTATTATTTTGATACGAACAAAGACCTCAATAAAGCGTATGAATGGATTCAGGAGGCTACTTTAGCTAATCCAAAAGCCTATTGGATGGAACATTTAAAGGGTAAAATACAATTGAAAATGGGTTTGAAAGCAGAAGCTATAGAATCTGCGAAGCGTTCCAGTACTTTAGCCGAAGCAGAAAAAAATCAGGATTACGTGGTGTTGAACCAGCAGTTGATTACTGAAGCGCAGAAAAAATAGTAGGATACGCATTATTCCTGAAACTGCTGCCCGAAGTTCACCAAAAACAATTCGGTGGTGCTGCGGGTAACGGCGGTATAGAGCCAGCGTAAAAACTCGGTGTTTATGAGTTCTTCGGTGAGGTAGCCTTGGTCTATAAATACGGCATCCCACTGCCCACCTTGTGCTTTATGGCAGGTTACAGCATAGGCAAATTTTATTTGCAGGGCATTAAAATAGGGGTCTTCTTTTATGGCTTTTAGGCGCTGGGCTTTGCTGGTAATGTGCGCATAATCTGCAGATATGGCTTCGTAAAGGCGTTTATTATCGGTGTAGGAAAGATTAGGCGTTTCTGCATAAAGCGTATCTAGCATCACTTTACAGGTGAGGGGTTCTTCATCTGGATAATCTAAAAACTCCAGCACCACATCGGCAAAGCGAAAGCCAAATTGCTCGGAAATAGATTTTACTTTCCGAATTTTGGCAATATCGCCATTGGCAATAAAATTCCCTTTTTTCTCTTCGTCGGCCAACCAAAAATAGTTGTTGCGTACCACCATCATATAATCACCACCGCTGAGTTCTTCTTCTCGATACAAAATTCGGTTGCGAATGTTTTGGTTGTAATTATTGGCGCCCTTATTGGAACGGCAAATTACCAAGGTATTTTCTACACCAAACTTATCGTAAGCATAGGATAAGCCTTCAATGAGGCGTTCGCCGGTCATGTGAAATAAATCGGCATAACCTTTGGCAGAAAGTACGGGCACTTGGGCCTTTTCTTGCCTAATGTGTTCGCGTAATTGGGTGGCGTGGTACAAGATACCCGAGCTTTTTTCTTGGCGCACCACTTCGGTGAGTTCGGTTTGATAGACGCTTAAATCGTACTTATCTTTTAAATAGGTGGCATCCAAAGCCGGACTTTCGGTAGAGCCCACGGGCGGCAGCTGAGCGGTATCTCCCACTAAAATAAGTTTACATGGGTGAGTATCGTACACAAATCGGATTAAATCTTCGAGCAAACCAGAGCGACTATAATCGGTAGAATCATCGGAAATCATGGAAGCCTCATCGACCACAAAAATGGTATTGGCTAGCGTATTTTGCCCTAGGCTAAACTGCATATCGGGGCTTATTGCCGATTTTTTACGGTAAATGCGCCTGTGAATGGTGCTGGCTTTTTTAGAAGAATAGCTACTCATTACTTTGGCGGCCCTGCCCGTAGGTGCCAACAAAACCGATTTAAAATTAAATTTGGGCAATACGTTCACCAAGGCGCTAATGAGTGTGGTTTTACCCGTACCGGCGTAGCCTTTTAACACCAAACAGGCTTTTTCTTCGGGGGCATGAATAAATCGCTCCAGCAAAACAAAGGCTTCTTCCTGCTGTATGGTAGGAATATTGCCCAATTCTTGGCGCATTAAGGTGAGAAAGCTACTCATGTTTCAAAAATGCGCAATTGCTTTGATGTTCTCATGCTAAAAAAAATTTACATTTGTTGCAGATGATGCAAACCACCAGAATTCAAGATCCTTCTTTTCAAACACAACACTCGGGTAAATGTGATTTGTTGCTAGAGCTTTTGCCCAATACCCTCCACTATGCCGTATTGGATCTAGGCCAAGATCAATTAAAAATTGTAGGCGAAGCAGCCAATTTCGCTGCCTTTGCCAAAGAAGATGTGCTGGCTAGTTTTTATTACCGCAAAGTAAAAGTGGCGGTGCATACCAGCAAATTCACCTACATTCCCGAAGACTTATTTGAAACCGCTCATCTAGCGTCTTACGGCAAGTTTATTCAGGCCAACGAAGACGAAGATGTGCTCACACAAATCATTAAGGCGGCCAAATGCGTGGTGGTTTTTGCGGTAGAAAAAGCTGTGTTAGCGGCGATACACCAAGGCGTACATCAGCCACATTTTTACCATGCCTCTAGTCCGCTTATTGAGGCGGCCTGCAAATTCAATAAGAAAGTAGAAGGCGCATCTATTGCCTTAAATTTTAACGCCGATAGTTTTGATGCTACTTATTTAAAGGAAGATAAATTTCAATTCCATAATAGCTTTCCGGCCCGTACGCCCGATGAGTTTAACTACTTTTTATTGCAGTTGTTAGACACCTTAAAGCTAGATATGGAGCAAACGGAATGGATTCTTTCTGGTGAAGCACAAATGGATTGGCTAGAACGTTTAAGTAAATACAGCAACACGCAGAATAAAGCCAATAAAACAGCTTTTATTCGAGTTTCAGACACTTTTTCTAGCTTGGCATCCGAGCAATATTACTTGCTTACAGCCTTAAGCCTATGCGAATAATTGGCGGCAAACTAAAGGGTTTGCGCTTGCAGGCTCCCCAAAACTTACCGGTTCGCCCCACAACCGATATGGCCAAGGAGGCCTTATTTAATATTTTATACAACCAGTTTGATTTTGATGCCATTCGGGTTCTCGATTTGTTTTCGGGCACCGGCAATATCAGTTTAGAATTTGCTTCTCGGATGGTACCCGAGGTGCTTTCGGTAGATCGCGACCGCAATTGTGTGCACTTTTTAAAAACTACGGCACAAAAGCATCAGCTGGAGCAGATTAAAACTTACCAAGCCGATGTGTTTAAGTTTTTAGCATTAGAAACCGAACCCTTCGACCTTATTTTTGCCGATCCGCCCTACGATTTGCCTCAAATAAACCTCATTGCCGAAAAAGTATTTGAACGTAACTTGGTAAAAGCTAGCGGCTATTTAATTGTAGAACATCCGAGTATGAAAAAGCTCAGTCATCCGTTTTTTATAGAACAACGGGTATACGGTTCTTCTTCCTTCAGTTTTTTTGCACCGCTATCCGTTTTAGAATCTGATAAATAAACCTCAATTTAGTACCATGAAAATAGCACTTTTTCCAGGCTCTTTTGACCCGGTAACCAAAGCGCACGTTGATATCCTCAAGCGTTCTATTTCGTTATTCGATAAGGTGGTTATTGGTATTGGCATTAACAGCACCAAGCAGGCTTTATTGCCAATTGATGCTCGTAAAAAAATGCTAGAAGCGGTTTTTGCCGACGAACCCAAGGTAGAAATTCAGACTTATAGTGGCTTAACCGTTGATTTTTGCAAGGAAATAGGCGCCAACTACATGATTCGAGGCATTCGTACCGTATCTGATTTTGAATACGAAAAAGCCATTGCCCAAATGAACCATGCCTTGGTACCCGAAATTGAAAGCATTTTTATTGTGAGTAAACCGGGCTATTCATCCATCAGCTCTACCATTGTGCGTGATATTTTACGTAACAAAGGCGATATCAGCCAATTTGTACCCAAAGAAGTATTGGAGTTTATTTAAACTGCTCGTTTACCAAGTCTAAAATAAGCGGATAGCTATTCGCTTTTACCTCGGCTAACTGGTTTTTCAAGAGCCAACAAGCATTCGTAATATCTTCTTCCGCCTGCGGAATTAAGTCGGGCTTTCCACTAACGGCCATGGCATACCAATAGGTTTTTTTAAACACTACTTTTTTTTTCAAACTATACAGGTGATAGGTTTCGGACAGTAATTCATTTACCTCCCTTACCACTACCCCACACTCCTCCTCTACTTCTCTTTTTGCAGCCTCAATGGACAGCTCACCAGCCTCTATTTTGCCCTTTGGTAAATCCCATTTATCTCTTCGATAAATAAACAAACAAGCACCTTCATCGTTGTATACCAAGCCACCAGCGGCTTCAATGTATTTAAATTGCTGCCTAGCTTGTTTTAAGAAAATTGCGGGATTAGCTACCACCAACACATAGCTCTGCGGAAGGCTTCCCGAGCATTTTTCTTGAAAAAAATCGGCTAAGCTAAAGCCCTTTTCTTCAAGTACTTGATGATTAATTAATCCTTCAGGCAGCCCTTGGGTAACAATCAGTCTTACTTCGTTCAGATAAATTCTATACATTTGTGCTATGGTAAACCAGTTAGAAATAGAGCAGAAAATTGCAGAATCCCTTTTACAAATAAAAGCAATAAAATTACAACCTAGTAATCCGTTTACCTGGGCCTCGGGTTGGAAATCTCCCATTTACTGCGATAACCGTATTACCTTATCACATCCGGGCATCAGAACCTACATCCGTCAGAAATTAACGGTTCTCATTCAAGATCAATTTGGCACAGTAGATTGTATTGCCGGTGTAGCCACTGCCGGAATTCCACAAGGCGTTTTAGTTGCACAAGAATTGGGTTTACCTTTTATTTATGTACGAGCCAAAGCAAAAGAGCACGGCACGGGTAGCTTAATTGAAGGGGAAGTGATAGCCGGGCAACGTGTAGTGGTTATTGAAGATTTAATTTCTACCGGAAAAAGTAGCTTACAAGCCGTTCAAGCTTTAAGAGATGCCGGCTGCGTAGTAGCCGGATTGGCCGCCATTTTTACCTATGGGTTAGCTAAGGCCGATGAAAGCTTTAAAGAAGCCAAATGCCCTTACTTTACCTTATCTAATTACTCGGCGCTTATTAGCTATGCAGCCGAGCACCAAATGATAAAGCCCGAAGACCTGAAACTATTGGACGATTGGCGCATTAACCCCGAATCTTGGGGAAAATAAATTAATCAGCATGAATACGAGCATTAGCAGCACTGTTACACTAAACAAATCCATTGCAGAAGTCTATACATTTTTGGCCGATTTAAACAATCATCAACAATTAATGCCAGAAAATATTTACAACTGGTCTTCCACTTCCGATGAAGCTGCATTTACCATTCAAAACATGGCGAAATTGGCTATCAAAGTGAGTAGCCGCATTCCCAATCAAGAAATTGTAGCCATTCCATCTGCCGAAGCTCCCTTTGATTTGGAGTTAAAATGGGAACTAAAAGATTTGGGTAACGGTACAAGCGAAGCTACGCACACCATTTCGGCAGAATTAAACATGATGTTGAAAATGTTAGCCAGCGGCCCATTGCAACAACTAGCCGATCATCAAACAGCCAAACTAAAAGAACTGTTTTCTTAAGTCCCCCCCTTTGGAAATTATAGCAAGTTAATTCGCTGAAAAAAAATTGTTATTTAACCTTAAGTGAAATATACCAATGCGCTTTACCCTGTTATTACTTAGCTTATTTGCCCTTTCAGCTTGTCAAAGCACTACTTCTAAGCAAACTGAGCAAGAAACCACCACCATTAGTACCAAACCTGCCACAGCTACCGAAATACTAGCCAAAAAGCAAGTACCTATTTTATGCTACCACCAAATCAGGGCTTGGAGAGCCGCCGATTCCGAAAGCATCAAAGATTACGTGGTGGCCCCTGAAACCTTTAAAGAACATATTAAAATGCTAGCCGATAGCGGTTACACTAGCATTTTACCCGATCAATTATACGATTACCTCAGCATTGGCAAAGTACTCCCTAAAAAACCGGTACTAATTACCTTTGATGATACCGATGAAGAACAGTATACCATAGCCGCACCCGAATTAAAAAAATACGGTTTTAAAGGCGTGTTTTTTATCATGACCGTTTCCATTGGCCGCCCACACTACATGACCAGCGACCAAATAAAATCCTTAAGCAATGCTGGGCATGTGATTGCTTCGCACACTTGGGATCATCAGAATTTTAAAAGGTACACCGCCGAAGATTGGATAACACAAGTGGATAAACCTACCAAGCGCTTGGAAGAAATTTCTGGTAAAAAAATCACCTATTTTGCCTACCCTTTTGGCTTGTGGAATGCCGATGGAATTCCAGAACTGAAAAAAAGAGGGTTTAAAGCCGCCTTTCAATTATCTGCCAAACGTGACGAAAAAGAGCCGCTCTATACCATTCGCAGAAACATTGCTAGCGGCAAGTGGAATGCAAAAACTTTGCACCGTATCATGATAAACAATTTTTAAGCCAGCTAGTTTTACGAAACATGTATTATAAGCGAATAAAATGCGTAATTTTGCGCTTTATTTAGGCATAATATGATTACAGTATCTAACCTTTCCCTTCGCTACGGCAAACGCACACTTTTTGAAGATGTAAACCTCAAATTTACGCCAGGCAATTGCTATGGTGTAATTGGCGCCAATGGTGCCGGTAAATCAACCTTTTTAAAAATTTTATCGGGCGAAATTGATCCCAGCAGTGGATCGGTAAGCTTTACCCCCGGCGAACGCATGGCGGTATTGAAACAAAATCACTACGAGTTTGATGAATTCACTGTGATTGAAACCGTGATGATGGGGCATAAAGAAATGTATGCCGTAATGAAAGAAAAAGATGCCTTATACACCAAAGAGGATTTTACCGATAAAGATGGTGAGCGTGCTGGCGAATTAGAAACCTTATTTGCGGAAATGGATGGCTGGAATGCCGAAAGCAATGCTGCTACCCTACTCAGTAACCTTGGCATTGGCGAAGATTTACACTATAAACTTTTAAATGAATTAGACGGTACACAAAAAGTACGTGTATTATTAGCCCAAGCCTTATTTGGCAAACCCGATATTTTATTACTAGATGAGCCAACCAACGATTTGGACATTCAGACCATTGCTTGGTTAGAAGATTTTTTAGCCGGATACGAAGCTATTGTATTGGTAGTATCGCACGACAGACACTTTTTAGACACCGTTTGTACCCACGTGGCCGATATCGATTTTGGTAAACTTAATATCTACACGGGTAACTATAGCTTCTGGTACGAATCCAGTCAATTGGCCACCCGTCAGCGTTCAGATCAGAACAAGAAGATGGAAGATAAGGTGAAAGAATTGCAAGAATTCATCCGCCGCTTTAGCGCCAACGCCTCTAAATCTAAACAAGCAACTAGCCGTAAAAAAGCATTAGACAAGATTAATATCGAAGAAATTCAGCCTTCGAACCGTAAATACCCGGCTATTTTATTCAATAACCACCAAGGCCGTGAAGCCGGCGATCAAATTCTACAAGTAGAAAAATTAAGCAAAAGTCTCAATGGCGAACTGCTATTTTCGGATGTAAGTTTTATGGTAAATAAAGGCGATAAAATTGCGGTGCTTTCTGAAAACAGCTTAGCCACTAATGCATTCTACCAAATTTTAACCGGTCGCGACACCGATTTTAGTGGCGATTTTAAATGGGGAGTGACCATTAATGTAGGTGAAATTCCGAACGATAACGCTGCTTACTTTTCCGGAAAAGATGAAAACTTGATTGATTGGTTACGTGAATACTCAGAAGGAGAAAAAGACGAGCAGTTTATCCGCAGTTTTTTAGGCCGTATGCTATTCTCTGGAGAAGAAGTATTGAAAAAATGTTCGGTACTATCTGGAGGTGAAAAAATGCGTTGTATGTTTTCTCGTATGATGTTGCAACAAGCCAACCTCTTGCTATTTGACGAGCCAACCAACCACTTAGATTTGGAATCTATTACCGCATTAAACAACGGCATGGACGATTTTAAAGGCACCATTCTGTTCACGTCTCGAGATCATGAGTTAACACAAACCGTGGCCAACCGCATTATTGAAATCACACCAAAAGGTATTATTGATAAACTTATGCCTTACGATGAATACATTGCCAGCGATGCTATTAAAGAACAACGCAAAGCGATGTACAACTAACAAAAAAGCCCCGAGAAATCTCGGGGCTTTTTTGTTAAACGAAGACATCCTTCTTAGTGACCTGCTTGGCCATCAATTCCATGCGCATGACCGTGTGCCAACTCATCGGCAGTAGCTTCTCTTACGGAAATTATAGTGCCAGTAAAATGCAAGTCTTTACCCGCCATCGGATGATTTAAATCAACCGTAACCACAGTTTCATTAATAGCAGTAACTACGGCTCTAAATTGGTGACCTTGGTTATCTTGCAAAGGCAAAATAGCGCCTACTACTGGTTTTTCCATATCGCCAAACATATCTAATGGCAATTCGGTAATAGCAGAAGGATCTTTTTCGCCATAACCGTCGGCAGCAGAAAGTTCGAAACCATAAGTGGCTCCGGCTGCTAATCCGTTTAAATATTCTTCAAATTTGGGAAGCATCATGCCCACACCGTATAAAAATACCAATGGGTTTTCTTCTGTAGCTTTTTCTACAAATACCTTTTCGCCGTTTTCGGTGGTGTGCAATTCGTAGGTAAGGGCAACTACGCTGTTTGGTTTAATCGTCATTTTTTAAAAATTGGGAGACCAACGGGTCTCGGTGGTTAATGAATGTATAGTATGGCTTCGGCAACCTCCGCTACCGGAAGTTGACAGGTGTTGTTGTGGCAAACAAAAATTCTGGTTTGAGTGCCCCACTTATCCTGCAACAAAGGTAAACTTCCTTTGCTTCCGCCCAATAAAATTTTATTAGGAATGTGAAATTTGTCAATTTCTTGACGCTTCTGCAAACTCTCAGAGCCAGTTATGGCTAGTTCATATACACCAAAAACTTCATTTAAAAGCATAGAAGCCCAATTAGAATAGGCCGAACCGTAATTTTTAATTTGTGGATGCACATTGCGTAACAGCTGCGCCGAAAGCTCTACGTAAACCTTGTTCTGATAGAGCTTACCAAGTTTTGCCAAATTATGAGCCATTACTGAGTTGGCGCTCGGAATCACATTGTCCATAATTTCGTGTTTACGAGTAATTAGGGTTTCACCACTATCGGAAGTGTAGAAAAACATGCCACTGGCTTCATCGTAAAAGTGAGCCACCACATAGTCAGTTAATTCTTTGGCTTGGTTTAACCACTGCTCATCAAAGGTGGTTTCGTATAAGGCAATGAGCCCTTCTATCAACAAGGCATAATCGTCTAAAAAGGCGGTAATAGTAGCTTTATTTGCTTTAAAGTTTCGGTATAAAGAACCATCGGTAGCCCGCATATTTTTTAGCAAAAAATGAGCATTCTTAAGGGCCATTTGTAAAAATCGATCTTCATCAAATACCCGATAGGCGTCAGTTAAGGCTTTTAAGGTTAAGCCATTCCAGGCGGTTAAAATTTTATCATCCAATCCCGGTCGAATACGTTTTTCGCGGTACTGAAATACTTTTTTCTTGGCTGTTTCTAAGCGTGAATAAAGCTCTTCTACACTCAAATTATATGCCTTGGCTAAGTTAGAATCCGATTCTTTTCGGCACAGAATATTTGTATGTTCTTCATCCCAATTGCCTAGTTCTGTCAAGTTATAATAGGCGCAAAACACGGTCGATTCATTGCCTAGTAGCGCATCAATTTCTGCTTTGGTAAAGGTGTAAAACTTTCCCTCAACGCCTTCACTATCGGCATCTAAAGCTGCGTAAAAGCCACCCGAAGAATCACTCATTTCTCTAACTAACCAATCAATAGTTTCATATACCACATTGCGGTAGAGCGGCAAGGGTTCTTGCTGATAGGCTTCGGCATATAAACTCACCAATTGGGCATTATCGTAGAGCATCTTCTCGAAATGCGGCACATGCCATTTAGCATCTACCGAGTAGCGGGCAAAGCCTCCTCCTAATTGATCGTAAATGCCACCAAAAGCCATTTTTTGCAGGGTAAAATGTGCTATGGCATCGGCTTGTTCGTTACCCATTAGCTTGGCATACCGAAGCATAAAGGTCCAATTGCTGGGGAGCGGAAATTTAGGTGCTCGAGCATAGCCACCTTCGGTCCAATCGAACTGATTGGCCCAAGGTTCATAAATTTCGTTAAGATCTTCTTGGCTATAGGTTTTTTGCTCCGACAAAAAAGCTATTTTTTCGCTTTCGCGGATGCCTTCGGTGAGCTTATTGGCATAATCTTCGGCTTCTTGGGGTTTTTCAGTCCAAAAGGAGGCCAAATTTAGTAAGAGCTTTTTCCAATCTTCTTTTTTAAAATAGGTACCACCGTAAATAGGGCGTTGATCGGGCAAGCAAATGGAATTTAAAGGCCAACCACCAGACCCGGTCATTAATTGTACGGCTAACATGTACACCTGATCAATATCTGGGCGCTCTTCTCGGTCAATTTTAATGCACACAAAATGTTCGTTCATGATGTCGGCTACGGCCTCATCTTCAAAACTTTCATGCTCCATTACATGGCACCAATGACAGGCAGAATAACCTATACTTACCAAAATGAGTTTATTTTCTGCCTTCGCTTTGGCCAAAGCCTCGGCCCCCCAAGGGTACCAATTAACCGGATTATGAGCGTGCTGCAGTAAATACGGCGATGTTTCGTGAAAAAGCGAATTGGGCATACTTATTTACTCAGTTCAGCAAAATATTTATGGAATAAAGGAATAGTTTCAATGCCTTTATAATAGTTTGCCAAATCGTATTTTTCGTTTGGCGAATGTAGATTATCGCTATCTAAACCAAAACCCATAAGTACGGTTTTAATGCCCAATTCTTTTTCAAATAAAGCCACAATGGGAATACTGCCCCCACCACGTGTAGGAATTGGTTCCTTTCCAAAAGATTCGCTAATGGCTTTTTGTGCGGCACGGTACGCCACGCTATCGGTTGGGGTTACTACCGGTTCGCCACCGTGGTGCGCACTCACTTTAACCTTTACATAAGGCGGCGCAATTTTTTGGAAATGTTCGGTAAATAATTGTGTTATTTTATCAGATTGTTGGTTAGGCACCAAACGCATCGAAATTTTTGCGGAAGCTTTAGATGGCAAAACGGTTTTGGCACCTTCGCCGGTATATCCACCCCAAATACCATTTACTTCTAGGGTTGGTCGGGTACCGGTACGTTCTAAGGTAGTATAGCCTTTTTCACCCCAAACGTCGTTTACACCAAGGTCTTTTTTATACGTTTCTAAATCAAATGGAGCCATATTTAAGGCTGTTCTATCGGCTTCACTTAAGGGCAAAACATCGTCATAAAAACCAGGGATAGTGATGTGATTATGCTCATCGTGTAAAGAAGCAATGAGTTGGCACAAAATAGTTGCGGGGTTGGCTACGGCACCGCCATATACCCCCGAGTGCAAATCGCGATTTGGGCCCACTAACTCCACTTCTAAATAAGATAAACCTCTCAATCCAGTTTCCAACGATGGGTTTTCCATGCTCAACATAGAGGTATCAGAAATGAGTACCACATCCGATTTTAACTTCTGTTTATTGGCTTGTACAAACAGGCCCAAGTTGTTAGAACCAACTTCTTCTTCGCCCTCTATCATGAACTTAATATTGCAGGGCAGGGTATCCGTTTGCATCATCAATTCAAATGCTTTTACATGCATGTAAAATTGTCCTTTATCGTCACAAGCACCACGTGCATAAATTTTCTCATCGCGAATAGTAGGTTCAAATGGTGGTGTATGCCACAATTCCAAGGGATCGGCAGGTTGTACATCGTAATGGCCATAAACCAATACGGTAGGTTTAACAGGATCTATTATTTTTTCTCCGTAAACAATCGGATAACCCGCAGTAGGACAAACTTCTACCTTAACGGCACCGGCATCTGTAAGCTTTTGGGCTACAAAATTGGCGGTTTTTAATACGTCTGTTTTATACGCTGGATCTGCACTAACCGATGGGAAGCGCAGTAATTCGAATAATTCGTCTAAAAAACGTTGTTTATTCTGGGCAACATAGTTTTTTATAGTTTGCATAGCCTGTTTTGTTTGGTACAAATATATTAAATACCGCCGAAGGATTTAGCTGGCTAAATGGGCTTTTACAAATAAAAAACGAGGGTAATTTTTACCCTCGTTTTCGCATCAATGAAATAGGTAGATGAATTAGTCACCCATACCCAAGTCTCGTTTATCTCCACCATTGGTTAAGGTAGAGTTGTTAGACTTGGTAGGTTGTACACTGTTGTCTTTTTTGCAGGATACCATTCCAATGAATCCTAGAACTAGTAGAGAAAATAAGATTTTTTCATGAGAATTTAATTTTAAAGTGAATTTTTAATTATTAGTTATATTATTATCAAATATATAGAATAATAACTATATATAGTTAATTTTATT
>CAMCMG010000008.1:0-42958 GCA_945875895.1 Sphingobacterium thalpophilum | reverse complement strand
TTAACAAAGCCTGAGGTACAGGCTGTGTAGTTGCTGCCGGATCGAGGTTGGTATTCCCAAAGTCTTCCAACTTTTCGCATCCGCTAGTTCCTAATAGGAGTAACGAAAGGGATACATAAATTAAATTCTTTTTCATATCTGTTTTATCTTTTTATCGAAATCAATCAATTAAAATCCTACTCTTAAGTTAAAACCAAAACCACGGGTACCTGGGTATTGTGCGGTTTCACCAACGGTAGCAGAAATTTCAGATGGATCGAAATCTTTACTGGTTGCATAAATTAATAATGGATTTCTAGCTACAATAGCAAGGTTGGCATTTTGGATGTATTTACCCAAGCCTAACTTTTTAACCGGGATATTGTATCCTAAGGCTACTTCTCTCATTTTTACGAAAGTTAAATCGTAAATATATGGATCGAATGTTTTATTGTAGTACAAGTTATGGTAGTAGGTTTGTGCATCTACATAAACATTGGTTGGAGTACCATTTGCAAGCACACCAAATACGTGTACACCACCACCATCGGCAACTGCATTACGTACTGGGTTACCTTTATCGTTGTAGGTTGCAGTTACAGCGGTTAAACCACTAAATGAACCCCACTGGTTTGATAAAGAAACGAACTTACCACCAGACTGGAAATCGATATTCACGTTTAAGTTGAAATTTTTAAGGAAGGTAAAGCTGTTTTGTACACCACCGGTGTAATCTGGCAATACCGAACCGAAATATTTAGCCGGATCGTTTTCATAGGCACCAGCTGCAGTAATGGTAGGTTGACCGTTGGTCATTTTAATACCATTACCAAAAATTTGTCCCCAACGCATTCCTTCTTTATGTACCAAGTATGGCATGGTTGAACCCCATACGCCTTGTATACCAGCAGTTTGGGTAATACCATACTGTGGACTTAAGCTTACGATATCATTGGTTATTAATTTAGCCCAAGTCGCATTAATTTTCCAGCTAAAGTTTGCAGAAACAACAGGCTTGGCATTAAATTGAATATCAATACCTGATTTGCTAATTTCACCAATGTTGGTTAATAAGGAAGTATAACCCGAAGCACCATTCACAGAAAGTGCATACGGGAAATCTTTCTCAGCACCTTTCCAGTACGTAGCAGAGAAACCTAAACGGTCGTTCAAGAATCCTAAATCGATACCGTACTCACCTTGAGTTACTACCGAACCTCTAATGTTTGGATCAACCAATGCATCAGCTGTACCCATTAAGAAATTAGAACCCCATTTAAAGCTACCCACACCAAATGCAGAACCTGGATAACGATATGCACCAAAGCTTTCGTTTGAGCCACCCAATGCTTTTGGAATTTCACCCCATGATGCTCTTAATTTACCAAAGCTTACAAAAGGTAAGGTTTTAGCAAGCATGTCGCCGAATACAAATGATCCACCAATTGATTTAGAAACCACGGCATTTTTACCAGCAGGTAAGGTAGAGAACCAGTCATTACGTACCGTAATATCGGCAAATAAGATATTCTTGTAACCGAAAGTACCTTTGGCTAATACCGCACGGTATTTTTCTTCGGCTCTACCGTTACCTACACTTGGTTGATCAACCGAGTTGGCAATGGTAAATAAATCGGCCACACTTAAACCGTTATTGGTATTAGCAGAATTGCTTTTGCTTACCCAACGGAAGAAATCGGCACCTACGTTAGCCTCAATGCTAAAATCTTTGATTTTTTTGGTATATGTAGCCAAAAATTCAATGTTTCTACGGTTTGAGAAGGACGTTGAAGTACCGTAAGATCCCAATTGGCCAGTTTGTAAAGCACTAGTGCCTAACTGTGAGCTGTATTTGCTCTCACCAAATGTGGTGTTTTGTTGCTTACGATATGTAGCGGTAATTTTAAAGTCTTTGTTTAATTTGTAGGTAAAAGCAAGATTACCGTATAAACGGTCACGCTGGCTTTGTACATCTACTAAGTTAAAATAGGTATAAAAATTATACCAATAGTTACCCGCATAAAAACTTCTTGGATCAGCAGCATCGTAAGAATCAGGGTTTGCGTGGTTCCAAGAAGCGTAAACGCCATCTGAAGTACGTAATCCTTGTAATTCTTTTATAATGCCCATATCCAAATCGCGGTGGAACCACTGACCGAATGAACCCGTTGATTGGTTAGAGTAAGCATCATCTATTTCACCTTTTTGAGTTTGGTTGATGTAGTTAACATCTGCACTTATTTCAAATTTATCGTTCAATTTATACGATGAGATTAAGTTAATGGTATTCTTTTTCAATTCTGAATTGTAAACTAAACCAGAAACATCTTGGTTACCGTAGGTAAACTTAAATTTAAGTTTATCGGTAGCAGTACTTAAAGATACCGAGTTGTTACGCGTAACACCAGTACTAAAGAAATCTCTAGCGTTGTTTGGTTGCGGGTTTAACGCAGTAGTTTTGTACGAACGATCATGACCACCATACCAAGCATACCAAGGAATGTGTTCTTGACCCACCATACGAGGACCCCAAGAAGCATCATCGTTATAATCGTGGTAATATTTACCACTTAAGGCTTGCCACTCCACCGGATCGCCGGCTTTGTAGGTGTATTGCATTAAATCGCCAACACCACCACCAGCATATGAATTTTGGTAGTTCGGCATAATATAGGCATCCTCAAATTGAATACCAGTATTAACCGTTACACCTAAATTACCATTTGCATTGCTTTTACCTTCTTTTAAGGTAATAATGATGGCACCGTTTGCACCTTGAGAACCGAACTGTGCCGCAGCTGCAGCACCTTGTAATACCGATACGTTTTCGATGTCATCTAAGTTGATGTCATCCGCATTTGGTAAAACAGTTCCGTTTACAATGTACAATGCACTAGTACCTGTACCAAAACCAGAAACACCACGCAAACGAACCTCGGTATTTCTACCTAAAGCCGCTGCAGACTGGCTACGTACCTGAATACCAGATACCTTACCCGCCAAGGCGTTGTTTAAATTGGTTTGACGAATCGTGTTTAATTGCTTTTCGTCAATAACTTGTGCGTTATTGGTTGTCGATCTGGCTGTACGTTTTGTACCCAACGCTCCTACAACAGTTACTTCTTCAAGTAAACGGCTATCAGCAGCAAGAGATACATTCAGTTTGTTAGAAGCCGGAACGGCTGCTTCAACAGCTTTGAAACCAATAAATGAGAATTGTAATACAGGCGAAGCTGCAGTTACCTTAATGCTGAATTTACCGTCGGCGCCGGTTTGAGTACCCGTTGTAGTTCCTTTAACTTTTACGGAAACTCCAGGTAATGGTAAACCGTCTTCTTTAGCGATTACCGTACCCGTTACAGTTCGATCTTGTGCCAAGGCAGCCGAAGCTACGAGCATCAAAATGAACAAACTTTGTAAGAGTTTTTTCATACAATTTTTAATTAGATTGAATATTAATTATAGGTTATTTATCAAACTAAATATCCTGAATATATATGTTACAACAAAATATTTCTTAACATATTTTAACAAATATGATGTAATTACTTGTATATCAGTTATTTATTGTTTTGGCGTTATCCACATTATTTTTATTATTTTGAATAAAATGGGCTAAAAATGAATCTCAAAAGGACGGGATTTAGGCGTAAAATTGACTCAAAATACATGATTTATAAGCATAAAAAAAGCCACCCAAATGGGTGGCTTTTTTTA
The DNA here is from genome assembly GCA_945875895.1 of Sphingobacterium thalpophilum. Lineage (GTDB taxonomy): Bacteria > Bacteroidota > Bacteroidia > Sphingobacteriales > Sphingobacteriaceae > JAIPAN01. The sequence goes on along the minus strand of CAMCMG010000008.1, from coordinate 39,262 downwards.
TAAAATTTTAGGCTAACTAGTAACCCGTATTTTGAGCAATAATACCGCCTGAGGTTAAGGTCTCACGTTGTGGAATTGGCCACAAAGCTCTAAAGGTATTATCGATAGTGGTTACTCCAAAAGCAGCGTTACCAAGAGTGGTGGCCAAGCTGTTGGTACGTTTCAAGTCGAAGAAACGGTGACCCTCGTGTGCAAATTCAACACGACGCTCTTTTAAAATAGCGGTCATCAAGTCGGCTGTGGTTGCAGCAGCAGAAGCAGCTAAACCAGCACGGGTTCTAACTACGTTTACATCGGCTAAGGCACCCACTAAATCGGTACCAATTTGTGCTCTTGCTTCAGCACGAATTAAATACAATTCAGATAAACGGAACATTACCACGTTATCATCACCAGTGGCTACACGGGTAAATTTAAGCGTTTTTAAATTCGTTGCTCCTCCTCCTGTTATACTTGCATTTACCAACTGACGTAAATCGCCGGCTTCATGGGCCGTATTTAAACCCGAGCTGGTAGAAATTTCGTTACGACCACCAGTAGCAGTGGTGTAATAGAAAAAAGCAATACTATTAGAGTTAGTTGGTTCATACTGAATTTCCCATAAAGACTCTTTGGTATTTTTTAGTGCCCAAATGTTTTTATAGTCAGCACCAGCGGTTAATAAGTAACGGCTAGATCCGATTAATTCGGTAGCATAGTTTTGAGCAGTAGCGTAATCACCCATATATAAGGCTACACGAGCTCTTAATGCCTTGGCGTAATCTTTACCAACACGACCCGCCACGTTGGTGTTTCCAAATGTAGAAACCCCAATGGCAAAATCTAAATCGGTAATCACTTGCCCCATTACCGCTGCTTCTGTAGCACGTGGTTTAGGCATAGCATCGGCCTCAACCAAAGTAGGCGTTAATATCAATGGAACACCCACACCACCAGCTTGATTAAAACCGGTTTTAGAGCCACCCCAATAGCGAATTAAGTCGAAATATACGTTGGCACGTAAAATACGAGTCTCAGCAAGTACATTGTCTTTAACTACCGATTGATCAGAAATGCCTGGTATCGCTGCAATAACCGTATTGGCACGGTTAATGGTTGAATACATGGAATTCCACATGTTACCCACCTCGGTGTTATCAGGCAATATTTGCTTGTTAGCAATTGTTGCAAAACTTGGGAAAGTCCCAACGTGGCTCATATTATCTGCATATAAATCTGCAAAGGCAAAATAACGTAAACCATGATAGTTGCCACTTTGAAAACCACTGTAAATACCCAACGTAGCAGCAGTTAAGCTGGACGCATCTTTAATAGCCGTAGAGGCATCTAGTGAAGCTTGTGGCTTTTGGTCTAGGGTTTCTTTTTGACAAGAAGTACCTAGTAATGCGCTTAAGCTTACTAGTGTTAATACTAATTTATAATTTAATTTCATGTTCTTAAGATTTAAAATCCAACATTAATACCGAACGTATAGGTTCTGGCTTGTGGGAAGGTTAAGAAATCGGTTCCTGGCGAAGTGTTGGTATCAGAGAAGGTTGAAACCTCTGGATCTAAACCTTGGTATTTGGTTTTAGTCCATAAATTCTGACCGGCTACATACATTCTCAATGAATTCAATTTCAAGCGTTTTACTAATGATGGGCTAAAGGTATAGCCAATGTTCGCATTTTTTAAACGGATGAAATCGCCATCTTCTAACCAACGGGTAGAGGTTCTTCTATTGTTAGGAGTATCTCCGTAAATAGCTCTAGGTACCATAGTATTGGTATTGGTTGGAGTCCAACGGTTTAATACCGCATCAGTTTGACCAAATAAACTATTCATACCCTCAGAGAAAGCACGAGTGTTGTTATAAAGTTGGTTACCACCCGAGAATTGGAAGAAGAACGATACATCAAAGTTTTTAAACTTCATGTTATTGGTTAAACCACCAAAGAATGTTGGTAAACCTTGACCCATAACTTGCTGATCTAAGGCATTGATCACGTTATCGCCATTTAGATCTTTAAATTTGATATCACCAGCTCTAGTTAAACTTGATTGCAGTGGTGATCCAGCTACATCAGCAGCAGATTGAAATAAACGATCAACAATGTATCCTCTAAATGCACCTAATGGCTGACCTTGTTCTACCCAAGAAGCAAAACCAGAAGCAAAAGGAATACCACCATATAAGGTAGAAACCTCGTTCTTATTCTTGGTATAGTTAAAGCTGGCATCCCATTTAAAGTTTTTGCTAGTTACGATAACCGCATTCAACCCTAACTCAAGACCTTCGTTTTTCACAGCACCAATATTTTTTTGAATACCGGTAAATCCTGAGGCACCTACTAAAGGTTGAGATAATAATAGTTCTTCAGTATTTCTGCGGTAACCATCAACGGTGAAACTTAAGCGGTTATCAAACAAACCTAAATCGAAACCAATGTTGTAGGATTTAGCAGTTTCCCAAGTTAAATCGGGGTTACCCAATTGTGTTGGAACCAATGAACCACTTTGGATATAGGCACCTACTCCAAATAGAGGTAGTGATGCAAAGTTTCCAATTTCTTGGTTACCGGTTAATCCATAACTGGCTCTAAATTTTAAATCGCTTATCAGTTTAGAGTTTTTTAGGAAATTTTCTTCCGATGCTCTCCAAGCTATTGAAGCAGCTGGGAAGGTAGCGTAACGATTGTTCGCACCAAAACGTGATGAACCATCTACACGAACTGAACCTTGGATGATGTACTTATCGGCAAAAGTATAGTTTGCACGAGCTAGGTAGGAAACCAAGCCATAAGAAGTACCTCCAGAAGAAGCGTCGGTTTTAACCGCACCAGCAGAAATTCTGCGAATATCATTTCCTGGGAAAACGGTGGCTGAAGCAAAAATACTTTCGTATTGAGAGGTTTGGTAAGTTATCCCCGCAACTGCGTTCAAGGCATGCTTACCACCGAAAGTTTTGTTGAACGATAAAATGTTTTCATTCACTATGTTCATCTCTTGGTTATAACCCTCAGCACCCGATCCTTTTGATCCTCTACCTGCATTTACGGTAGTTGGATAGAAACGGCGGTCTTTACTTTGCACATAATCTACACCGAATGAAGATTTAAATTTAAAATTGTCGTTAAATTTATACTCACCAAATGCATTGGCAAACAAACGGTTGTTTACCGCAGAAAATGTAGTTTCATAAGCAGAAGCAACTGGGTTATCTACCGATGAAAGTGGGTCGCCTCCCCAGGTTCCGTTGGGATTTTTTACGGGTACATGTGGACCTAATAAAACAGAACCAGAAACCACCCCATAAATGTTATTATCGTTATTTACACGGTTGCTGGTAGCATTACTAAAGCTTGAGCTGATACCTACATTAAACTTATCAGATATTTTATTATCGATGTTTACACGACCAGAATAGCGTTTGTAGCCCGTATTAATCACAATACCATCTTGATCGAAGTAAGAACCTGAAACCGAAAATTTAGTTTTATCGGTTCCACCACGTATAGATAAATCGTAGTTTTTAACTACTGCAGTTTCAAAAATCTCATCTTGCCAATTGGTATTGGCGTAATCTGCCGGGTTTTGACTTAAGCCCGTTAAAGCTGTATAACCAAGACCAGGACCGTAACGATTTGCAATAGCTTCGTTTAATAAGGTGATGTACTCTTGACCAGTAATTACCGGCAATTGTCTTTGTGCCTCTTGTACCCCATAATAGCTGTTAAAGCTTAAACGAGTAGGTTGGTTTGCACCACGCTTGGTAGTAATTAACACCACACCACCAGAAGCTCTTGAACCGTAAATAGCGGTTGCAGCAGCATCTTTTAATACTTCTAAAGATTCAATATCGCTTGGGTTAATATCGCCCAAAGAGTTGGTTAACTGACCACCAGCGCCTAATTGCGTGTATGAGCCGGTATTAATAGGCACACCATCTACAATATATAAAGGCTGGTTGCTGGCACCAATAGACGATGGACCACGCACACGCACCGAAATACCACCACCCGGCGTACCAGATGCTTGCGTTACTTGCACACCAGGTGCTCTACCTTGTAAGGCTTGCTCTGGCGACAAAATTGGTGCATTGGCAATATCGGCAGCTCTTACGGTAGATTGAGAACCTGTAATTTCTTTTTTGCTTTGCGTACCATAGCCCACAACAACAACTTCAGATAATACCTTAGAGTCTGACTCTAAGCTTACGTTGATGTTTGAGCCATTACCAAGGGTAACGGTTTTTGGAACAAAGCCAATAAAAGAAAAAGTTAAGGCGCTCTGTCCTTGTGCTACTTTAATGCTGAATTTACCATCAGCACTAGTTTGCGTACCCACTTTGGTACCTTTTACCTGGATACTTACTCCCGGAAGGGCTGAGCCATCTTCCTTAGCAGTAACTGTACCCGTAATAGTTCGATCTTGAGCAAAGGCTGCAGAAGCTACCAGCATCAATACGAACAAACTTTGTAAGAGTTTTTTCATACAATTTTTAATTAAGAATCTAGTTAATTATTGATTATTTATAAGTTAAATATCAGAAGCAAAAGTGTTATAACAAAATAAATTTGAACGTATTTTTTTTAAAAAAAAATAAAATATTGATTATCAGGTTATTAATGTTTTTTTAATAGACAAATATGTAAGACCATGAAGTGCAATTTTTTCGGGAGAACGGGCAGGAAAAAGGGGTGGTTTTGCTGGATGATTTAAATAACCTTTAATTATATAATTGTGGTAGTAAACAAAGCTTTTTTAAATAAAATTGAAATTATTTACTACTAGGTATTGCATATTACCAAGTAATACCCATATCTTTGTATCATGATACTAGCAAATACGCAAACCCAAATGAGGAAAGGAATTTTGGAATTTTGCATTCTATCCATTATTTCCCGAGGGGAAATATATGCCTCAGATATCATCAATGAGCTAAAAGAAGCGAAGCTCTTGGTGGTAGAGGGTACACTGTACCCCCTTTTAACCCGTTTAAAAAACAACGGTTTACTCAGCTACAACTGGGTAGAATCAACTTCTGGGCCCCCGCGAAAATATTACCAATTAACAGCGGAAGGCACAAAAACCTTAGAACAACTAAACAACACCTGGAAAGAACTGGCCTTTGCCGTTGAAACAGCCAGGATTAAAAAAACGAAAAAATAACGGTCATGAATAAAACGATTATTATAAACATAAACGGCATAGTTTTTCATATAGAAGAAGATGCCTACGAGGTATTAATTACCTACATGAACCAAGTGAAAAAACATTTTGGTTACAGCTCAGATAGCTACGAAATAGTGGGCGACATTGAAAACCGTTTAGCAGAAATGTTTAACGAACTACTCACAAAAGACAGCAAACAGGTAATTGTATTGGCTGATGTAACTAGGGTAACCCAACAAATGGGTAGTCCTAGCGATTTTGAACTTCCGGATGAGGAAAGCGAAGAAAACGCAGTTCGGGTGGACAAAAGATTGTTCAGGGATACAGAAGACCGAATTATAGGCGGTGTTTGTGCGGGAATTGGCCACTATTTCGATCTAGAACCCCGTTGGATCAGACTACTCTTTCTCTTGAGTTTCTTTTTCTTTGGAACAGGCTTCATCCTATACCTTATTTTATGGATAGTGATGCCAAAGGCAATTAGCCGAGCAGATAAATTAGCCATGAAAGGAGAAGCCGCCACCTTACAAAACTTTAAAAAGAATTTTGATGAGGAAGTTGCCGCTGTAAAAGAACACCTACATACTGCTCAAAAGGAAGTGCAGCCATTTTTTCAAAGACTAGGCCGCTTTATTGAGCAACTCTTTTCGCACTTCGGCAAGTTTTTAGGAAAAACCGGTTTGGTGATTATTAAAATTATTGGTGGCTTTAGTATTGCCATTGGGGTATTGATTTTATTCTCCCTTTTTGTAGCATTACTAGCCGTTCTGGGAGTTTGGAACAGTTCTGAATTACCCATATTTCCATTTAGTATTGTAAACCCCGAATTCCAGGCGGCAATTTACATCTCGGCTTTCTTGGTTGTAATCATCCCCTTGGTATCGCTCATATTATTTGCCATGCGGGTATTGTTTAACAAAAGCACGGTTGGCAAAAATGGTTCCTTTGCCCTGCTGATTGTGTGGATAGTTTCCCTATCTATTGGTTTGTACTACGGTTTTAAAACTGCTGGTGAGTTTAAACAAGAGGCTCGTTTTTCACAAACTCAAAATTTAAAAACCTATCCTACCTTTTATCTTCAACTAAATAAAGATAAATTTTTAACCAAAGAAGATAGCTTAAGCTACCATGTAGATGGGCACTATACAAAAGGCAAAATAGTTATCAATCAGAATGACCACGATTCTCCAGATAATATGCGATTGAATATTGAACCCACTGATGACCAAAGCGCTTCCATAGTGGTACAATATATTTCGAATGGTAAAAACTTCGAGACTGCACTGGCGGCGGTTAAACGCATAAAATACCGGGTACTTCAACAAGATTCGGTGTTGCTTTTCGATGAGGCAATACACTTAATACCCTCCGAATTGTGGCGAAACCAACGTGTAAAGGTGACGCTTAAGGTTCCGCAAAAATCTCGGTTGGTTATACAGGCCGATTTAAATGAATACCTAGAGCATTATAATTTATACGATTGTATCCCAACCAATGCACAAAATTACCAAGCAGATGGTAGCGGAGCGCCAAGCACCTGGATAATGGGAAAAGATGGGCTTACCTGCACCACCGACTCCACGCTATTAAAAAAATAAACCCCTAAGCCACGCCAAAAAGCGTGGCTTTTTTTTGCTTTCTTGGGTAGCTTAGCTTCAATTTGTATATTGGTACCCAATGATGCGGATTGAAGAACTTTACGAGATTTATTTAAAACACCCCGTTATTTGTACCGATACCCGGAACATAACGCCGGGCTGTTTATTTTTTGCACTAAAAGGTGAACATTTTGATGGAAATACCTTTGCCGAAAAAGCAGTAGAATTGGGTGCCGCCTATGCTATAGTTGACACCAAAACCAACGAAAATGTGCGTTTAATTTTAGTAGACGATGTTTTGGTAACTCTACAAGAACTAGCCACCCACCACCGCAAAAACGTACACATTCCGGTAATTGGTATTACCGGTAGCAATGGTAAAACCACCACCAAAGAGTTGTTGTATGCCGTGTTGAGTCAACATTATTGCACTTTTGCCACCCATGGTAATTTAAACAACCACATTGGTGTTCCGCTAAGTATTTTGTCCATCGGACCAGAGATAAAAATTGCCATCATAGAAATGGGCGCCAACCATCAGCAAGAAATTAGCCAGCTTTGCCGCATTGCGCAGCCCACTCACGGTTTAATTACCAATATTGGCAAAGCCCACCTAGAGGGTTTTGGCGGATTAGAGGGTGTAAGAAAAGGAAAAAGTGAACTTTATGCCTATTTGGCCGAAACAGATGGAGTAGTTTTTGTAAGTCATACTAATTTTGAACTAAACGCACTGTGCAAGAATTACCCGCTTAACAAATTGGTTTTTTACGGTGCCGATATGGATAATTTTATTTCGGGAAACAGCACCACCGAAGTTCCTTTTTTAAGTGTGGCTTGGAAACGCGAACGCTTAGAGTTTGACGATTTAAAGCACGAAGTAAGCACACACTTAACCGGAGGTTACAATGTAGAAAACGTACTGGCAGCCATTTGCGTGGGCGCATTTTTTGACTTGCGCACCGAGGAAATAAATGCAGGCATTAGCGGATATATCCCAACAAACAACCGCTCTCAACTTACAAAAACAGAGAAAAACACCCTTATTTGCGATTACTACAATGCCAACCCCAGTAGCATGGTTGGCGCTTTAGAAAATTTAGAAAAACTACCGGGCATAAACAAAGCGCTTATTTTAGGCGATATGTTTGAATTGGGTGCCGAATCTCCAGCAGAGCACACTGCTATTATCGAAAAAGCTTTAGCCATTCCAGCTACCAGATACATCTTTATTGGTGTTGATTTCTTCGATCAACAAAAAACAGGTAAGGCCGAGTTTTACAAAACAGTGGCAGAAGCCGAAGAAGCTTTACGCAAACTGCCCATTGAAAACACCACCGTATTAATAAAAGGTTCTAGGGGAATGGAATTAGAGAAACTAGTGGGTTTATTGTAACCTTAAGGCCGTTTTTCTACCCGTAATCCAATATCGCTAACCTCTTTTAAAGGATTATCTCTCATATTTTGTTCTAGCTCAAACACATAGGTACCCACCTGTGAAAAATGATGGTTTTTGAACAAAATCAATTGGTGGCTTCGTAAATTTCCGGAGCCGGTACCCAGCCACTCTCCCTCTAGGTTAGCCAAGGTGTATTCTTTTCTCCAAAATGTTTGGGTTTTATTGGGATTGCGTTGCTTAATGCGGATAAAAATATTGGAATAGGCATACGCTTCGGTATGGCGTAAATTTATGAAAAGAGTATAAGCTGCGGCCGTATCTACAATGGGTACCTTTATTTTAATGGGATTGACATAGGACCACCTAGCTTGATTGATAGCCTGATTTTCATCTACCACTACCTGCTGGTTTTGACACGCAAAACCCAATAAAAGCATCCCCAAGCAAAAAATAAAAATACGTTTCATTTACCTACTCTGGTTTTGGGATATTGGTATTGGGCCTGCGTGGTGGACGCCTGCGGTTGTTATTAGATCGATCAGTAGCATCCTGAGCGGGCGTACCCGGTGCAGCATGCTGTGGAGTGCCTCCATTTGTATTTTTTGGGCGGTTATTGCGACGGTTTTTATTGTTACGGCCTTTATTCCGATTGTCTAAACGGGTTAAACTATCCTGCCCAACCACATTCTCGTAGTCAAAGGTTTTTACCGGTGTTTTCTCCGCCAACTCTACCGCACTATCATTTAAATCGTCGGGCTTTTCGCCGTTTTTATTCAATTCTTTTATTTCTCTTACTCTTGCAGCGTGTAACGGAATCCAATCTTCGTTATCGGGGTAGCTATACCACATCAATTTTTTAAAAATATCTGTTTTCTGAAGTCGGGCTAAACCCTTTCCGGTTTCTAGTTTATCTACATTATTCGGGATGTCTTTTAGAGCATCCATGTAGGTATCCAACTCGTAATTGAGGCAACATTTCAGTTTGCCACATTGTCCGGCTAATTTTAAGGTGTTCAGCGAAAGGTTTTGATACCGGGCTGCTGCAGTAGAAACTGTTTTAAAATCGGTAAGCCAAGTAGAACAGCATAACTCCCGTCCGCAAGAGCCAATTCCACCTAGGCGGCTAGCTTCTTGACGCATACCTATTTGGCGCATTTCAATACGAACGCGGAATTTCTCGGCCATGCGTTTAATCAACTCTCTAAAGTCAACACGACCTTCGGCGGTATAATAAAACGTAGCTTTGGTTTTATCGCCTTGATAATCTACATCGCTCAATTTCATGGCCAAGCCTAATTCTTTAGCCAATACACGAGCTTTGTGCATGGTTTCAAACTCGGCCTCTTTGGCCATTTTCCACTTTTCTACATCAGCTTCTGTAGCCTTGCGGATAATTTTCTTGATTACTTCTTCGGTTTTAACATTGCGTTTTTTCAATTGCATGCGCACCAATTCGCCGGTAAGCGATACGTGACCTACATCAAACCCGCTAGAACCGGTTTCAACGGTTACCAATTCGCCTGGCTCTAAGTAGAGGTTACTGGTATTTATAAAAAAATCTTTACGTGAACCCTTAAACTTGATTTCGAGAATATCAAAGGGTTTATAATTGCTAGGCATGTCCATGTGGGCAAGCCAATCATATACATCTAATTTGCTGCAACCATTGGTAAGACAAGCACCATTACTTTTACAGCCGGCTGGGGCACAGCCTCCAGAAGAACAACTTCCACATCCCATAATTTAAATCCCTATATATTGAATCCCCTCAGGGAGTGTATTAAACCTTAATATCTTAACGAATTGTAAAGATACATCTAAAAATAAAATTTTGGGGTTTGCATTCCGCGAAAGATGGTAATGTGCTTTTTCCAAATCAGCAATAATGGCTTCTGCTTTAGCTAAACTCAATACTTTTTCGGAGAAATTAACCGCTACCAAATACTCGTTTTCGGGCAAACGGATGAGTTCTTTGGCGCCCGAAAGGTACACCATACATTCTCGTAAAAAATGAATACCATAGCGCAAAAATGCTTTCTGGTTCTCCCTCCCCGATTTGGCAATTTGTTCTACAAAATCGAGTATAGCAGGGCCTTTGTCGCCAAACGTCATGCGCAACCAATCGGTAAAAAGTGCAAAATTATCGCTCTCTACCTCATTTACCAAATCTAGGGCTACCTGTACATTCCCCTCACTTAAAAAAGCCAATTGCTTGGCCCTGTCGGGCGCCACAGAAAGACTCAATAAATGGCGCTCCACCTCGGTATCGCTAAGGGCAGGCACTTTAACCAATTGCGTTCGCGATAAAATGGTGGTTAATATATGTTCCTGCTGCTCGGCCACCAAAATAAATAGGGTTTTCTGTGGGGGTTCCTCCATAAGCTTTAAGAGGGTATTTCCCGCTTTATCTAAATACTCGGGCAACCACATAATTAAAACTTTATACTCGGCCTCAAAAGGTTTTAAACTGAGTTTTTGAATAATTTGGTGGCACTCTGCAATATTAATATTGGCTTGCTTGTTTTCAGCATCTAAGCTGTTTCGCCAAGCATCTAAACCTAAATAGGGGTTGCCCAGAAAAGCCTCACGCCACTCCGAAATAAAGAGTTGTGCGGTGTCTTCTTTGTGTTTCGCAAAAAACGGATATGAAAAATGTAGATCGGGATGAATGAGTTTTTCGTACTTACGGCAAGAGCTGCATTCGCCACAACTATCGTGGCTGCTTCTGTTTTCGCAAGAAATATATTGCGCATAGGCAACCGCCAAGGCTAAACTTCCCGAACCTTCGGGGCCCAAAAATAATTGCGCATGGCTCACCCTGCCCAATTGAACGCTTTCTATGAGGTGTTTTTTAAGTTCTTCTTGACCGATAATCGCACGAAACTGCATGGTGCAAAATACCAAAAATTTCGGCTTCTCATACATAATCGTAACCTTTGTGCATGTCACGCATAATGGCTTTTGATTATGGTACCAAGCGAATTGGTATAGCGGTTACCGACCCCTTGCAATTAATTGCTACCGGATTAGATACCGTGCACCCGCAAGATATTCTGGCTTATTTAAGCAAGTACCTGCAAACCGAAGCTGTTGAATGCTTTGTGGTAGGTGAGCCAAAGCGTATGGATGGCTCGGCCTCTCAGGTAGAGCCGCACATCAAGGGCTTTATCGGTTTACTCAAGAAAAACTTCCCCAACATACCAGCCGAGCGTATGGATGAACGCTTTACCTCTAAAATGGCAAGCGCTTCCATAGCGCAGAGCGGATTAAACAAACTGGATAGGCAAAACAAAGAGCGGATAGATATTGTTTCGGCCACCATTATTTTACAATCTTACTTAGAGAAAAAAGCCCAAGGCTTTTAAAAAAGCGCTTTTTTCAAAATCCGTACCTTTGTAGCATGGATATTATTTCTGCAGCCCTACAATCTTATTTAGAGAAGTTGAGCACTCCCGAAAGTGCGCTACTAAAAAAGATTAATAGAGAAACCCATTTGCAGGTATTAATGCCCCGTATGTTATCTGGCCACTACCAAGGCAGGGCGTTGAGCCTGTTAAGTAAACTACTAAAACCACAATGCATACTAGAAATTGGAACCTTTACGGGTTATGCCACCCTTTGCTTGGCAGAAGGCTTAACTGCCGATGGTGAATTACATACCGTAGATTGCAACCTGGAATTAGAAGATCGGGTACGTGGATACTTTAACGAATCGGATTGGGCAAAGCAGATTTTTTATCACCTAGCCAAAGCCGATGAATTTTTATCTGGCTGGACCAAAACCGTTGACTTGGTTTTTATTGATGCGGATAAAAAAAATAATGCCCTGTACTACGATTTAATATTTGATTTCGTAAAACCCGGCGGTATTATTTTAATTGATAATGTGCTGTGGAGTGGCAAGGTGTTAAACCAAGATAAATTAGATAAAGATACCAGCGATATTGTAGCGCTCAACGAAAAAATTGCTGCTGATAATCGGGTAGAACCCCTCTTATTGCCCATTAGAGATGGCCTTTGGGTAATCAGAAAAAAATAAGCATCATGAAAAAAATAGTGTTTTTGCTCGTACTTATTTTAGTCCAAATCCGCGGATTTGGCCAAACAGCGGCTAACTTGTATATAAACCGCTATAAAAGTGTGGCTATCGAAAAAATGATCCAAACAGGTGTGCCAGCCAGTGTTATTTTAGGTGTTGCCATGCACGAGTCGGGTAGCGGAACGAGTAAAATTGCCCGTCACCTCAATAATCACTTTGGCATTAAGGGTAAAAATCGGATAAAAAGTATTCGATCTGCTTACAAAAGCTACGATTCGGTAGATGATTCGTATGCCGATTTTATTGCAACGCTTAAAAAACATCCTTCTTTTGCAAAACTATTCAAACAATATAGCTCCGATGATTATAAGAATTGGGTACGAGGCATTCAACGGGGAGGCTATGCCCACAGCAAAACCTGGGGCACCCAAGTACTGGGTTTTATCAAACAATATAAATTAGACCAGTTTGATAGCCGCCCACCGCAGTTCATTCCCGAAATGCTTGTAGATACCGTGGCAAAACCTATACCTGTGGTGGCAACACTTATTCAACAGCACTATATCGTTAAAAAAGGCGACACACTTTCGGGCATTGCCAAGCGCTTAGGTACAAGCGTATCGACCATTATGAGAAAAAATAAACTGAAAACCTCCCGCTTGCAACCGGGACAAAAATTGACTTATTAGTATGAAGAACATTGGGATATTTTGCCTAGTATTTTCGCTCTTTGGAACCTCTTGTGGCATACGTACTTTCTTTAAACCCGATGCCCCAGCTACAAAAACCATAGTTAATAAACCAGGAACGGGCAATAGCACCGCCGAGGCCTATATTGAGCAGTTTAAAAATATAGCCATCCATGAAATGAATGCGAACGGCATTCCGGCAAGCATTACGTTGGCACAAGGCTTACTAGAAAGTGGGAATGGAAAGAGCGACTTAGCCCTACAAGCCAATAACCATTTTGGTATAAAATGTGGCGGAGATTGGACCGGAAAAACCATCTTAAAAAACGACGATACCGAAAACGAGTGTTTCCGAGTATATAAAACCCCCGAAGATTCGTATAAAGATCATTCCGAATTTTTGAAACGGAAGCGTTATGCCACACTTTTTCAATTGGATAAAAACGATTATCAATCGTGGGCTAAGGGACTAAAAGAGGCGGGCTACGCCACCAACCAAAAATACCCCGACTTACTCATTGGCTTAATTCAACGCTATCAATTAAACCGATTTGATATGGGCGAAAAAGCTGGAGAAAAAATTGCTAGGGAAAGCAAAGTGGAAGCAGAAATTAAAAGCAACAACGCAGTAGCACCCAATACCGAAGACATAAAAGCACCTATAAAAATGGTGATTTATGAAGTAAAGGCCAACGATTCACTTGCGGGCATTGCTCAGCGTTTCAAGGTATCGGTAGAAAGGCTTAAACAAGCAAATGGCCTATCTGGCGAAATCATTAACCTGGGACAATTATTGATAATTACCAATTAATGACTGTTAAGGTGTGTTAAAATAACATACCTCCTCTAAAATTTAGTGTAGTTTTAACCCTGTGAAAAAAACCATATTCATTTTTCTACTTTGCCTAAGCAGCTACAGCTTTGCCCAAGAGCGTATGGTACAGGGTGTGGTTTTTGACAAGGATAGCAAGATTCGCCTTGCTCGGGTATTTATACTAAACACGGAAACACAAAGTGGGGTATACAATAACTCTAAAGGAGAGTTTAAACTTACAGCCAAAACAGGCGATGAATTGGTAGCCCAATTAGAGGGATTTCGCTCCGACACGATTAAGGTATCGGGTGCCGGAGATTTGGTATTTTATTTACGCCGAAACAGTATTCGGCTACAAGAGGTGGTGATTAGAGATTCGCTAAAAAACCCGTCTAAGCGTTTACAACAAATTCAGGAGGAGTATAAAGATATTTACCGAATTGGCAATAGTTCTGACCTACTACACACCGGTGGTGGCAATGGCTTGGGGGGTGTAGGCTTAAGCATTGATGCCTTGTATAGTTTATTTAGTCGGCAGGGTAAAAATGCCCGAAACCTCCAAAAAACCATCGATCGCGATTTTAAAGATTTGGTGATAGACTATAGATACACCCCGGCCCTAATACAACAGGTTATCGGTTTAACTGGAACTAAAGCCAAAGATTTTATGCAACAATATCGTCCGGCTTATTCCTTTGTGCTAGAGGCCAACGATTACGATATGATACGCTTTATTCAAGAAGCCTACCGCCGGTACCGACAAAACCCTGCGGCTTATCGCCTGCCCCCACTCAAAAACTAGCTACTTCGTTTTCTCAGATTTAAATAATCAATATAATACAACAACTTTAACGAAACGGTGTTATTTTGTGGTGATTTTAGCGTATTGTTAAAGTTTATTCCGTAACCAGGCTTGGCCATATTTTCAAACGTTTGTGCTGCGTTTTTCCACGTTACACTAAACTCACTGCCCAATGAAAACTGCCAGGTATACACCATATCAATGTTAAACGTATTGTAATTCACATCGGCAGTTGGGCTTAATACGTAGGAGTTGGGAGCTTGTAATCCTCCTTCATTAGTAAGTGCATAGGCCTGCTTGTTGCGTCTATCCGACCAATAATGACGGGCTCTGAATTGAATACCCATTTTAATGCTAAACGAATATTTGCCATCAATAGAACTTTCAACGGTTCGGCGATCGTAACGAGAAAAAATAATTTCATCGCTTGCCGAAACATAATCTAAGTAGCTGGTATAATTAAATTGGGGGTTCACGCTTAAGTCGGCGCCAAAAGCCAATTTATCGTTTACCCGAAAGTTCTGATAGCAACCATAGGCATAGCCTCTGCCATTAAATTGTTCTTGAAAGCGCATCGATACAAAAGCTCCGGCACTATAGCGTTTTGAACGGTTAGAATTGAAACGCACATTAAACCCCTTATTACCAAGCGTTTTATAGACCCTACCCGCTTGTCGCGGTTCAAAAAAATCGTTTCCAGCAAATTCCCAATTAAAATTATAATTAAAGGAATTAAAACTTTTAAGTTGTACCCACGAACCAAAATTAAAGCCCGATGATTGATAATTATTCGGCTTGTAGCGCAGACTGTAATAAGCCTCAAACCAATTGTTCATTCGGTTATACCATTTACCTGGCTTAAATAAATTGTATTGCAAATTTACCCAGTTATCAACGCTATTGTTGGTAAACAAAATACCCATATCATTGGGGTCAAATTTATCGTCTGTAATACCATGACCCACATTCCAATTGAAATTACCACTCTGTTTACCCGCTTTTAGTTGGTAGCTTGTTCCGGCGCTAGCAGGGTTATATAGGCCCCGAGATAGCTTACTTAACTTGGCAGAACCATTGGCGAAATAGGTGTTTTTTTGTCGTTAATATTGAACAAAAAAGCGCTCAAATTGGCATCATAAGCACTTCCTTCTCGAGTTACATTGGTATTTATAAAACTAACCGATGAGTTGTTTTTTAAGGTTTGGTCGAACACTAAAATGTTATAATTACTTAAGGGTTGCGTTTCAATAAAACGACGTTCACCTAGGTTATTTTCTACCACCGCTTCCATTTTATTGGTAAGGGCATTAAAAAATCCAATACCTAAGCCCTGGGCCGTTCTGCCGGAAATTTTGGTGGCGTTCAGCAAACGGCTCTCCGATGGGTTTTCTACTACATATTCGTTTGCTTGTAGCTGATTTTGCACTTCGTAAAAGTTAATGGGTCGAGCACCCACACGTCTCGAATAAAACAAATCACCCTTACTAAACAACTCGGTGCCCTCGGTAAAAAACGATCTGTTTTCATCAAACTTAACCTCAAAAGGGCTCAAGTTCAATACCTGGTTGTCTGAGCGCACTTGTCCAAAATCGGGTACCAGCGTCATATCGAGTGTAAAACTTTGGTTAATGCCATATTTTACATCCATACCTCCATTAAAAGAACTTGTTGTATTGGAAATACCCTGTCCTTGCGATGGATAATGATTTACATACGAGGAGACATACGGAGAAAAGGATAGGCGCAGCGGTGCTTTAATGTTTTGCAAATTTTCCAATTCACCCTCTTGGTTAATAAACCCATTTACTGCTGGGTTTAGTGGGTTCCAAAACAATTGCTGATTGGCTTTTTGGTGTTGACGGGAGAAATTAATCCCCCAATTTTTACCGTATTACTCGAAAATCGCAGCGCTGAATAGGGTATTTTAAACTCCGCAGACCAGCCTTGAGCGTCGGTGCTTACCGCACTTTCCCAAACAGCATTCCAGTTTTCATCTTCATTATCGGTAGAGTATTTAGCATCAAACTGCGAACCTGCAGCGGTTACATAAAAACCATTGGCATTAATTTTATCAAAATAGGTATCAAAAACCACCCCAATATAATCGGCATTCCCCACTTGGTCGCGGGCTGCAAACTCGTGAGCAATGCTATCAACATTACTTTCATACATTCTGGCGGCAATGTAAATGGCCACATCATCATACAGTATACGTATTTCTGTACGCTGATTTTCTGCTTCTTTACGCCCAGGATTGGGTTTCAACTCTACAAAATCGGAAAAAATGGGGGCGTTTTTCCAAACCACATCGTTAAGTTGCCCATCTATTTTAGGGGCTCTGTCTATTCGAGTAGCCATCATTTTTTTGGGCACTTGGCCGAAAAGGGCTGTACAACAACAAACAAATAGTAGTGTATAAAAGCCTTTTTTCATAAAATAGAATTAGATGTTAGCATTAGTATGACTCAACAAGCAGCGAAAAGTTGCAGCAGATTGAAACATTATTTTTGATAGCAACGGAAATCAGCACCGAATTGGTTTAATACCTTTAAATTGTATCAAAATTGATACCTTTGTATGCATGTTAACTGCAATTAAACGTTCGTAAAACCATGTTTCAGAACCTACAAGATAAATTAGATAGAGCCTTTAAAGTACTTAAAGGGCAAGGTACCATTACCGAAATAAACGTGGCCGAAACCATGAAGGAAATTCGGAAAGCCTTGTTAGATGCCGACGTAAATTATAAAACCGCCAAAACCTTTACCGATGAGGTAAAAGAAAAAGCATTGGGACAGCAGGTGCTAACCGCCGTATCGCCGGGGCAATTGCTTACCAAAATTATGAACGACGAGCTTACCCAGCTCATGGGTGGTGAAGCTACCGAACTAAACCTAAGTGCCAACCCGAGTATTATTTTAATTGCTGGATTAAACGGTGCGGGTAAAACTACCTTCTCGGCTAAATTGGCCAATTTCTTAAAAAGTCAAAAAGGTAAAAAACCCTTATTAATAGCTGCCGACGTTTACCGCCCTGCCGCTATTGATCAATTGGAAGTATTGGCCGAACAAACCGGCGTAGCGGTTTACACCGACAAAGAATCTAAAGACCCCATTGCCATTGCCATTGCCGGTATTGCCGAAGCAAAAAAGAATGGCAACAACATAGTCATTGTAGATACCGCCGGCCGATTAGCCATTGACGAAGAAATGATGAACGAGATTGCAGCCGTAAAAGCAGCTACTCAACCTCACGAAATTTTATTTGTTGTAGATGCCATGACCGGGCAAGATGCCGTAAACACCGCCAAAGCCTTTAACGATCGTCTCGATTTTACCGGCGTGGTATTAACCAAATTAGATGGCGATACCCGTGGTGGTGCCGCACTATCAGTTAAATCGGTAGTAAACAAACCGATAAAATTTATTGGTACCGGCGAAAAAATGGAAGCACTCGATGTATTCCACCCCGATCGAATGGCTTCCCGAATTTTGGGCATGGGCGATGTGATCTCTTTGGTAGAACGTGCGCAAATGTCTTTCGATGAAAAAGAACAAGCCGAACTACAAAAGAAAATTCGCAAAAACACTTTCGATTTTAATGATTTCTTGAACCAAATTCAGCAAATCAAAAAAATGGGTAATATGAAAGATGTGATGGGCATGATACCCGGAGTGGGCAAAGCCATTAAAGATGTAGATATTGACGATGATGCCTTTACACCGGTAGAAGCCATTATCCGATCCATGACCCCTTACGAGCGTGAAAACCCAGATAGTATTGTGACTAGCCGACGCAACCGCATTGCCAAAGGTTCGGGAACCAACATTACCGAGGTAAACAAACTCATTAAACAGTTTGAAGATATGCGCAAGATGATGAAACAATTTTCTAACCCTGCAGCAGCAGCCAAAATGATGCGAAACATGCCACAAATGCCCGGCATGAAACGCTAAATATTTCGTTTCCAACAATAAATAAAAGCCATTTCTGTTTATACTTAAATGGTTTTTTTATGCTCGTAAAAACCTTCGGAAGTGCGGTCTTTGGCATTGAAGCCTTGGCCATTACCATAGAAGTAAACATCAGTGCTGGCACCCAATATTATATGGTGGGCCTGCCCGATAATGCTGTAAAAGAAAGTTTGCACCGGGTAGAAAGCGCCATTCACAGTGCGGGCTTTCGAATGCCACGGCAAAAAATTGTAGTCAATTTAGCGCCTGCCGATTTACGCAAAGAGGGTTCTGCTTACGATTTAGCCATTGCCATAGGCATCTTAGCGGCATCGGGGCAAATTCAATCGGAACAGCTTTCTAATTACCTTTTAATGGGCGAACTATCTTTAGATGGAACTGTGCAGGCGATAAAAGGAGCCTTGCCCATTGCGATACAAGCTAAAAAAGATGGGTTTACGGGTTTGTTTTTACCCAAGGCTCAAGCCCGTGAGGCCGCCATTGTTGCCGGCTTAGCCGTATATGGCCTAGAAAACCTAAAAGAACTGGCCGATTTTTTCAACGGCACCTTTCAGCCAGAACAAACCACGGTAAACACCCGAGAAGAGTTTTTAAGAAACATAAATAGTTACGAGAGCGATTTCTCCGATGTAAAAGGACAAGAAAATATCAAGAGGGCATTAGAGATTGCCGCAGCTGGTGGGCATAATGTCATTCTTATTGGTCCACCAGGGGCGGGAAAAACCATGTTAGCCAAACGCCTACCTACTATTTTACCTCCTTTAAACTTGCAAGAAGCTTTAGAAACCACTAAAATTCACTCGGTGGCGGGCAAACTTTCCGCCAGCGATGCCTTAATGACCGTTTGGCCCTTTCGCTCCCCGCACCATACCGTAAGCGACGTGGCTTTAGTAGGTGGTGGCATGCATCCACAACCCGGCGAAATATCTTTGGCCCACAATGGCGTGTTATTTTTAGATGAATTGCCCGAATTTAAACGCACCGTTTTAGAGGTGATGCGCCAACCGCTCGAAGAGCGAAAAGTGAATATTTCTAGAGCCCGATTTTCGGTAGACTACCCAGCAAGCTTTATGTTGGTAGCCTCTATGAATCCTTGCCCTTGTGGGTTTTATAACCACCCCGACAAGGAATGCATTTGCGGACCTGGCTTGGTACAAAAGTATTTAAGCCGCATCTCCGGACCACTTTTAGACCGTATTGATTTGCATGTGGAAGTGACACCCGTCAATTTTTCGGAACTTTCTTCCGAACGTAGCAGCGAAAAAAGTGAAGAAATTAGAGAGCGGGTTATCCAAGCACGGGCACTCCAACACGAGCGCTTTAAGAATAAAAAAGAGGTGTATTGCAATGCCCAAATGAGCCCGCAAACGGTACGCAACTTGTGTAAAATTGATGCCGCTGGACAAACCCTCTTGAAACAAGCCATGGAAAAACTCGGCCTCTCGGCCCGGGCCTACGACCGCATTTTAAAAGTAGCCCGCACCATTGCCGATTTAGCGCATAGCGAAGAAATTGCCCTTGAACATTTAGCCGAAGCCATCCATTACCGCAGTTTAGATAGAGAAGGTTGGGCGGGGTAAAAGCTAGATTTATTGTCTAAATTTGAACATGATTAAAAAGCTATTCATCATCCTATTTATTGGCTTGTCTTTCAGTTCCTGCCAAGCCCAACCTAAAAAAAATCAAACCAATCGGACAGTTTCTTTGGTAGCACCAAAAGGTAAAGCCGTGGCTGCTTTTGCCGAAGGTTGTTTTTGGTGTTCAGAACATATTTACGAATCGGTAGCGGGTATAGATTCTGCCATTGCCGGATACTCTGGTGGAAACACCACTAACCCAACATACGAAGAGGTATGCTCCGAAACTACCGGCCATGCCGAATCGGTATTGATTTATTACAACCCGAAAATTATCAGTTATAAAGAACTCATTAAAGTATTTTTCACCTCACACGATCCCACCACACTCAACCGCCAAGGTCCAGATGAAGGAAGCTCGTATCGCAGCGTGATATTTTATCAGAACGAAACAGAGAAAATGTTGGCTAAACAGGCGCTAAGCGATTTAACCCTGCGTGGCGCATTTAAGCGGCCCGTTGTAACCGAGCTACTCCCGCTAAAAACATTTTGGCGTGCCGAAGAATACCATCAAGATTTTATTAAAAAAAATCCAAATCAACCTTATGTAAAAGGGGTGTCTATGCCTAGGTTTGAGCAGTTTAAAAAAAGCTATAAACCCAGCAAGAGCAAATAAACGTATGGACCATTACGTATTTAGCCTAGCCAACGGCATTCGGGTTGTACTAAAATCGGGAAAC
The DNA here is from genome assembly GCA_945875895.1 of Sphingobacterium thalpophilum. Lineage (GTDB taxonomy): Bacteria > Bacteroidota > Bacteroidia > Sphingobacteriales > Sphingobacteriaceae > JAIPAN01. The sequence goes on along the minus strand of CAMCMG010000008.1, from coordinate 18,479 downwards.
ACCGAAGTGGCGCATGCCTGCTTGTTGGTGCACAGCGGTAGCCGCGATGAAGATGATGGAAAAGATGGCTTGGCTCATCTTATTGAACATTTACTATTTAAGCGCACCGAGCGCCGAAGTACCAACCAAATACTTAACCGATTGGAAGTAGTGGGTGGCGATTTAAATGCCTATACTACCAAAGAGTATACCTGCATTCATGCTTCTTTTTTACGTCCACATTTAGAGCGTGCCTTAGATTTGTTTGAAGATGTGATTTTTCATTCCACCTTTCCGGAAGAAGAATTGGTAAAAGAAAAGAGCGTTATTTTAGACGAAATTGCCTCCTATTTAGACCAACCCGAAGAAGCCATTCAAGATGATTTTGAAGAACTCGTTTTTGCCAACCATCCGCTAGGCAGAAATATTTTAGGCACTCCCGATACGGTAAGCGCCCTGCAACAAAAAGATATTAGAGAATACTTGGCCAAAAACTACCGCACCAACGAAATGGCCATTGGCATTATTGGTAATTTCGACCTAAAAAAAGTAGAAGCGGTGGTAAACAAAATTTTTGGCTCTATTCCGGCCAATAATTCGGCTAGCAAGCGTACTAAACCCCTGGTAAACCCGACAACAAACAAACGCTTGGCTAAACCCATTAACCAAAGTCACGTACTCTTGGGCAGCCAGGCCTATTCGGCACACAGCCCGAAACGTGAAGGTTTACTTTTACTAAACAATTTGTTGGGTGGTATGGGTATGAGTTCCCGCTTAAATCTAGAAATTCGCGAAAAATACGGCATTGCCTACACCATAGAATCGAGTTACATTCCCTTAAGCGATACCGGCTTATTCACTATTTATTTAGGCACCGACCCTGAAAAAGTAGACAAAGCCCTAAAATTAGTTAGTAAGGAGCTGAAAAAACTTCGTGATACTGCCATAGGAAGTTTGGCCTTGCACCAAGCGAAGCAAAAATTTATGGGACAAATTGCCTTAGCAGAAGAGGGGCGATTGAGCTTGCTTATTTCGCTTTGTAAAAGTGTATTGGATTACGGCATGGCCGACTCCTTAGAGCAAGTTTTTGCCAAAATAGAACGTATTGAAGCTGCTCAGATCCTAGAAATTGCCAACGAAATCTTTGAGCCTGCCAACTTAAGCAGCCTTATTTTTGAACCACAAGAGTTCTAAACCCAAATTTGTACCTTTGTGTAATGAAATTGCCCATTGTAGCCTACGGAGATCCGATATTGAAAAAAGTAGCCGGTGAGATTGGTCCAGATTATCCAAACATCGATACCCTTATTGCCGATATGTTTGAAACCATGTACCACGCACAGGGTGTGGGTTTGGCCGCTCCACAAGTGGGCTTATCTATCCGCTTATTCGTGATTGATGCATCGCCTTTTGAAGAAGATGATGCCCAATTAAAAGGCTTTAAAAAAGTGTTTTTAAATGCGCAAATTACCGAAGAAAGTGGCGATAAATGGGCTTTTAACGAGGGTTGTTTAAGTATTCCAGATATTCGGGAAGATGTAAGCCGCCACCAGCACCTGCACATTCGCTACCAGGATGAAAATTGGAAATGGCAGGAAGAACGTTATCATGGATTAGCCGCCCGGGTAATTCAGCATGAATACGACCACATTGATGGGAAATTACTTACCGATAGACTAAGCCCTTTACGCAAAGCGATGTTAAAAAATCGCCTAGAAGCCATTAGTAAGGGAATGGTGAAGGTAGATTACAAAATGAAATTTCCGAATCTGAAAAAGGGGCGCTAGTTCTTATCCCGCTCTTTATCGCCCTTAAATATTTGTTGCATAAATTGCGCCCAAGCAAAAGGGTTCAATAAGGGGTTATTGTAGCGCTGGTTGATGTTTTTATTCATCATGGAGCGGTGCATATTTTGGTAATTCATCGATTGAATTTCTTGCCCATCTCTAGCAAGGCTGCCGGCCAAAGCCATAATACTGGTTCTAGACACATTCTTTTTTGCAATTTCTAAGTCATCATCTGCATACTTCATGGTCAAAAACTCTTTTTTGAATTCATCTTCGCTGGCCCAAGGATATACCCGAACCATGGGCAAACTGATAATTTCTTGTTTCATCTTTACCAAAACAGTGTATTTATCATCGGGCAAGCTCGTGGGAATAATCACTTGCTGTTTACCAAAGCCTACGGCACTAAATTGCAGGGTATCGCCCTCGTGCACCACAAAAGAAAAATAGCCTTTATAATTGGCTATGTAACTTAGTTTATCGTTTAGGGTTTTATTAGAAATAGATACGTAGGGAACAGCCGTATTGCTATCTCGGTTTAGGGTTACTCCAGAAAACTGCACTAGCTTTTGAGCAGGTTTTTGTGCAAAAACCGCTGTGCTAAATAACAAAAGACTAATGAGTAAGCGAAACTTCATGATGCGAAGGTAAATATTAATTGCCTAGGGACCTGTTAAATTATGTTAATTGGCCGGAGTGGGCAGTACCGCATTGGGGTCATTTATATCCGTAAGGTTTACTGCCTCTACCCGTATAATTTCGGGTACCGATTTTTTAATGGCCTCTTCAATTCCCGCCTTTAAGGTCATAATGCTCATGGGGCAAGAGCCGCATGCACCTAGTAAGCGCAATCTCACCACCTTATCGGTAGTAATTTCTTCCACAGATACGTTTCCGCCATCTGCTTCCAAATAAGGGCGAATACTGTCTAGGGCTAATTCTACTCGTTGCAACAATTCCATAGTTAAAGATACGTTTTTTTAAGCGCCTACCGAAGCGTTTTGAATGGCCACTTGCTGGGCTACCCGGGTTGCTAAAGTAGAAAAAGCTGCTGCCATGGGGTTTTCCGCCTCTAAAATGATCGGCTTGCCCGAATCGCCAGCATCGCTAATGCTTTTTACCAAGGGTATCTCTCCCAAAAATGGAAGATTAAACTCCGTGGCCAATGCTTGGCCACCGCCTGTTCCAAAAATATAGTATTTATTGTCTGGTAATTCGGCTGGGGTAAAATAAGACATGTTTTCTACCACGCCCAAAACCGGAACGTTAATGCTATTCATCATAAACATACCAATACCTCTACGAGCATCGGATAAAGCCACTTGTTGTGGTGTGGTTACGATAAGGGCCCCGGCAATCGGAAATTTTTGGGTAAGTGTAATGTGAATATCGCCCGTTCCGGGAGGTAAATCGATTACTAAATAATCCAATTCGCCCCAATCGGCATCGTTTAACAATTGGGTTACCGCGGTAGAAGCCATGGGCCCACGCCACGGCACCGGCTGATTGGGATCGGTAAAGAAACCAATAGATAAGAGCTGAATACCATATTTAGTAATGGGCTGAATGCGTGTTTTACCATCTGCGGTTTGACTGGTTTGTGGTTTTGCACCTTCTAAACCAAACATCATGGGAATAGAAGGACCATAAATATCGGCATCTATTAAACCAACCTTGGCTCCGCTTTGTGCTAAACCAAGAGCCAAATTAACCGCTACCGTAGATTTACCCACACCGCCTTTGCCACTGGCTACGGCAATAATATTTTTAACTCCCGGCACGCTCGGGTTGGCCTGAGCACTAACATTGGCAGTCATAGTAATATGGAGGTCTATATTTTTATCGATGAAATGGGAAATGGCATTTCTGCAGGCATTCTCAAGCATATCTTTCATGGGACAAGCTGGAGTGGTTAATACCACCGTAAAGCGTAACGTATTTCCTTCAATTTGTATGTCTTGAATCATACCCAAGGTCACCAAATCTTTTTTTAAGTCTGGATCTTCTACATGACTAAGGGCCTGCAATACCTGTTCTTTACTAATCATACCTGTGTGGGCTACTAATTTATCAAAAATACCAATCTATTAGCAGATGTGGTTTTTTTATACACCTTTTTACAGATATTTGACCTCGAATTAAACACGATGCTTAAAAGACTAAAAACATTTTTAGAAAAACGGTCGATGCGCAAACTGGTGCGTATAAGTACGTGGGTAATTGGCGGACTATTCGCGGTGCTACTGGTGATAGGCATAGTGGCTTTTGCTTACCGCGATTCCATTTTAAGAATGGGGGTAAAAAAAGTAATTACAAAGGCTAAAGAAAGCTATCAAATCGATCTTCAAATTAAAAATGCACATTTCTCGGGCCTTAAAACAGTAGCTTTCGACGAAATTACAGCCGTTCCCGAGCAACGCGATAGCCTGGTAGCGTTGCATCACTTGCAGCTTAGTGTTCAACTTTTTCCGCTCTTATTTGGGACTATAAAACTGGATGAATTAAGCCTAGATCGAGGATTTGTACACCTAGTGAAACGAGATAGTTTACGCAATTACGATTTTTTGTTTAAAAAGAAAAAAGATGCTAAGGCCAGCAAAGGACTTCAATTGGGTAGTTTGGCCAATCGCTTGCTCAATAGTGTGTTTTATAAGATACCTGAAGATTTAGCGGTAAATAAACTAGAATTGGCCTGGATAGAAGATAGCTCAAAGGTGGTATTTGACGTTAAAAACACTCAAATTATTTCTGGAAAAGTAAATGCCACCATCGATGTGAATCAAAAAGAATCTATTTGGCACATTAAAGGATCGGTTGATCCGGGCGATAGGCAATTGGATTTAACCCTATTTGCCGATGGTAAAAAATTGGCCCTGCCTTATTTAGAAAAACGATTTGGACTGAAATTAGATGTAGATACGTTACACACCCAAATGGAGGATGTAAGCTATTTTGCAGGCAAACTCAGCATTTCGGGCAGTTGGGGAGTAAAAAATCTACGGGTAAATCATCCTAAAATAGCCGGCAACGACGTGGTGGTAGCCGATGGGGAATTATTGGCTGAAATGGTTATTGGAGCCAATTATGTAGAATTGGCGGAATCTTCGGTGATAAAATTGGGCAAGATTAACCTGAGCCCCAACTTGCGCTTTACGCTTAAGCCCAACAAAATTTATGAACTAAACCTGCATACCGAGGAGCTGAATGCGCAAGATGTATTTAATTCTTTCCCAAAAGGCTTGTTCGAATCTTTAGAGGGAATTCGGGTACAGGGTAATTTGCAATACGATTTGCATTTTCTGCTCGACGAAAGCAAACCCGATGCCGTGGAGTTTCATTCGCAACTCAACAAAAGCAATTTCAAAATTTTGGGCTACGGAAAAACTAATTTGTCTAAAATTAACAGCAATTTTATTTACACGCCATATGAATATGGCAAACCTATGCGCAACATTTTAATAGGTGTCGATAATCCCTATTTTACGCCCCTAGATCAAGTCTCCCCCTATTTAAAAAATGCGTTGCTTACAGCGGAAGATCCTTCGTTTTTTGGACATGGTGGCTTTGTGGAAGAGGCTGTTAGAAAATCTATTGCAACCAATTTTAAACAAAAAGCCTTTAAACGTGGTGCCAGCACCATTTCTATGCAATTGGTAAAAAATGTATACCTCAATAGGCAAAAAACTCTGGCCCGTAAACTAGAAGAAATGCTTATGGTGTGGCTCATCGAAAATAATCGACTATCGAGCAAAAGCCGAATGCTAGAGGTGTATTTAAATATTATTGAGTGGGGAAATAATGTGTATGGCATTGGCGAAGCCAGCCGCTATTATTTCGAAAAAACGCCGGCAGAGCTCAATTTGGGCGAAAGTATTTACTTGGCCAGTATTGTGCCTAGGCCAAAATCATCCTTATACTTTTTCGAATACCAAGGCAATTTGCGCTCGAGTATGGTGGGCTATTTTAACACCATAGGTGGCCTTATGGCTAAGCGTGGTTTTACCCCGCCCGATAGTAGTAGCTATGGCTTTTACGGAGTACGCTTAAAAGAAAGTTTACGCTCTTTATTGGCACGACCAGACTCTTTAAGCAGCGATAGTTTATTTAACGCCGAAGAGGGTGGCTGGTTTGAACAAGAATTGCCAAAAGGTAAAGCCGATAGTTTGCTTATTAAAAAATAAAGAATGCGCATAGCCGTTGGAGATAAATTTTTTGAACCCTTATTGTCTAGGGAAGCAATTGAAAGCCGGGTGCTTGCATTAGCAGCTCAACTACGGGCCGATTACAAAGAAAAAACGCCGGTTTTTGTGGCTGTGCTTAGTGGTAGTTTTATGTTTTTAGCCGACCTCATCAAATCGATAAATATGCCTTGCGAAACGCAATTTGTTAAGGTGTCCTCCTATACCAATGACCGCTCTTCGGGTAAAATTACCGAGAGCTTGGCTTTCTCGGAAAAACTGAAGGGTAGGCACATCATTATTGTAGAAGATATTGTAGATAGCGGCCACACCATGCAATATCTACTCCAAAAGCTTATCCCCATAGCACCGGCTTCGGTGGCAGTGTGTAGTTTATTACTAAAACCCAATGCCCTGCAATACACCTTTCCGGAACTTCGCTATGTAGGTTTTGAACTGGCTAACGACTTTGTGGTAGGCTACGGTTTAGATTACAATGGCCTGGGTAGAAATCTGCCAGAAATTTATAAAGTAGTGGCTAATTAGGATTTTTTTAGCATTTTTGAGGCATGTTTACAAAAATGACCCTTCACCGCGAAGGCACCACCACCATTGCACTAACCATCTTGTTTATTTTTCTTTTAAACACCTTGGTACAGTTTTTTTTAGCCGATTATGCACTCATTCGTTGGTTTATATACCTGCTTTCAACGGGTTTACTATATATTGTTTTACAATTTTTTAGAAACCCTAAAATAAGTACCACACACGGCGAAAATTTAGTGATTTGCCCGGCCGATGGAAAAGTGGTTGTGATTGAAGAAACCACCGAAAGCGAATATTTTAAAGACAAACGTTTGCAAGTATCGGTATTTATGTCGCCCTTTAATGTGCACATTAACCGCAACCCCATAGCTGGTATGGTGACTTATTTTAAATACCATCCGGGTAAATATTTGGTGGCTTGGGATCCCAAATCATCTACCGAAAACGAACGCACCACCGTGGTAGTTAAACACAAAAGCGGTATAGAAATCTTATACCGTCAAATTGCCGGAGCCCTGGCCCGTAGAATTGTGTGGTATGTGAAAGAAACCGATTCGGTAAAACAATCAGAAGAGTTTGGCTTCATAAAATTTGGTTCCCGGGTTGATGTTTTCTTACCTTTGGATACTAAGGTGAATGTGCAATTGGGAGATATTGTTAAGGGAGGAATCACCGTTATAGGAGAATTAAACACTAAAAAATAAATCTATTATGAAAAAAGTAATTGCTGTACTTGCATTAGCCGCCTTCACGGGTGCCGCTGTTGCACAAACTACTCAACCAAAGCCAGCGGCTAAAAAAGAAGCATGCTGCAAGAAAAAGGATGGTAAAATGGAATGCAAAAAAGATTGTAAAATGGCTTGTTGCGCTAAAAAAACCGAAACGACTAAAAAATCAGACGGAAAATAAGTAGCCCTGCCTTTACAAAAAAGCCCCCGAAATTTCGGGGGCTTTTTTTATACCAATTGTTTTAGCGCTGTTTCAAAAGCCGTTTGCGATAACTTTGTTTTAGCCGAATGGTGCTTGTGTGTATTCTCTAAAGCTTTGCGTATTACATCAGAGGCATCGTTAAAAATGGCTGCATCGCTCATCTCTACATCTTTTTGCATTAAATAGGCAAACACACGAGCCATACCACAGTTAGAAATAAAGTCGGGAATTACCGCTACATGTTCATCGGCATACTCCATAATGGGACCAAAGAAAATCTCCGAATCGGCAAAAGGCACATTGGCTCCACATGCAATTACTTCTAAACCCGAGGCAATAAGTTGTTCTACCTGGTTTTTTGTTACCAATCTAGAGGCAGCAGCGGGTACAAAAATTTCTGCCTGGGTAGCCCAAATTTGCTCATTTATCTGCTCAAATGGAATTAGTTTATCGGCAACCAAAGTATTGCCTTCGCGGTTTAAGAATAGTGTTCTAATTTCTTCGAGCTTATAGCCCTCGGTAGGTATCAAACCACCTACCCGATCAATAATACCTACGATTTTTACACCTTGCTGAGCCAAGTAAAAGGCAGCAGCAGCACCTACATTACCCCAACCTTGAATGATAGCTCGTTTTTGGCTTATATCGCCGCCATAGAGGCTGTAAAAATGACGGATAGATTCTGATACTCCATAACCAGTAATCATGTCGGCTACAACGTATTTACGTTTTACATCGGGAGAGAAGTTGGTATCTTCTAATACCTTAGAAACACCATAACGCAATTGTCCAATTTGATGAATGCGGTCGTTCTCTTTGGCTTTATAGTGCCCATTAATAATTCCTTCCTGTGGATGCCATAAGCCATAATTCTCGGTTATTGGAATTACCTCGTGAATTTCATCTACATTCAAATCGCCTCCGGTACCATAATAATTTTTTAGTAGGGGAATAACCGCTTTGTACCAACGCTCTAAGACGCCCTTTTTTCGGGGATCCGCCGGATCGAAATTGATACCCGATTTAGCACCACCAATAGCCGGTCCCGAAACAGTAAACTTTACTTCCATGGTTTTGGCCAACGATTCTACTTCTCGTTTATCCAAGCCCTTGCGCATACGGGTACCACCACCGGCTGCACCTCCACGTAGCGAATTGATAACCACCCAGCCTTCGGCTTCCGATTCAGCATCTTTCCACTCAAATACAATCTCTGGACGTTTTTCTTCGAATTTTTTTAAAAGGTTTTTCATATCGGTTTTGTTCAAACAAAAAAGCCCCGATATTTATCGGGGCTCTTCATATATAATTTAAAATTATACTCTTTTAGATTTGATACGGGCAGCTTTACCGGTTAATGCACGTAAGTAGAACAATTTAGCTCTTCGCACTTTACCAAAGTTTACCACGTCTACTTTCTCAATGTTTGGTGAATTGATTGGAAAGATACGCTCTACTCCAATTCCGTTAGACATTTTACGAACTGTAAACGTTTCGTTTACACCTACACTATTGCGCTGGATAACAACACCCTGATAGATTTGGATACGTTCTTTATTTCCTTCGCGAATTTTATAATGTACGGCAACAGTATCTCCGGCTTTAAAGGCTGGAACTTCTTGTTTTACTATAGCCTGTTCTTCAACAAATTTTACTAAATCCATGGTATTAAGCTTTTAACACGATTTTTAACACGTCAAAAATCGGACTGCAATGTTAGGGAATTATTTTGATTTTTAAAAGCAGAATTGAATTTTTCCGCAATTTACCTCAAAACATTTTTATAGTCCTCCAGTAATTGGGTAATGTGCTTACAACTAATTCGGGTATTTTGCAGCTCTCCGGCACTTAAACCAAACATTTTCTCTAATTGAACCACTTTTTGGTAGGGAATGTCTTTTCTTTCTCCGGCCTTTATATTACGATAGTTTAAAAATGTATTGGGCGAAACACCCAATACCAAGGGGATAACCTTCAGTGCATTCTTATAATCTCTCATTGGGAGATTAGACAAGTTTTCATTAATTAAATATTTATACATAAGAGAAATTTTTATAGATTTAAAGAAAAATTTGTATATTTTATCAAACTATTTAAGGCCTTATAATTCCTTTAGTAATTATTACGAATAAAAATAAGCATTACAATTAATATATTATACTTTATACTAAATTTTTTATGTATTTAAAAGAAACGGTAACTAGGTTGCTAAAAAACAGGAACAGATCGCTTAGTTGGTTGGCACTAGAAATGGGTAAATCTTTTGATGGGCTTAAGCTAAGTTTGGTAAAAGGTTCTATCAAATACCTAGATATTATCTTGATGGCGAAGATTTTGGAAACCCACCCGGGAGAATTTTTTGAAAGTGAGCATGCAGGTTATTCACCAGAGGAATGGCGTAATGCACTGGAAGAAGGCGAAACGCAATATAAAAATATAAAAAACGAGTTAACTGCCTGCCGAGAGCTGAACGAGGCGCTTAAAACACAGGTAAACGATAAAGAGCGTATAATAGCTTTATTGCACCAAAAATAAAGTTGGATTTATTTTAACAAGTCGGGGCGACGAGTTTTGGTGCGCTCTAGGGCTTGTTCGTGGCGCCACTCATCAATCAATTTCTGATGACCACTTAATAAAATATCGGGCACCTTTTGTCCACGCCATTCGGCTGGTCGGGTATAAACCGGGGCGTCTAATAAATCATCTTGAAAAGAATCAGAAAGGGCCGATGTTTCATCGTTTAACACTCCGGGAATTAGGCGCACTACCGAATCTACTAAAACAGCGGCGGCCAACTCTCCACCAGAAAGCACATAATCTCCAATAGAAATTTCTCGAGTTACATAGGTGTCGCGGATACGCTGATCTATGCCTTTATAATGACCGCAAAGAATAATTACGTTTTGATGAGAAATAAAATGATTGGCAATTTGCTGATCCAAACGTTCCCCATCTGGGCTCATAAAAATTACCTCATCGTAGGTGCGCTCGGCCTGTAGGGTTTCTATACATTTGGCAAAGGGCTCAATGGTCATTACCATGCCGCTACCTCCTCCGTAAGGATAATCGTCTACACTTTTTTGGCGGTGTTCGCTATACTCCCGCAAATTGTGCACATGAATTTCAACGAGGCCCTTTTGTTGGGCTCGGTGCAAAATTGAGTGGGAAAAGGGGCCCTCTAATAAGCCGGGTAATACGGTAATAATATCAAAACGCATAGTCAAATTTACAGATTAATCACCGGGTTCTAACTCAAAAATTTCTTCTACGGTTTTCCCAAAATAACGTGCAATTTTAATTGCCAATGCCGTTGATGGGATATATTTAGCCAACTCCATACTGTTAATTGTTTGCCGACTCACCCCAATTGCCTCAGCCAAATCAGCCTGTGTGCTGTTTTTTATGGCACGTTGTATCTTTAGTGTGTTTTTCATGTTTCTCTTATGCTTTATTTTCTAAGTTAAATACTACTCTGTACCGAATAATAAATAATAACAAAACACTAAACATATTGTAAACCATTACATCTAAAAAAGCTGTCCCGTGAACAAAAATAACCTGAATGGCCAATACCGCATAATTTAAATAAACGGCAAAATGCAAGGAATCGAGGCGTATTTGAGCAACTCGTTCATCTTCTATCTTTTCTTTAGAAAATGCAATAAATAACAAACTTAAAATCATTCCAAGAGTTGCTATTTCATCACTCAAATTAATAGTATTGACAGAAAAAATACTTTCAAAGGTGCCGGGTGCCGGGTTTTTTCCAAAAGATATTTCTAAGAAATCAACCTGAAAATCGTGGTTCAAAACAGCCAAGCCATACACTAAAAAAGGAACAAATAATAACCAACCTATGCGGCGATAGCTGTGGGGAAATAAAAATCTAGTTTTCATAATTGTAAAGTTTATTTTAACAAATGTAAAACAAACTTTACATATTTTCCAAATTGTTTAGGAATTTAGATACAAATCGACCAATCCCTCTGGTAAATTAACGTATAGTGTGTTTTTGTTTTGATCAATTTTTGTTATTAAATCTTCGCTTAGCGGAAAAAGTATTTCCCGATCTTGGTAAAGTAACGCTGCCACAAATTGTTGCGGGTATTCGTGAATATCGGTAATGCTACCCAATTGGCCATGAGTGGCATCTATAACTACAAATCCCTTTAAATCGCTAATAAGAAATTCACCGGGGGAACGTTCGGGCTTTTTAGTATTGGGTAAGTATATTTTTTTGCGAACCAGGGTTTGTGCTTTTTCAATCACATCTACATCGGCTAAATAAATATTGGCAGTTTGGTTAGACTGCAGGGCAATTTCTTGGGTGAAATAAGGTACCAGTTTGCCATTAAACTCTAAAAAAAGAGTGTCTAATTCCAGATCCTCGGGCTTTGGATATTCAAAAAATACCTGTACCTCTCCTTTTAGTCCCTTGGTTTTGGTAATATACCCGATATAAAAACTGTCAGCTAAATTCATGTGGTCTGTAAACAAAAATGTCATCCCAAGCTTTGCTCAGGATGACATAAATATAGGTTTTTAAGAATTACTCAGCAGGAGTTTCGTCTGCGGGAGCCTCTTCGCTTGACGTTTCGGCTGCTGCTTGGGCTTCTTCCACTACTTCTTCTGCAACAGGAGCCTCTTCGGCAGCTGGTTCTTCTACTACTTCCTCGGCTACTTCTGCTACTGCATCTTCAACCGTTTCGGTAACTTCATCGCTAGCTGGTTCTTCAACTGCTATTTCCGCTTCTAGAGCTTCTTCAATCGCTTCGGTAATTTCTTCTGCAACTGGAGCTTCATCGCTAGCTGGTTCTTCAACTGCTACTTCTGGTGCTTCCAGAGCCTCTTCTGAAACTACGGTTTCTTCGGCAGCTACTTCGGTAGTTTCTTCAGTGTTCTCTGTTTCTTCTGCTACTGGAACTTCTTCAACAGCCACTTCTTCTACTTCGGCAGGAGCAGCATATTTTGCTTCAATAGCTGCTGCTTTGTCTTCTTTACGTTTCGCCTCGGCTACTAAAGCAGCTTTTTTAACTTGCTCTTTAGTTTGCGTTAAGCTATCTTTTTTGCCAATAATTTGAGCGTCTTTGCTAGTTAACCAAGCTGCAAATTTTGCATCGGCTTGTTCTTGCGTTAAGGCGCCTTTTTTAATACCACCTTCTAAGTGTTTTTTGTATAAAACACCTTTATAAGAAAGAATAGCACGACAGGTATCGGTTGGTTGGGCACCTTGGTTTACCCACGATAAGGCTTTGTCGAAATTAAGGTCGATGGTTGCTGGGTTAGTATTGGGGTTATAAGAACCAATACGCTCAATAAATTTACCGTCTCTTGGAGCACGTGAATCTGCTACCACTAGGTGATAAAAAGGTTTTCCCTTTTTACCGAATCTTTGCAATCTGATTTTAGTTGCCATGTTTTTTAAGTTTTATGTATCCAACATATTTCCCGGAGTCTTCTACTGCGGGGCGACAAAGATAGTAAAACCTTGATAATTAAAAAACTAAAAGCAAAAAATTGATTATAGCGATAGAATATCGACGATTTTTAGCAGATTGGTATCTACTTCACCAAGATGCTTTATGGCTTGTTTAAAAGGAGTATATTGAATTTCGTTATTTACCAAACCCAACATTTCGCCACGGCGGTTGGCTAAAAGTGCTTCCACAGCTCCCACGCCCAAGCGGCTAGCCAATACACGATCCATACACGAAGGACTACCGCCACGCTGCATGTGGCCTAAAATAGACACACGGGTATCAATGCTCGGAAATTTTTCTTTTACCGCCTTTGCTACCACAAAAGCTCCGCCTACGTCATCGCCTTCGGCTACAATGATGATTTTGGAAGATTTATCTTTTCTACCCGATTCTAATCGTTCTAATAAATGAGTTATGTCGGTTTTAGTTTCTGGAATTAAAATGGCTTCTGCACCCGTACCAATACCGCTTCTTAGCGCAATAAGGCCCGAATCTCGGCCCATAACTTCTACAATAAACAAGCGGTCGTGCGATTCGGCAGTATCACGAATTTTATCCACTGCATCCACCACGGTGTTGATGGCGGTATCGTAACCAATAGTAAAGTCGGTGCCTATTAAATCGTTATCAATGGTGCCGGGTAGACCCATAATGGGTACATCAAACTCCTCGATAAAAATACTGGCTCCGGTAAAAGTACCATCGCCACCAATGCCCACCAAGGCATCTATTCCGTACTTTTGCACATTTTCGAAAGCTTTTTTACGGCCTTCAACAGTTCTAAAATCATCGCTACGGGCAGTTTTTAAAATGGTGCCGCCACGTTGTACTATATTGGCTACCGACTTGCGATCCATCGGAATAATTTCGCCAGTAATTAAGCCCTCGTAGCCTCTCATAATACCCACCACTTCGAGGTTATAATACAATCCGGTTCTTACTACAGCCCGAATGGCTGCATTCATACCCGGGGAATCGCCCCCTGAGGTAAAAACCCCTATTTTCTTAATTGAGTTCATGCTTATTTTTTGTTAAAAGCCGATTTGCCCCTGTCTAAAAAACGGATATAATTGCTAATATCCAAATTAAATGCTTGTGGAACCACCAATTGTTTGCCATCAGCATCAAGCAATACATAATAAGGTTGAGAATTGGTTCCAAAAGTGCTGGCCTGAAAATCGCTCCATTTTTGACCGATTGTTTTAATGGTTCTACCGCTAAATGTCGAGGTATACTTTTCGTTTTCGGCCAATGCTGTTTTATCATCTACATATAAAGAGATGAGGATATAATCGTTTTTTAATCGCTTCAATACTTCGGCATCAGCCCAAACACTTGCCTCCATTTTGCGGCAATTGGTACAACTCCATCCGGTAAAATCTAGTAAAATGGGTTTGTTTTGTTGTTTTGCAGCTGCCAATCCTTGCTCATAATCGTAATAGGCATTTAAACCGTAGGGGGCATGAAACAGGTTGGCGTATTTCTTAGTAGCAGATTCAGCGGGAACTGTGGTGGTAAATTGCTTGCTATATAAATCGAATTCTTGGGTACTTGCCGGTGGCAACCACGCATTAATGGCCTTAAGTGGCGCACCCCATAAACCGGGAACCATATACAGGGTAAAACCCCATATTAACATGGCGAATAGCAGTCTGCTTAGTGAGATAAAGGATAAATCGCTATCGTGGGATAATTTAATTTTACCCAAAAGGTATAAACCCCAAAAGGCAAAAATCACGATCCAAATAATCAAGAAAATATCACGATTAAGTATCCCCCAATGGTAGGCTAAATCTACGTTAGATAAAAACTTAAAGGCTAGGGCCAATTCTAAAAACCCCAAAGAAAGTTTTACGGTATTTAACCAACCACCCGATTTTGGCATTTCTTTTAACCAAGACGGAAAAATGGCAAATAGCGTAAATGGAATGGCTAGCGCTAACGAAAAACCAAACATTCCCATAGCTGGACCCAGGTAGGCTCCTTTAGAAACTGCATCTACCAACAGCGTGCCAATAATGGGACCGGTACATGAAAAAGAAACTAGTGCCAATGTAAAGGACATAAAAAACAAACCGATTAAGCCGCTTCTGTTCGATTCTGCATCCATTTTATTAACCAATGCTGCCGGCAGGGTAATTTCAAAAGCACCCAAAAATGAAAGTGCAAAAATGAGCAATAAGCCAAAAAATAAGAGGTTAAAGGTGGCGCTACTAGCCGCTTCGTTTAAGGCCGAAGTGCCAAATAGCAGGGTAATAACCAGGCCTAAACTCACATATATGGCCACAATAAAAAAGCCGTAAAGGGCAGCACTGCGAATTCCCTTAGCCCTAGAACCAGACTTCTTGGTAAAGAAAGAAACAGTTAATGGAATCATGGGGTAAATGCAAGGCATAAAAAATGCTGCCAAGCCGCCTAAAAAACCGGCTATAAAAATTCCCCAAAGAGAATCGCTGTTTTCGGGATTGGCAATGGTCTTTGGCTCTTCTAATTTAGGGCTGGTGTTTACCAAACCAGGGGGGGATATATCAACAGGGGCAAGGGTTGCAGCCACAGACACATCAACTAGAATACTAAATTCCTGTTCGGTGGGTGGTAAACATTTATTGTCATTACAAACCGTATACTCCAACACACCCTTCAGGGTAAATTTATCGCTGGTGGTTTTTATTTTTTGAGTAAAGGTTACCTGAGTTTCGTGCCAGGCTATTTTCATCCCAAAATTGGGGTCAAAAGCTATAACAGCCTTGGGGCTTTCGCTCACCTTTCCCAGCAATTGGTAGTCATTAGAGGGGCTAAAAGTAAAGGAGGTAGGAATAGGTCCTCCATCTTCTATAAATTGTGAATACAGATGCCAGCCTTTTTGGATAGTAGCCTTAATTTGCACATTCGCTTCGTTTTTGCCAGTTTTCTGTGCACTAAAGCTCCATTTTACCGGATTTTCTATTTGTGCCTGGCTTTGTAAAACAAGCAATACTAAAAGTAGCGTATATAATTTTTTCATAGGTGTTTAGTCAAAACAAAAAGTAATTTCTTTGAATCCAAATGTTTGGGTTCCCTTTGAGGTGTGTAGCTCCAACAAACCAGTGGGGCTTACTCCCATAATTTCGGCCTCTATCAACTCGTTAGCCACTCTAAATTTGCTTTGTTCACCAAATTTAAACAAATGCTGCAGGTAATCGCGATGTAAATCAGCAAATTTTTGTGCTCGTACTTGTAAATACCGCCTTTCCACTGCCATACAAAGGTCGGCCAATAAACTGTTTAAATTATACTCGGTTTGTAAAACATTTTTTATAGAAGTAGCTCTTGTCAAATTCGGCGAAAATTGAGTTTGGTTGACATTTAGTCCGATACCCACCACGGCTTGTTTCCAGCGGCTACCCTGCACACTATTTTCAATTAATATTCCGGCTATTTTTTTGCCAGACACTAAGATGTCGTTGGGCCATTTTATCGATACCTCGGGGCATAATAATGGGCTTAATACATCTAAAAGCGCTAAAGAAACTGCCTTGTTTAACTCAAACTGTTGCCCAACAGTTAAGAAAGTTGGTTTTAATAAAATGCTAATGGTGAGATTTTTGCCAGCTTCGCTCTCCCAAACGTTCTGCAATTGGCCCTTACCAGCAAACTGATGGTCTGCCATAATTACAGTACCCTCTGCAAGTGGCCCAGAATTTGACACAAGATCTTTTAGATAATTATTCGTGGAGGCTACACTAGAAAGTTTAACCAAATTTTGACCGATAAATAATGCTGAAAAAGTGTTATTTTGCAAGAGTTAAGCCCTCAGTTTAATACAAGCAAAACTAAATTTATTTAATGGTAAAAACTAAAGCTGTTCAAGAATCAACCCGAATTTCAGAGATGGTAATTCACGGGATGCAAGAGAAAAAGGGAAATGACATTGTTCGCTTAGATCTTAGAAACATACACTCTGCCGTGGCCGATTATTACGTGGTTTGTCATGCCGAATCGGCTCCACAAATACGGGCACTAGCCTTAAGCGTTGAAGAGGAATTGTACAAAGCCTTTAAAGTAGATCCTTGGAAAAAAGAGGGTCAACAGCACGCAGAGTGGATTTTGTTAGATTATGTAGATGTGGTTGTACATATTTTTAAAACAGATAAACGCCAATGTTATGGCCTAGAAGAACTTTGGGGCGATGCCGAAATAGAATCGTACCAAAGCGCTTAATTACATAGAAAAATTATATGAAAGAAAATAAATCAAGCACACCAAAATCGGTGAAAAAAATACCAGGGAAAAAAATTGTTCCCAAACCACCCCGCTTTAACATTATGTGGCTATACGCCGCAATTGTTTTAGGACTTTTTGCGGTTCAACTCTTTTTTAATAACGATGCCGTGAAACAAATTTCCTATCAAAAATTTGAAAACGAGGTATTAAAATCCCGTGACGTAGAAAAGTTAGTGGCCTTTAAAAATCAAGACTTGTTAACCGTAGAGGTTTACATTAAAAAAGATCGATTAAGCCAAGCCAAATACAAAGAGTTTCAAAAGAAAAACTCGTTAGGAACACCCAATATTGGTCCGCAATTTTATTTTACCGAGGGTTCTGATCAAGCACTTCAGGCAAAATTAAGAGAGGCCGAGAAGGATCTTCCGGCAGAACAGCGTACTCCATTAATTTTCGAAACTAGAGAAAGTCCGTGGGCGGGTTGGTTTATGACCATTGTGGTACCCATTCTACTATTTGTGGGTATTTGGTTGTTCATTATGCGCAAAATGGGTGGTGGCTCTGGTGGTGGTGGTGGCCAAATTTTCAATATTGGAAAATCTAAAGCAACGCTGTTTGATAAAGAATCACAAGTAAATGTAACCTTTAACGACGTAGCAGGCCTTGAAGAAGCCAAGCAGGAGGTGATGGAAATTGTCGATTTTCTAAAAAATCCAACCAAATACACCAATTTAGGCGGTAAAATTCCGAAAGGGGCTTTATTGGTGGGTTCGCCGGGTACCGGTAAAACCCTTATGGCCAAAGCTGTTGCAGGTGAAGCACAGGTTCCTTTCTTCTCCTTATCGGGTTCAGATTTTGTAGAAATGTTTGTGGGCGTGGGCGCTTCCCGTGTTCGCGATTTGTTTAAACAAGCCAAAGACAAAGCGCCTTGTATTATTTTTATTGATGAAATAGATGCCATTGGTCGTGCTCGTGGAAAAACCAGTATGATGGGTGGTAACGACGAACGTGAAAACACACTCAACCAATTATTGGTTGAAATGGATGGTTTTGGTACCGATTCGGGCATTATAATTTTGGCGGCCACCAACCGCCCCGATGTATTGGATAGTGCCTTGTTGCGACCAGGCCGTTTTGATAGACAAATTTCTATTGATAAACCCGATTTGTTAGGCCGTGAACAAATTTTTAGGGTTCACTTAAAACCCATAAAACTTGCCGAAGGTGTTGATGCCAAAAAACTGTCTGCGCAAACCCCTGGTTTTGCAGGAGCAGAAATTGCCAACGTGTGCAACGAGGCAGCACTTATTGCCGCTCGACAGGATAAACAAGCGGTAGATATGCAAGATTTTCAAGATGCAATTGACCGTGTAATT
>CAMCMG010000007.1:0-45381 GCA_945875895.1 Sphingobacterium thalpophilum | reverse complement strand
ATTATAATTAATAATGTGTGTAAAAGGTGTTGGATTGTCTATGTGTTGCAGGGCAAATCTGAGATGTTTTTTATACATCATCATACCATTAATTAACTTTTGAGTTAAATTTGGATGATTCTCATAATGTTTTTTAAAACTTGCAAGCCAATTTGCAGGATCTCGAAGTATTACAATGGTCTGTCTGGCCAAAAAATGCGCATAAAAATAGGGCTCAGGAAGTGTATTTTCGAACGAGTAAATGCGGTTTTTAGTTTCATTAATTTGCTCCCTAAGCTCTTTGTCATTTGGGTTAAACTTAATTCTTAATGCGCTTTCGAATGGTTCACCGGCACCAAATATTTTTATACCACTAGGCATAAAACGAAGTTTAAAGTTTCCGTAAATAGTGCAGTTGTTTAAGTGTACTGTTTCGCTTAAACCATAACATAACCAATTTAATATGGCATGATTTCCTGATCTTTGCATACCAAAAAATAGCCAACATTCTTCTTTAGTTTCGTGTATCAGGTGGATTTTTACCAATTGTTTTGATACTAAAAAATTTCTAATTCTATTTCTACTTTTCTTTGTTAACATAAATAGGTATATCTGTTTAGTTGGGTAATTTAAAAAGACGAGATAAATAAAAACTGAAATTTCTGCTAAACATAAAGAGGGTAAGTCCAATTTTAAACCATAATGCTCCCTCTAATGTTGAAAAATTTAATAGTTTAATCAAAATAATCGTGAGTATTATATTTAAAATGATGGGTAAAATAGGCTCCATCACCCAGCCTCTAGAACTAGATAAACTGCCTAGTGTTTGTGATACTAACCCAATACTAGCTCCTAGCATACTCAAAAACAATTCCCAAGATAAATTTTGATAATTCTCACCCAAAACAAATAGTATAGGTTTAGGAAAAAGATAGACAACTAGTAATAAAATAGCACTTGTACAAACAAGCACACTAAAAATTTTAATAAAAAACAAAGCATTTGGTCGTCTTTTTGCTGGTAATTTGGCGTGTTTAGGTAGTACTAGTGTAGCTATAATACTGCTAAAAATGGTCGTAATAATACTTATTCTATTTAGGGCACCTATTTGTGCAAGGGAGATTGTATTGCCAAAAATCGAAATTAACCAAATACTTATCTGGCTTGATAAACAAAAATAAATACTCATAGGCATTTGCCTGCGTACAATTTGTACTATTGTTTTCTCAACCTGGGGGTCAACTTTTTCTTCCTTTTTAACCAATAAATAGGTTAGCGATTTTAACCTAAAATTACCCCAAATACGGGGTAAGCCTGCAGCCAATACCGCTGCAAATGCCCAAGGAAATAAAAATGCAGCTATTCCGGATGCTAGTAAGCGGTAAAAACTTACCCAAAATTGATTTTGTTGTAGGGGGAGTATTTGCTTATATAATTTAGGTACAATTTGCAATAAATTATCTGATAAGGCAGCTAAAAATGCAGGTATAATACTAGCACAAATGAGTAGAGATATTAGCAAACTTGCTCCGTTATATAGCAGTAAAGTAAAAAGTATTGGAACAGAAACTAACAAACTAACAAGGGCAAACCGTTTTCTTAGCGCAATTCCGGTTGCTAAAACATGGCCTAATTTTTCTTTATCACGCCATACTTTACCAGCTTCTGATAGTACACCGGTAGCCACACCACTATCAGCTAAAATAGTCATTACTCCTAAAAATGTATTGGCTAAGGTATAAAATGCATATTCTTTTAAGGGTAAATACCTTGTGAGTAATATGCCACTTAAAAAGCCAATAAGCTGAACGAGTATTTGCACGCTACCAGTTATACCTACTTGTTTACCTAGGTATAGGGCTTTAGAAATTTTTTGAGGTTTGTTCATGTTAAGGTATCAGCAACACATTAGGCCTCTCCAAAAACGTAATTAAAATAGGCTACATCTTCTTTAAACCAATTGGCTATAATTTGTTGGCTTTCTGGGTTATAGTACGTTGTGTACGATTCTTTTTTTGTTGCATTTAAATGAGGTAATTCTGTATGTATACCTAGTTTGAGGGCAATGGGTTTAAATTCTTCAGCAAGTTTTTCAAAGCGGATAATATGAGGCACTACCAATTCTCCTGACGAATTTTTAAGCCAGCTAAGTTGGGGTTGAAACATGGTGGGTTGGTCGTAATAAAACAAATTTTTTTCTGGTCCATAAGTGCATTTCACCCATTCGTTAAAATCTAATGGGTTTGTTTTTAGCGATGTTTGATTGGTTTTCACTCGAAATTTATAGTGCGATACTACTTTACTCCAGGGATTGCGTACTACTGTAAATACAAAAGCATCGTTAAATGCTCTTTCGCCAATTTGTGTAATAACTTGTTCTGCGGTTAAATGTTTTTTCACAGTTAAGCCAATTGCTTTAGCTATACTAGTACCTCCCGTTTTGTTTATATGTATAAAAATATACGAACCATTTGGCCCATTACGTAAGGGGCTGCTTGCTTTGCCTAAGCCCAAAATTACTTTCAGTTTTTGGATAATTCTATTTTTGAGTTTCATTTTTGAAGCGTTTTAGTCTAGTTCATACGGGTACTTAAATGCAACAAAATCTTCTTGGTAAAAGGTATAAACTTTATCTCTTAAGGCCGGGGTATAGTATTCTTTCCAATTGTTATGTTTAGATTTATTCTCATGTGGAATGTGTATGGAGAACCCTAATTGCTTACTTAACAGTGGCAGTTGCAAGGTTAAACTTTCATAATAAATGATTTGATCAATTTCTAGCTTACCCTGTTCATTGCGTATATAACTCAATTGGCTAGGCTCTTTTACAGCCTCTAAATTATTTACGAGAACTTCAAAAGATTCATACGAGGCAATTTTTTGATGCCAAGGATGATATTTTTCTTTCAAAATATGAAAGTAAAATGAAACCAGACGTTCATATGGGTTTCTTACTACACAAAACTTAAAATATGATTGTATGCAACGCGTTGGAATAAGTTTATATAAATCTTTAATAGAAGTATGGGCATCGTAGGTGCGTAGGCAGTATAAAAATTTTGCTAATCCATTTTTATGAAACCGCCTAACAAGAAAATTAAGAATCCCCTTAGAGGCTCCATATTTTTTCAAAACGATTTTTAAACTGGTGCCAGCAGTTTTGGGTATGTGAATAAAAATAAATTTTTTTTTATAAGATACGATCACAGGTATAGTGTTAGGTTTAATTAAGCCTGTTTACCAATTTTTTAAACCATTTTTTTATTTTGTTTACTAAAAACCTTCCTCCAGTTTTTTCATTCTCATGGTAATACCCATACCCATACCCATACCCGTACCCGTACCCGTATCCATACCCATAATTAAATAAGGTTTGCGTTTTTACCCCATTTAGTAATACCGAAAGTTTAGGTAAACGGTCCTCATTGTGCAACTTTTCAATCATTTCTATTGCTCTTTTCGGAGTACGATTTTGACGCGTAATGTATAAGGTTAAATCAACATGCTTGGCAAGTAATAAGCTATCGCTCACAATACCAATTGGAGGGCTATCCATAATTACATAATCAAATCTGGATCGCAATTCGGTCATTAATTCCGCAAATTTTTGGGTATCAATTAATTCAGACGGGTTAGGCGGAATAGGCCCTGAGTTTACAAAGTACAAATTGGGTTGGTGAGGTACTGCTTCTATAATCTCATCTATGCCACATTTACCAACCAAGTAGTTTGTAACCCCTTTGGTATTGCTAGTTTCTAAAATGAACGAAATCTTAGGTTTCCTAAAATCCAAACCCACCAAAGCCACCCGTTTGTTGAGCAAAGAGAAGCTTATGGCTAAATTAATAGCTATAAATGTTTTGCCCTCGCCGGGTATAGAAGAAGTTACTAAGATTGATTTCTTATCAGTTTCTGTGCCAAAAAACGCCAAATTAGAACGAACATTTCTAATTTGTTCGGCAATAAGTGTTAGGGTGCTTGGGCCAATAATAATATCGCTTTCATTTTTATTAAATATCACCTCCCCAACAAATGGTGGCATATTGGCGCCCTCTAAGTCTGTTTTGCTTATAATTTTATCGTTAAGCAATATTTTAAAATATACAAAGGCAAAACCTGAAACAAAACCCATGAGCAAGCCACTAAGCAAAATAATAATCTTTTGTGGTTTAATTGGCGATAAACCGGATTTTCCGGGTTCTATAATTTGGCTATCTAATACAGCCGAAGCAAAGGTAATTTCGGTTTCTTCGCGTTTGTTTAATAAATAATTATAAATAGCATTTTTTATCTCCATTTGGCGCTGAATTTTGAGCAATTGCTTCTCTTTTTCGGGCATATTGTTGAGCAATGCTTTTGTTTTTTCAGTTTCAAACAACACTGTATTCTTGGTGCTTAGCAGCGTAGCATTAATATTGGCAATATTTTCTAAAATATCTGGTTTTAGTTGATCGATATCTTTTTTAAGCTTTAAGAGCTCGTTGTTTTGTGCACCAGTTACGTTTTTCAAGCGGCCATACTCCAATTCGGTAGCATACAATCGCTTTAGTAATTCATCTAAAATAGGTTCATTTATACCCATTATTGAAGGTACAATACCTGGGTTGCTGCCTTTTCCCAATACATATTTTTTAATTTCAGCCAGCACCGAAAGTTTTAAATCAATATCCATTACCGCTTGGTCATGTTCTTTTAACTGATCTAAAAGCATACCAGCTTGTTCACTAAGTGCAACAATGCCATTATTGCTTTTAAAATTCTCGATGTTACTTTCTATATTATCCAATTCTTTGGTCAAAAAAGTCAATCGAGTTTCTAAAAATTTAAGGGTGTTTGATGCGGCTAAATTTTTATCTTTTAGAGATAGAATTTGATAATTTTTAAAAAGAGAATTTAAAATATCTTCACCCATTTTTGGCTGGGTAGTTTCTAACTTGAAATCAATAGTTGAAGATAATTTAGAAGCATTAGCTACCTTGATTTTTTGTTGCAAGCCCAATGCTTGTTTGTATAAATTGGATACATTAAGATTATACAGTTTATTGGCTGTTTGAAACCCGCCTTTTTTCTGATCATTAAAAGAGAGAATTAAAGTGTCTTGACCGTTTAAAACCATCCGATCGCCATTACCAAATTTTTTACCTAGCATGGAAACTTGCCTTTTTTTCCAGTTTATTTTAACTGGTATGGGGCCATTTATAGAATGCAACCCGTATGGGTTTGTCGCAGTAAAACTTACAGGGCAATAATCGCCGTACAGTGCATCATTTCTGAAATTATTTTCAACATGAACGGTGGCATATAGTTTGAGATCTTTAACAACCTCTTCCATAATTTTAGTTGATTTGAGATATTCTATTTCATTTTCGGCAATTTTTTTCTCATTTAACATCTCCATAGATGACAACATGCTGCTAATCTCGGCACCTTTTTTATCATCTTTTACCAAAATTTTTCCGCTAACCAAATACACCGGTTTAGTGTATTTTAAATAGGTATAACTAAAAATTAAACCCATTATCGTTAAAACCACATATAATGGCCAAAACGAAATGTAAGGTTTTAATTTATCAGCAATGCTATTGGTTGATTCAGATTGAAATTGTCCGTTATTTTTCAATTAAATAGGTTAAATGGTGTAGTTTTATAAATTGTCCATGAATTTTATGAGAGAAACTAAAGACGAATAATTATGCTAATTAAAAATGAAATGGTGCTAATCGTAAGCGGTCCAAATTGGCTAAATGTTGAGGAACGAAATTTTTTCGATTTTATAGGCTCTACATAAAGCACATCATTAGGCTGTAAATAATAAAATTCATTTTTAATAGATGAACGATCGTTTAAGTTCAGTCTAAAATATTCTTGCTTATTGCCTATTTCTCTAATCAAAAGTACGTTGTCTCTTCTTCCAAAATCTGTTAAATCTCCGGCTTGGCTAAGCGCTTCCAACAAACTCATTCGTTCGTTTAGTGTAGTATAAGTGCCTGGACGAACGACCTCACCTAAAAGTGTTACCTTGTAATTTATATTTCTAATGGTAATAATTGGGTTTTTCAAATAGGTGGTCAACAAAGTTTCCAATTCATTTTTCAATGCAGTTTTAGATTTACCCTGTGCCTGTAGTTGCCCAGCTTTTGGAAAATTGATATTGCCAACCTCGTCTACTAAATAACCAGGGGCAGTTGTTACTTGGCTATTATTTGAACCACCGGTATTGGGTAAATTAAAAATAGCCGTACTTTCAATGTCTTCGCTACTTACCGTAATAAATAAAATATCGCCTTTTTTTATTAAATATTCTACCTCGGATTTGGCAATACTAAATGTTGTATCACGTGCATAATCTCTAAAATAGCTTAAATTACGTTTTGTAGAACACGCACTTATGAGCAAACTCAAAAAGAAAATAGCTAGAAAATATTTTAACTTTTTAATCATAATTAAACGTAGTTATAAGTTATTAAAAATTTAGGCAAAAATAGAATTTTTAAATGGATAATTTTTCCATTTATTCAAATTTTTAGAAGCTAAAACTTTCAAGATATCGGTGTGTTGGGTGGCGTTATGAATATCGGTAGCAGTAAAATCATACCAACCTTTTTTTAATAATTGTGTGGCAAGCTGACTAACATTTGTACCATAATATTCGCTCATAGATAATAGGTTAAGTTGAAATAAACAACCCATATTTTTAAGTTGCTGAAAAACAGCTAGTCTGTTCTCATAATATAAGTAGCGCTCCGGATGGGCAATAATTACCTGGTAACCTGCAATAAAAAGCTCAAAAATTATGAGTTGTGTTTGCGGATTTTCGAATGCTATGGGTAGTTCAATGAGCAGATATTTATCTTTTAAACATAAAAATGGAACTTCGTTTTTAAGTTGTTGATGCAAGTGATCATCGAGCATATATTCGGCAGCATAGGTGTCGTGTCCATAGGCCTGCTTGTATGTGGAATTACTCATTAATTGCTCGTAAGCATGTTTAATTGAGCTAGCAGAATTTGAATAATATTCATGGTGAATGTGTGGGGTATAAATCATTCGTTCTATTCCCAATTCAGCTATTATTCCTCTTGTTTCAATAGATGCAGCCAAATCTTTACATCCATCATCAATGCCAGGTAAAATATGGCTGTGTATATCTACACCTAAGTTGCTAAAATCACTAGTTGTATTTTTCCAAAAATGAAACATATTTAAATTATAATATAATTAAAGATTTTTTAAAAAAGTATGTATTTTTCACTTTTTTAAGGTGTTTAAGCTAATCGCAATCTTAGTGAATAATTTGAGTACTCTACATTAAATAATTATTAAATCATAGTGTTATTTCACACGTATTCTAAAGGTTAATTAATTGCAGGCAGAATTAGATTTGTTTAATTTTTATCTACAAAATATCCGGTAGTATTACTATCAATAGTTTTAATGTGTATTAATTTTTAGTTATAATTTATTTGTTATAAATTGACTGCCTTATCAGCATAAGCAAGGCAGGTATGTACATGATTAGAAAGATTATCTTAGTTAGTCTGGTTTTGTTTTGTTACACGATAGGGGGTAGGGAAGTCTTTGCCCAAAACACTTCCAATGAAGGCACCGATTTTTGGGTAGCCTATGCCGGTCATGTGGATGGCACCAACTCGTTGTTAACACTCTTTTTAACCTCTAAAGTTAATGCTACGCTATCTATTACAGTTGGTGGAGTTCCGTTAACTAACGGCACGGTTACGTTACTAGCCAATCAAACAGTGCCGGTTTATATAAATCCTCAACGTTATACCAATGTTTATGTCAATCTATCTGATGGTATTGCCTTAAATAAGGGCATACATGTTACCGCTTCGGCCCCAATTGTTTTGTATTCCCACATATCTAATGCTGCTCGGTCGGCTGCTACTTTAGTTTTACCTACAAGAGCTTTAGGAAACGAATATTATGCAATCGCCTATGAGCAAATGCCTAGTTCTACAGGAACTAGACCAGAATACCGGGTATCGCAATTTACTGTGGTGGCTGTAGAAGATAATACCGTGCTAGAAATTACGCTACCTCTGGGGGTAAATAGTATATCCGATAGCCGCCATGTGGGTGGTAGTACTTTTCAAACTCCGGTACTAAATAAGGGCGATGTATATCAGTTTCAATCTACCAAAGATGTAACGGGTGTAAAAATTAAAACGGTTGCCAATTGTACCCCTATCGCAGTATTTTCTGGAAGTACTAAAACAGGTTTTTGCAATACACCCGGTAATTTTTCTAATCCCATTTATGGCGATTATCCTGGGGATAACATATACCAACAATTATTCCCTAAAACTTCTTGGGGGAAAACGTTTGTTACAGCGCCTTTTTACAATGCTACCGTGGGTTATTCCGATATTTTTAGAATTTATATTGCTGAAGATAATACCGAACTAACCGTACAGAATGCAGGAGGGGTACAGCAAAATTTAACCAATACCGCTCCAGTAAACGGTACCTATACAAAAGGCAGTATTGTTACGTTTAGTACAAGTAATGCATCTATTATAACGGCTAGTAAACCAATAAGTGTTGCTCAAATTCAACTTTCTGAGGTTTGCAATACAGCCAATACTTGGGAGGGTATATTTCCGCCAATTAATCCATTTCCGGGAGATACAGAGCTAACCATTCTAAATCCAATTGAGCAAACACTAAAAGATGTAACCTTATATTCTGCTATTTCTATTACCGATGGACTTAGTAACCCGACTATCAATAGAAATGTAGCTACAAATATTAGTTCAAATAGACATTTTGTAAATGTACTACTCAAAACTATTGATGTTACTAAATTTACGATTGATGGTGCATTGCCAGCTCCGAATTTATTCAAAGTTATTCCCGCTTCTGAATACAGTTACTTAATTTGGAATTTTCCTAACTCAACCACTACTCAAACGGCTACCCATCGCTTAAAAACTACTTCTACCGATGGTTTTGTCGCTATCGCCTATGGCTATGGTAGTGTAGAATCTTACGCCTATTTAGCAGGTGCCGATATTAAAAATTTGACTCAATTTATTGAAATTAAAGATCCGACATCAAACCAAGTTGCTCCAAGTGGTTGTGCCAGTCAAAATTTCAATTTAGAAACTACTTTGTCGTATCAAACCACCGAGTTACGTTGGAATTTATCCGATGGGCAGCCCGAAATAATTCAAGAAAAGCCCATTTTCGATAGACAGTATGATCAAAATGGTGTAACATTATATGTGTATAAATTACAAACGGCCGTTAACTATCCCGCAGCTGGAATTAAAAATATTGTCGTAAAGTCATTCAATCCGGGTGCAAGTCTTTGTGGCGATTACGACATTATTAATTTGAGTTTTGAGGTTTTTGCTTTGCCCACATCGGTGTTTAGTATCAGCCCGCAGGCTTGTGTGAATTCGGGCGTTACTTTTTCCGATCAAAGTACACCCAATGGTAGTTCTATAAAAAAATGGATTTGGGATTTTAATGATGGAACTATTTTAGAAACCACTGTTGCTGGGGCTCCATTTAGCCATGAATATACCACAGCAGGCGATTATTTGCCTACCCTTACCTTAATTACACAAGATAATTGTTCCATTACCAGTTCGCCACAACCGGTACATATCACGGCTTTACCCATGGCACAATTTACATTTAGTACTCCTTCATGCGAACAAAATAGCATTCAATTTACCAATCTATCTACACCTAAGGAAGGAATGATTATTACTTGGAAATGGGATTTTGCCGATGGGCAACAATCAGCCTTACGTGAACCAGCGCATACCTTCGCAAACCCAGGTACCTATTTGGTCAGCTTAACTGTTAAAACCAATTTAGGATGCGAAGCAACATACACTGAATCGCTGGTAGTGGCTGCTTTGCCCGTAGTAGATTTTGATGTGCCCGATTTCTGTTTATCAGATGTATCTGCACGTTTTACGAATTTAGCTACCAATGCCGATGGAAGTACAAGCAATTTAACCTATGCATGGGATTTTGGCGATGCTACCCGATCTAGCCCTACAAATCCAAACACTGCGAATAGTCTTAACCCAAGCCACAATTACTCTTTAGCAGGTGATTATGTTATTTCATTAACGGTAACTACTGACGATGGGTGCAGCAAAACAGAAACAAAAAATTTTAGGGTAAATGGCATTAATCCAATTGCCGATTTTGAGGTGGTAAATGCTACTGATTTGTGTAGTAGCAATGCGGTTTCTTTTGTGAATAAATCGCTTGTGCCGGGCTTTGGCGATATTACTAGATTAGAATGGTATTTTGATTATTTAAATCAACCCAGCGTAGTAGAAGTTGATGAAAACCCAGTTCCAAACAAGGTTTATACTCATCCATATCTTATTTCCCATAGTCTAAGTTCTTTAAATTATACCGTGCGTTTGTTAGCATTTTCTGGCGGTGTGTGTGTGACTGAAGAAATTAAGGTAATTACGGTTAAAGGTGTGCCCGAAGTTAGTTTTAATGCACTTCCAGATAAGTGTCAAGAAAATAGTGCCTTCCAAATCACTCAAGTTACCGAGTTATATGGTTTTCCTGGCCTTGGACAATTTAGTGGTCCGGGAGTAAGTTCTTCAGGTATGTTTAATCCATCATTAGCTGGAGTGGGTACCCATACCATTAAGTATACGTTTACTGCTGATAATGCTTGTTTTTCATCTGCTACTAGTACCATTACTGTTTATGCCACTCCCAGTGTAAATGCGGGTAGAGATAGCACTATTTTGGAAGGTGGAGCATTGCAATTGCAGCCCCGAGTTAGCGGTACTGGCTTAACTTACCAATGGACACCGGTTACAAATCTTAGCGATCCAACTATTCTAAACCCCATAGCCTCTCCAGATCTGGATGTTTTATATACCTTAACAGTTACTTCGAGCGAAGGATGTGTAGCAGCCGATAATATATTCATTAGGGTTTTACAGCTCCCAGAGATTCCGAATGCCTTTACACCCAATGCCGATGGCTACAACGATGTTTGGAATATTCGCTATTTGAACAGTTATATCAATCCTACCGTACAGATTTTTAATCGTTATGGGCAACAAGTATTTTATTCGGTTGGTTACGCTAATCCATGGGATGGGCGGTTTAACGGAGAAGATTTACCTATGGGCACGTATTACTATATTATTAAACCTGGAAATGGGCGTAATGCGATGGCTGGTTCTGTAACTTTAATTAAATAATATGGCCAGTAGATTTTGCTTACTTATTATTCCCCTTTTAATTAGCAGAGCATTTGCACAGCAACAGCCTCAGTATACCCAATATACCTTAAATAGCTTTTTAATTAACCCCGCAGTAGCAGGTATAGAGAATTATACCGATTTGCGTTTTGGCAACCGCATGCAATGGACGGGTTTAACAGGTGCTCCACAAACCAAATACGTATCTATGCACACGGCTTTGGGTAAAAATTATTTGGGTGATAATGCAAATTCTTTTTCGGGAACCGGAGAAAACCCCATGAGTAGAAGTTTTGTGAAAAGCTATCAGGCTGCAGCTCCACACCATGGTGTGGGTGTTATTGCTTTGGAAGATAAAACCGGTCCACTGAAAAATACCGAAGTGAAATTGAATTATGCCTATCATTTAGGTTTGTCTACAAAGGTGAATTTAGCGGTGGGAGTATCTGTAGGTATTACACAACTTAGTTTAGATGCGTCTAACTTGGTATTTGAAGATAGTTCCGATCCTTTTTTTGCGGCCAACACCTATAAGAAATTATCGCCAAGCATAAGTTTAGGGATGTGGTTATATGGCCCCCGCTTTTTTGGAGGCTTAGCGCTACATCAGCTTCTGCCAAGTAGCAATGTTTTTCTTACATCAACTACTGCTAGTACTGCTAAAACCCAACCTCAAGCTTTATTAAGTGCTGGTTATAAACTCTCTTTAAGTGAAGATATAGCTGCAATTCCATCGATATTACTTAATTACCAAATGGGAATGCCTTTGGCTGTTGATGGTAATGTAAAACTAGCCTTTAAAGATAAATTTTGGCTGGGTGGAGGATATCGCCGTAACGATGCATTTACTGCCAACGCAGGCTTTACCGTTGGGTATTTGCTAAACATTGGTTATTCGTACGATGTAACTACGTCTAACTTAAATACGGTGAGTAATGGAACACATGAAATTATAGTGGGTATTTTACTGAATAACCGATATAGGGTTACCTGCCCGCAAAAAAACTGGTAATTTTACAGTTCTCGGCGTAAACGGGCTACCGGAATATTCATGGCTTCGCGGTATTTGGCTACCGTTCTTCGGGCAATGTGGTAGCCTCTTTCTTTTAAAATATCGGTCAGTTTTTCGTCGGGCAACGGATTATTTTTATCCTCGTTTCCAATGCATTCTTCTAAAATTTTCTTCACTTCTTTGTTAGAAACCTCTTCGCCGCTTTCTAGCTGTATGGCTTCTGAAAAGAATGATTTCAGCAAGAAAGTGCCAAATTCTGTTTGCACATATTTCGAATTGGCTACCCTCGATACGGTGGAGATATCCATATCAATTTGTTCGGCAATATCTTTTAAAATCATGGGTTTCAAGTTGCGCTCGTCGCCACTTAAAAAATAGGCATATTGAAAATGCATGATCGCATTCATGGTTTTTAGGAGTGTTTGTTGCCTTTGTTTAATGGCATCTATAAACCATTTTGCCGAATCGAGTTTTTGTTTTACGAATTGAACGGCCTCCCGCATTTTTTTATCTTTTTGTGCCGCTTGATCGTAGTGGCTAAAAAGTTCTTGATATTCTCTGCTTACTCGTAATTCGGGTGCGTTTCGGCCATTAAGGGTAAGGCTGAGCATACCTTCGTTGTTTCGAATATGAAAATCGGGGATAACCTGCAACTGTTTGCTGTTTACTTCGTTATTATCGCCTGGTTTTGGATTTAATTTTAAAATTTCTTGTACCGCTTCTTTAAGTTCTGATCCATTCATTTGGAGCGATCTCTCTAGCTTATCGTAGTGTTTTCGGGTAAATTCATCTAGGTGATGTTCTACAATTTCTATCGCCTTTAACACAATCTTATTCAGCTCTTTTTTTCGCAATTGAATAAGCAGACATTCTTGTAAATCTCGGGCGGCTATGCCAGCCGGATCTAAACCTTGCACCAACTTAAGCACCTCTAAAATATCAGCTTCTTCTACAAATACGTTTTGTGAAAAAGCTAAATCGTCCATTAAAGATAAAATAGGGCGTCTTAGGTAGCCATCGTCATCTAAACTGCCAATAAGTTGTTTTCCAATTTGGTAATCCTGGTCGGAGAGCGGTAATAAATCTAATTGAGCTTGTAAATTCTCGAAAAAAGAAGTTTGCATGGCAAAGGGAACTTCTTTCGGGTTTTCATCGTCGTCGGTATTGTAATCGTAGCCGGTAGCATAATCTTTTACATCGTCATTTTGCAGGTAATCATCAACATTAAATTCATCGCTAGGCTCTTCCCCGCTAAATTGTTCGTCTGCATCTTTATCTGGGTATTCTTCCGGCACTTCGGTCATGTTGGCTAAACTTAAATCCTCTAAGGCCGGATTTTCTTCCAATTCTTCTTTAATGCGGCTATCAAGTGCCACAGTAGGCACTTGCAGCAACTTAATAAATTGTATTTGCTGGGGAGATAGTTTCTGCAGAAGCTTCTGCTGTAGATGTTGCCTTAACATAGGTTATTACCCGCTAAATTACATTAAATCATGCAATTTCGATTCTTTATGTTTACATGATTAGATGAAATACCAACTAGGTTTGGTAATTTAGGGCATAAATACGTGTTTTTATGGGCTTTATAAAAGAATTTAAAGAGTTTGCCATGCGTGGCAATGTAATTGATTTAGCGGTAGGAGTTATTATTGGTGCCTCTTTCGGTAAAATAGTTACGGCTTTGGTAGACGATGTATTGATGCCACCAATAGGATATCTTACTGGAGGTATTGATTTTGCAAATAAGAAAATTGTCCTCAAACCTGCAGATGAATTACATAAAGTAAGTGAAGTAGCCATTAAATACGGCAGTTTTATAAATACGGTTATTCAATTTTTGGTGGTAGCTTTTTGCGTTTTTTTATTGGTTAAGTTTATCAATGCTTTACAGCGAAAAGAGGATGAACTCTTAGGAAAAGACGGCTTAAGCAAAGATCAAAAGCTACTTATAGAGATTAGAGATTTATTAAAAAAGCAAAAAGCTTAAAATTTGCATCATAAAATTTGAATTAAATAAAAACAACCCTATATTTGCACTCTTGTTTTCAAGAGCAAAAATATTAAATAATGAAAAGAACATTTCAGCCTTCCCAGAGAAAAAGAAGAAACAAACATGGGTTCAGAGAACGCATGAGCACCGCTAACGGAAGAAGAGTTTTAGCTTCTAGAAGAGCTAAGGGCAGAAAAAAATTGTCAGTATCCTCCGAACGTCGCCACAAAGCGTAGTTTTTGGTTGCTTGCCTCCCCATGGTGGTTGTAGCAGCTCAGAATTATTCTGAACCAACGCAAGCAATCTATTCATGCATACTTTTAAAAAAGAAGAACGGTTATGTAGTATAAAGCTTTTAGATAAGCTTTTTCATAGCGGTTCTTCTTTTCTTTTATACCCTTTCAGATTTACTTGGATGTCCATTGATGAGCAAGAGTCTCCTGTGAAAGTAGTTATACAAGTTTCTAAACGTAGGTATAAACGAGCGGTTGATCGTAACCTGATTAAACGCCGCATACGAGAACTGTATCGTATACATAAAGCAGACCACTTATATCATTTTATTTTAGCTGAACGGCCCATTGGCTTGAGTATGAGCTACATTGGTAAAGAACTCTTGCCCTCTAAAGAATTGGAGCCAAAACTACTTATGGCTTTAAAAACTCTTGTAACAGCATATCAGAAATCGGAAGGAGGGCTATCATGAAGTATCTCTTAGGTTGCTTTTTTTTAGGAATCATTCAATTATATCGTTGGTTTTTATCTCCATTATTAGGAGCGGCTTGTAGGTATACACCTACTTGTTCACAGTATGGTAAAGAATCTATTGAGAAATACGGCCCCTTTAAAGGCGGCTGGTTAACGATTAAACGCATTGGTCGTTGTAACCCTTGGGGTGGGCATGGTCACGATCCAGTTCCTTAATAAAGCATATATGGCACTTATCCTTCAACTAGAAACCGGTACCAGTTCTTGTTCGGTTGCCTTGGCATCCGATGGTCAAGTATTGGCCATAAAAGAGCAAAACGAAGCCAATATTCATGCTTCACATCTTACTTTATTTATTGATGAGGTGTTAAAGGCGGCCAATAAAAGCTATAACGATTTGGATGCCGTAGCTGTAAGCATGGGCCCGGGCTCTTATACCGGTTTGCGCATTGGAGTGTCTACGGCTAAAGGGCTTTGTTTTGCCTTAGATATTCCTTTAGTAGCCGTTTCTACCCTGCAGGCCATGGCGTCAGCTAAGCAAAGTTTAGCGGATGATAAAACCTTGCTTTGTCCCATGATAGATGCCCGCCGTATGGAAGTGTACTTGGCCGTATACAACGCCAATTTAAGTCCTATAGAAGACGTGAAGGCCGAAATTTTAGACGAGCATAGCTTTGCTGTTTTTGCTGATTACACCTTAGTATTATTTGGCGATGGAGCCGAAAAGTGTAAAGCGCTATATTCTGATGCAAAGCGATACCGCTATGAACCGCATATAAATTCTGCCGCAGATATGACAAGCCTTGCTTTTGAAAAATTCACAAAAGGAGAGCTAGCGGATTTGGCCTATTTCGAGCCGTATTACTTAAAAGATTTTATGGTTACTCAACCCAAAAAGAAATAGCTATTTCTTACCAAATAGTTTCCGGAAGAAGCTGTTCTTACTGTCTTTAGGTTGCTCAATACCCGGAATACGATTCGCATTGAGCGGATGTTCCATTAAACGACCTATTTTGGCCGATAAGCCCATATAAAGGCCCATACTTAAACTACCTTTAACTGCAGTAGCATCCGAATTAATAGCGGCCTTGGCAAAAGAGATGGTTTGAACCAACTGATCACTGCCTATAAAAAATTCAAAGTTGGGCGTTTTATACATATACTGCCCACCTAAATTCATAAACTTTAAAAAATTATACGAAGGCGTAAGACTTAATACATGGTTTTTAAACAAATAATTATTAATCAGTGTGGCCTGCCCACCCGGATACCAAATGTTTTTAGACAGGAGCACATTGGGATGGTATGCACCGAAATTTTTACTTACCAATAGTTCTAATTTGCCATTCATGGGGCTATAAAAACCTTCATTTTGAAAAATACCATTATCAAACGTATTAATTAGAGAATCGGCTAATCGTCGATCGGCATTGCTTGCATTGGCTTGGCCCATACTAATGCTCTTGTTTAGGCGGTATACCTCTGTACTATTCTTATTCCAATGAATAAATCCTAAATCTTTTACATTAGCCAACAGCATCCAACCTTTTTTAAACTTAAAATTAGCACTAGCCGTAAGGGCAATACCTGGATTTTTAAAAGTTGGGAGTACGGCTTGTTTTACAGCCGTATCGGCAATGGTAGTAGATCGGAATGTGCCCGCAAAATTCGCAGTATATTGGTTATTGGTAAGATCAATAGTAATGTCCGAAGATGTAATGTTGGCACCACTATAGGCAATACCACTTAGTAAACTCAATTTTACACCCAAGCCAATAGTTTTTGTGAAATTTTCTCGGTAGGTAAAAGCAAATTGATGAAAGGTTTGTTGATAACCTTTATTATTAAAAATATTGGAGTAATTGTTGTCGGGAAAACGATTAAAGGTGTCGAAAATAGAAAAAGTCGGGTTACTTACTCTGGCCCAACTATCGTTGCGTATCTGCCAAGAAAAACCGGCTTCTTGTTGGTATTTAACTCGTTTAAACCATTTAAAACTCAATACATATATATTGGTATTGCTGGCAAAATGGGTATAACTTTTTCCATTAATGGGTAAATTTTCACTATCGTTCAGGTTATTAAAAATCATTCCCTTAAGCGTGCTATTGGCTGCGCCAGAGGCCGAGCCACTAAAGCTTATAGTCGGAAAAAAGAAGTTGAAGGCAAATTGTTTGCTGCTATCGGTATAAAATGCTTTCTGTGCCGGATTCTCAAAGCTATCAAACAGCGTTCTGCTATTGTATAACGAAACTTGAGATAGGCTAGGCTTGGCAAATGCTAGACAACATAGTAAAATAAAGAGGGTGCGTTTTATCATGTGCTTAACAAATTTAAATTTTTATTTATAGCAAAAGAATTGAATCCCTATTTATTAACTTAGCAAGACTATGATTTCTTCAACTTCAGTCAGTAGAATACGTCAAATAGCGGCCATTTTCGGTACTATTGCTGTTATTTTTGGCGCTTTTGGTGCACATGCGTTAAAGGCACAATTAAGTATAAGCGCTCTCGAAAATTGGAAAACAGCTGTCAACTATCAGTTTGTGCATGCCTTAGCCTTGTTGCTGTTGGCTACGCTACCAGCTAATACGTTTATTCGCCTATCGGCTTGGTTTTTCGGCATTGGTATTTTATTATTTTCCGGATCTTTATATCTACTTTCTCTGAGTGGTATCTTATCCATAAATTCAGGTTTTATAGGCCCAATTACACCTATAGGTGGTTTGTGCTTTATTATAGGTTGGATATTTTTATTTTTTAGCGCTTTTAAAAAGAACTAAATGTCTGCCGAAAGCACCGAACGCCAAACCTTTTTTGTAAACGTAGTATTGCCCTTGGCTATTAGTAAGGCCTATACCTATCGTGTGCCTCAAAATTTAGCGAATAACATAGCTATTGGTAAAAGGGTAGTGGTGCAATTTGGTAGAAATAAAGTATATACCGCTATCATTTTTTCCATTTCAGATAAAGCACCTGTTGGTTACGAAGCCAAATACATTTTAGATGTGTTGGATGAATTTCCCATAGTAACTGCACAACAATTAGCTCTTTGGGAATGGATGTCGGCCTATTATCTGTGTACTTTAGGCGAAGTCATGCAGGCAGCCCTGCCATCGGCACTTAAATTGGCTAGCGAAACTAAGGTAACTTTAAACACCGATTCTGAATACGATAAATCTACCTTAACAGATAAAGAGTTTTTATTGCTCGATGCCTTAGAAATACAACCCGTATTAGCTATTAGTGAGATTGTAAAAATTCTAGATCAAAAAATGGTATTTCCTATTCTTAGAGCACTTTTAGATAAAGGAATTATTACCATATCGGAAGAATTAACAGAAAAATATCGAGCAAAAACTAAAACATTTGTTCAACTAAACACTTTTTATGCCGATGCTACCAACCGCAAAGCATTGTTTGACCTGCTAGAACGAGCACCAAAGCAAGTAAACGTGTTGCAAGCGTATTTACAATTGTCCAAAACTCAATCCGAAATTGCCAAGAGCGATTTATTGGAGGCCAGTGGCGCTTCTTCGGCTACGCTCCAAGCTTTGGTAGCAAAAGAAGTGTTTACACTGGTTGAGCAAGAAGTGAGTCGCCTAAATGGCGTAGAAGCTGATTTGAATGCTGAGTTTACACTCAGCATTCCCCAGCAAGAAGCCCTAAATCAACTTAAGATAAGTCTTCAAGAAAAAGAAGTTTGCTTGGTGCATGGCGTAACCGCTTCGGGCAAAACCGAAATGTATATTCGCCTCATCGAAGAATATTTGGCAAAAGGTAAGCAGGTGTTGTATCTACTTCCCGAAATTGGACTAACTACCCAGGTAATTCAGCGTTTACAAAAAATATTTGGCACCAAAATCGGCGTTTATCATTCTAAATTTAACGATAACGAACGGGCCGAAATTTGGCAAAAAGTAGGTAATGGCGACTATCAGATTGTGTTAGGTGCCCGCTCTGCCATTTTTTTACCATTTGCTAACTTAGGCTTGATTGTGGTAGATGAAGAGCACGAAAATTCATTCAAACAATTCGATCCGGCTCCACGCTACCATGCCCGAGATACCGCTATTTTTCTAGCATCGCTATTTAAAGCCAAAGTAGTATTGGGTTCTGCTACCCCAAGTTTCGAATCGTATTACAACGCTAAAATTGGTAAGTACGGACTTATTACACTTTCTGAGCGGTATGGAGGGGTGCAGCTGCCCGATATTCAGGTGGTTTCCATTCCCGACGAAACGAAGCGAAAAACCATGCAGTCGCACTTTACCAGCGTACTTTTAAGCGAAATTAAAGGAGCATTGGGCCGTAAAGAACAAATAATCCTCT
This sequence comes from Sphingobacterium thalpophilum, assembly GCA_945875895.1. Taxonomy (GTDB): domain Bacteria; phylum Bacteroidota; class Bacteroidia; order Sphingobacteriales; family Sphingobacteriaceae; genus JAIPAN01. The sequence goes on along the minus strand of CAMCMG010000007.1, from coordinate 26,141 downwards.
TTCAGAATAGAAGAGGCTATGCTCCAGTTTTGTTGTGTGCTACTTGTGGGTATACGCCTAAATGCATTAACTGCGAAGTGAGTTTAACCTATCACAAAAGTAGCGGGAAACTCCATTGCCATTATTGTGGCTATCGACAAGATACGGTGCCTCTTTGTCCAGCTTGCGGTTCTACCAAAATAGAGCATAAGGGCTTTGGTACCGAAAAAGTGGAAGACGAATTGAGTCTTATTTTTACGGAGGCTCGAATTGCCCGTATGGATGTGGACGCTCCTCGTACCAAATACGGGTTTCAGCAACTAATAAGTGATTTTGAAGATAAAAAAATAGATATTTTGGTGGGTACCCAAATGGTAGCTAAGGGTCTCGATTTTGCCAATGTGAGCACCATAGGTATTTTAAATGCCGATTCGATGCTTAATTTCCCTGATTTTAGGGCTTTTGAGCGTAGCTTTCAACTCTTAGCCCAAGTTTCAGGTAGGGCAGGCCGAAGAGATATACGGGGAAAGGTGATTGTTCAGGCCCATGATATTCACCATAGAGTATTACAGCAGGTTATAGAGAATGATTACGAAGGATTATTTCAAACGGAACTTATAGAGCGTCGTAATTATCAATATCCTCCCTTATATCGCCTAATTGGTTTATGCATAAAGCACAAAGATCCGGTCAAGCTCAATCAGATAGCCGAATATGTGGCGGTACTTTTGCGTCAGCAATTTGGCGATAGGGTATTAGGCCCCGAAGCACCTTTTGTAAACCGCATTCGGAATTATTATTTGCAGGATATTTTATTGAAGGTAGAAAAAGAAGGACTTTCTGCCCAAAAAGTGAAAGTAGCCTTGCAGCAAATTTTGCAAAGCTTTGAACAAGAGGTACTTTCAAAGGGATGTATCATTCAAGTAGACGTAGACCCGTATTAATCGCTTAAAACACGTATTTTTGTAAAAATGGCCTACAAGTTTGTTGATAAGTATAGAGAGCAGGGTGCCCGTAAAAAATTGGTGGCCCTATTGCGTGAACGTGGAATTTCCGACGAATGCGTATTAACCGCCATTAGTAAGGTACCCCGTCATTTTTTCTTCGACGAAACGTTTTGGAACCAAGCCTACAAAGACATTGCTTTCCCCATTGGTGATGGACAAACCATTTCTCAGCCCTATACTGTAGCCTACCAAACCGAGCTAATCCATATTCAAAAAGGCGATAGGGTACTGGAAATTGGTACTGGGTGTGGTTATCAAACCTGTGTGCTTTTAGAATTGGGTGCAAAAGTGTTTACCATTGAACGGCAAGAAAACTTATTCAGACGCACCATTCAGGTTTTACCTAAAATGGGCTATCACCCTCAGTTTTTTTTGGGCGATGGTTCTATGGGAATTGCCGAACAGGCTCCCTACGATAAAATAATTGTAACGGCTGGTGCTCCGCTGGTGCCCGAAATATTGCTTAAACAATTAAAAATAGGTGGTATTTTGGTCATTCCGGTTGGCGATGCGGAAGAACAAAAAATGGTAACTGTTTTGCGTATTAGTGAAACCGAGTTTGAGAAAATTGTCTTAGATACTTTTCGCTTTGTACCTTTATTAGGCGATCAAGCTTGGTAATTAACGTTTCATTGCCCTGTCTATCTCTATCTTAGAGTCGCGATCTTTGAGTGTTTCACGTTTATCGTAAATCTTTTTGCCCTGAGCCAATCCAATAAGCACTTTGGCAAATCCGCGATTGTTTACAAATATATTGAGAGGGATAATGGTAAAGCCTTTTTCTTCTGTTTTGGCTTTAAGTTTTGCTATTTCCTTTTTATTGAGCAATAAAATGCGGTCTCTTTTGGCCTCGTGGTTGTAAAAAGAACCATGCGAATATTCGGCAATATGCATATTACGGATATACAACTGCTTGTTCAAAAATGCACAAAAAGCGTCGTTTATATTCGCTTTTCCATCACGAATAGATTTAATTTCGGTACCCAGCAACTGTACGCCAGCCGTAAACTCTTCGAGTATATGGTACTCGAAGTAGGCTTTTTTATTCCGAATGTTTAAATCAGTGCTCATGCCACAAATTTCGTGTTTATATCTGAATTTTTGGCTTTCCGCTTAATTAATAATGAGCACAGGTATTTTTACTTGGTGACGTACCTTATTTACGGTGGTACCAAACAATATATCTTTTATGTTTCGGTGGCCGTGAGCACCCATTACCAATAAATCAAAAACTTGGCTATTTACAATTTGCACAATGGCGTTTGCTGCAGTTCCATAGCCCACTTTGGTCTCTACTGCATAACCAAGTGTAATTAAATTATCCTGATACTTTTTCAGATTCGCTATATCTACACTTGTTTCCAAATCCATGACCTCATCGCCATGATACCGGGCACCAGCCGTTTCAACTACGTGAATTAAGGTATAATGGGCTTTTTTACCACCTTGTAAAATGGCATGTTGTATGGTATTAATATCCTTAGCAGTAAAACCAATGGTTATACCAATATGACTATAGCTAGCTGGCTTGTGTTCAGAAAAGGCAATTGCTTCTCCGTGTGGTAGGTTCGTTTTCTCTGCGAAACTATGTAGTAGCGGGTAAACTAAGATGTAAATAAGTAGACCAGCAATACTCACCGCTGCTGGAATTACCAAGCCATAAACCCACCAGGTATGCCCAGTACTTTGCAGCCAGGTATAAATCTCTTCAATTACCAATTTTGCATTTAAGCTAATGATAATGCCAGCGCTTAACCATGCTAGCACCTTCACCCAAGGTTTAATGGCGAAATTTCCCATTAATTTTTTGTTAGACGTAAAATGAATGAGTGGTATTACCGCAAAGCCCAATTGTAAACTCAATACTACTTGGCTAAATATGAGTAGTTTACCTAAAGCGCTTTCTCCGAAATAAAGTATGGTGATAAAGGCAGGTATAATGGCTAATAGGCGGGTAAGTAGTCGTCTAATCCAAGGTTGAATGCGGAGATTTAAATGGCCCTCCATTACAATTTGCCCGGCTAAGGTGCCTGTAATGGTAGAACTTTGCCCGGCAGCAATTAAGGCAATAGCGAAAAGCGTAGGTGCCAAACTCCCAAAAATATCGTTCAATAAGCGGTGCGCATCCTGAATTTCGGCAACTTGGTATAAGCCATTTTTATAAAAGGCAGTGGCAGCTAAAATTAGAATGGCTGCGTTTACGAAAAATGCCAAGTTTAACGCAATGGTAGTATCCCAAAGGTTATACTTTAAAGCCTCTTTTAGCCCCGAATCTGTTTTTTCGATGCGCCTAGTTTGTACCAAAGACGAGTGTAAGTATAAATTGTGGGGCATTACCGTTGCGCCAATAATCCCTATAGCAATATATAGGGCGCTCCCCGACAATATACTTGGTTTAAATGCCTCTATAATTTCTAATCCGGAGGGTTTTACAATAAACATTTCCAATAAAAAGGCAGCTCCAATCACAAAAACCATCGAAATAATAAAGCCTTCCATAATTCTGATGCCTTTGTGCAACAAGAATAAAAGCAATACGGTATCGAAAATGGTAATGGATACACCCCAAATTAAAGGCAAACCAAACAAAAGGTTTAGCCCTATGGCCATACCAATAATTTCGGCTAAATCGCACGCAATGATGGCGGTTTGAGCCAACAGATATAAGGGAATGTTAGCCCATTTCGGGTAGGCGTTTCTAGAAGCTTGGGCTAAATCCATGCCACCAACAATACCCAAACGGGCACTTAAACTTTGTAATAAAATGGCAATAAGGTTCGAAAGAAGTAAAACCCAAATGAGCTGATAGCCGAATTGGCTACCTCCAGCCAAGTCGGTGGCCCAGTTACCCGGATCCATATAGCCTACACTAATGAGGTAAGCCGGGCCAAAAAAGGCAAACCATTTTCTCCAACCTGCTTTATTGCCGGTTTTTACCGAAGAATGTATTTCATCTAAAGAGCCTTTTTGACTTGTTTTCATTCAGTGATAACGCGAATATGCACAAATTTAGGGTTTGCCGCCTAGGATAAAAAATTTATATCCACAATTTAGCTCTTTTGTAAAATATAATTTCGCCAGAAATTTTATTTTTGAGCTATGGCTTTCGAATTAGATAAAACAGACCTGCAAATTTTAAAAATTTTGCAAGAGAACGGCAGAATTACCAACCTACAACTATCTAGCGATGTGGGCTTGTCTCCTGCACCTACCTTAGAACGGGTCCGCAAGCTCGAGCAAACAGGCTACATTAAAAGCTACCATGCTTTGGTAGATGAAGAATTGGTGGGTTTAGGTATTAAATCTTTTATTCAAGTACAACTAGATTTTCATACCAGCAACGCCATACAAACTTTTTTGGTCGAAGTTCAATCTATTAAAGAGATTACCGAGTGCCATCATGTAACCGGCCAATGCGATTTTTTATTAAAGGTATATGTAAAAGATATTAAGGCCTATGAGGCTTTAATTATGGAAAAGATTAGCAAAATATCGGTGTTAAAAACGTTCCAAACCATGATGATCATGTCTACCAATAAGAAAGAGCCCGTAGTGCCGTTGGCCTATTAATCTATCTGCCAGTCAAAGGGTTTTTCGCCCTTGCTTAATATATACGCATTTGCCTTGGAAAAATGTTTACAGCCAAAGAAGCCGTTGTAGGCGGAAAAAGGAGAGGGATGAGCCGCTGTTAATACCAAATGTTTTGTTGGATCAATTAAAGATGCTTTAGCTTGGGCGTGGCGCCCCCAAAGCATAAACACCAAACCTTCTCTTTGTTCGCTTAAGGCTCTTATGGCTTGGTCGGTGAATTGCTCCCAGCCCATTTTTTGATGCGAACCCGGCTCATTTGCCCGCACCGTTAAGGTTGCATTGAGTAATAATACGCCTTGTTTAGCCCAACTACTTAAATCGCCGTGGCTTGGTATGTTAAATTCGGGTATATCTGTTTGAAGCTCTTTATATATATTTCTCAAAGAAGGGGGAACGGCTACACCCTTTTGCACCGAAAAAGATAATCCATGTGCCTGATTGGTTCCGTGATAAGGGTCTTGCCCTAAAATAACCACTTTTACCTCATTAAAAGGAGTGAGCTTAAACGCATTGAATACATCGCTGGGGTTGGGGTAAACGATCGTTCCTTGTTCCTCTTCCTGCTCTAAAAACTGGGTTAAGCCCAACATATAGGGCTTTTGTAACTCGTTTTGTAAGGCAGGGAGCCACGAAGGATGCAAGGATGTAGGCATAAACGATGCTTTTGCTCAAATATAGCATTTTACATGCCGTTTATTTGAGAGATAAATCGGATATTTGTAACCTACAAAACGTTTGAAACTATGCCAAATATTATACGATTAATTGCCGCTCTTGCTATGTTAGGCGGATCTATAGCTCTTATTATTTTCGGACCGTGGGGATGGGGAGTTTTGGGTATTATTTTAGCCCTATTGGTGTTTGTTACTTTTTTCTTTAACGAGAAAATGCTTTTGGCGCAATATTATTTGCGTAAAGAGAATATGGAAAAAGCAGAAGCTTGGTTGAATAAAATTGCCAATTACGAGCGTGAATTAATTAGCGTGCAACACGGTTATTACCAGTTATTGTTGGGTTTAATAGAATCGAGAAAAGCACCTTTACAATCAGAAAAATACTTTAAACGTGCGCTTTCTTTGGGCATGAGCATGGATCATAATGTGGCCTTGGCTAAATTAAGTTTAGCGGGTATTGCCATGGCCAAACGGAATAAACGAGAAGCTACCATGTATTTGCAGGAAGCCAAAAAAGCAGATAAAAATAAACTACTAGCCGAACAGATAAAAATGATGCAGGCGCAAATGGGCCAATTAGATAAATCTCAACAAGTAAGAGGTTACCGATAAAAAAAAGCCTCTCGAATTGCGAGGGGCTTTTTTTTAGGCAAACCAAGTCATCACCAAATCTCTATCGGGCATGGCGATGTCGAGTTTTAGCTTTTTGCGCATGCCACCCAAATCGTTAAATACTTTGTTGGGGTTGCCTGCTTTTAATTCTTCGGGGCTATTAAAGCCCATTTTCTGCAATACGGGTACCCATTCGGCAGGTACGCCTAGTGCGGTAAAATCTTCTACCGAAAAACTTTTTGCCTTTTTCTCCGGGCGCATTTGCGGGAAGAACAATACTTCTTGAATGGTGCTTTGGTTGGTCATTAACATCACCAAACGATCTATGCCAATGCCTAAGCCAGAGGTTGGCGGCATGCCGTATTCAAGTGCACGTAAAAAGTCCTCGTCCATAGCCATGGCTTCTTCATCACCACGGTCGGCTAGTTTAAGCTGATCTTCGAAACGTTCCCGCTGATCGATCGGATCGTTAAGTTCAGTATAGGCATTGGCAATTTCCTTACCCATCACAAATAACTCAAAACGTTCTACCAAGCCTTCTTTGCTGCGGTGTTTTTTCGCCAAAGGCGTCATTTCAATGGGGTAATCGGTAATGTAGGTTGGCTGAATGAGCTTGGCTTCTACTTTGGCACTAAAAATTTCGTCAATTAATTTACCTCGGCCCATGCTTGGGTCAACCTCAATGCCGAGGTCTTTGCAAATGCTGCGTAAACCTTGCTCATCTTGTTCAGATACATCAATTCCGGTATATTTTTTGATCGAATCGTACATCGATAATTTCTCGTAGGGTCCGGCAAACTCAATGAGGTTTTCGCCCACTCTAACTTTCGAAGAACCGTTGGTAGCTAGGGCTACTTTTTCTAAACATTCTTCTACCATGGCCATCATCCAGATATAATCTTTATAGGCCACATAAATTTCCATGGAAGTAAATTCGGGGTTGTGCGTGCGGTCCATGCCTTCGTTACGGAACATTTTACCAAATTCATATACGCCATCAAATCCGGCTACAATGAGGCGTTTTAGGTAGAGTTCGTTGGCAATACGCAAAAACAAAGGCATGTCGAGCGTATTGTGGTGTGTTTTAAAAGGACGTGCAGCCGCTCCACCGTGTACAGGTTGTAGGATAGGTGTTTCTACTTCCATCCAGCCTTGGCTATCGAAATAACCACGCATGGTATTTATTACTCTCGAACGGTTAATAAAAATATCTTTAAACTCCGGATTTACAGTTAAATCTACATAGCGTTGGCGGTAGCGTAATTCGGGGTCGGTAAAACCATCGTAAATATTACCTTCCTCATCTCGTTTTACAACGGGTAGGGGTTTTAGCGATTTTGATAAAACCGTCATTTTGGTAACGTGTACAGAAATTTCTCCGGTTTGGGTGGTAAATACATAGCCCTCTAGGCCAATAAAATCGCCAATATCTAATAATTTTTTAAATACGGTATTGTAAAGCGTTTTGTCCTCTGTAGGGCAAATTTCATCGCGGTTCAAATAAATCTGAATACGTCCGCTAGCATCCTGAATTTCGGCAAAAGACGCACTACCCATAATTCTGCGGGTCATGATACGGCCGGCCATGCGGATGTTTTTATAAGCAGTTTTATCGCGTTCGTAGTTTTCTTTAATATCCTTAGCATGGGCTGTTACGTCAAACGCTTCAGCGGGATAGGGGTTAATGCCCAAGTTGCGTAACTCGGCCATGGCCTCTCGGCGTAAAATTTCCTGTTCAGATAAACCTATACTCATATGTTCGTTTCAAATTTGTTTAAAAATAGGGTTTTTATGCGTAAAATGTGTTTTAACAAGGCTAAAAACAAAAAAAAAGCACCGAAATAATTCGATGCTTTTTTACTCCATGTGCTTTTGTTAGCCTTCGTCTTCGGCGTACATGGAGCTAATGGCATCGGCATACTTTTGCTCAATTACCTTTCGTTTGGCTTTCAGTGTCGGTGTAATTTCGCCATCTTCTATTGTAAATGGATTGCGTTTGAGTATAAAATGTTTAATGCGCTCAAATTTTGCCAATTCGTTAGATAGGTGTTTAATATCTTCATCCACCCAATTAATTAGCTCTTCATCCGCAATAAATGTTTCAGGCGAATTAAAGAAGTCGTCGCTTAATTTAAAATGTTCTTGTAGGCTTTCTCGAGAAGGTACTAGGATGGCAGTAATGTACTCTTGCTTATCGCCAATAAGGAATACCTGTTCAATTTTTGGGCTTTTAAGATAGATGTTTTCTACCGGTGTTGGGTAAATATTTTTGCCATAAGCGTTTACCAACATGTTCTTAATACGGTCGGTAATTTGCAGGTTTCCTTTAAAAAAGCGGCCTAGATCACCGGTATGAAACCAGCCATCGTTGTCTAAAACTTGAGCAGTTTCTTCCACTTTGTTCCAGTAGCCTTTCATTACGCAATGGCCACGAACTACCACTTCACCTTCGCCGCATTCAAAGGCTTCATTAAAGCTTTCGTGGGTTTGTATGGTGATGAATTGCTTGCTTTCTACATCTTGAATACCCACCTCAATGCCTGGAATTACTCGGCCAACGGTTCCATATATTTGACGGTGGTATTCGGTTACTGCCATTACGGGCGATGTTTCTGTTAAACCAAAGCCTTCTAAAATTTTAATGCCTAGGTTTCCAAAAAATTCGCCTACGTTTTTAGGTAGAGCAGCTCCACCGGAGATCATGAACTTTAATCGGCCACCAGTTTTTTCTTTAATCTTGCTAAATACCAGTTTATCTGCTAGTTTTTGCTTAATGGAAAGTAAAAATCCGAGTTTATTGCCCGATTCTTTCACTTCTCGGTAGGTTTTACCTACTTCTAAAGCCCATAAAAAGATTTTGCTTTTTAAACCGCCTGCAGAGGTGCCATTTTTCATGGCTTTATCGTGAATGCGCTCTAATAAACGAGGAACGCAGCTCATTACTGTAGGTTTTACTTCACCCATGTTTTTGGCTAGTAGCTCCAAACTCTGAGCAAAGGCAATTTTACAGCCCTTTGCCATGCAAATGTGATAGGTGGCCGTACGCTCAAAAACGTGCGATAGGGGTAAGAACGAAAGGAAGGTGTCGTGCTCATCAATAACCGGAATTTGCTCTAAACATACGCGTACGTTTTCTACAAAGTTTCCATGGGTAAGCATCACTCCTTTGGGTGTTCCAGTAGTCCCGGAAGTGTAAATTAACGAAGATAAATCGCTTGGTTTTACTTCGTTTCTTACTACATCTAATTCTTTTTTATGTACCGCTAGGGTTTGTTCGCCTTCGGCAATAAGTTCTGCAAGAGAAAGTACACCGGCATGGATAGAAAGCCCTTCTACATGTTTTTCATAACCCTCAAAAACAGGAATAATGCGAATGAGTTGTGGGCAATTATTCGCTATTTTTAGGAGTTTCTTAAATAAGAAAGGATTGCCCACCAAAATCATTTTGGCTCCGGCATCATTTAAAATGTAGGCAATTTCTGTTTCGCTAAGGGTGGGGTATATCGATACATTTACGGCACCTAATTGCTGCAAAGCCTGGTCGTAGTATACGTATTCGGGGCAATTTTCAATAATCAAGGCCAAGCGATCGCCTTTTTCAATGCCTAAGTCTAAAAAATAGCTCGAAATGGCATCGGCTGTATCTAATACTTGCTTGTAGCTAATCTCTTCCCAGCCATTTTCGGTATGATGGAATAAAAAAGTAGTGTTTTCGGGATGTATGTGTTCTACCACATTCCGTAATAGCCGCGGAATGGTGCTGTGTTCATTTAGTAAGTTCATACGTTTTTAACGCATTGGTTAGTCTACAATTATACGCATCCCCGATTTAAAAAACAAAAGGCGTTCAATTATTTGAACGCCTTTAATAATTTGAAAATATTATTTAAACAGAGAAACTTTCGCCACAACCGCACGTGCGGCTGGCATTTGGGTTGTTAAAGTTAAAACCTTTGCCATTTAAACCGTCTGTAAAATCGAGTTCGGTGCCAGCCAGGTATAAAAACGATTTCATGTCTAAAGTAATTTTGATACCATTGTCTTCAAAAAACTGGTCGCCCGTTTTTACTTCGTTATCAAAATCTAAATTATACGATAAGCCAGAGCAACCCCCACCTTTTACAGAAACCCGTAAAAAGTACGAAGTGTCTAAGCCAGCTTCTTGCATTAGGCTTAGAGCTTTCTCTTTTGCTTTATCGGTAATGGTTACCATTTTTCTTAGTGATGACTCTTTTCGCTTTCGATAGGAGCTAAGCCATTTTTTACACGGTAATCGTTAATGGCGGCTTTAATTGCATCTTCAGCTAAAACCGAGCAGTGAATTTTTACCGGCGGTAAAGCCAATTCCTCTACAATATCCATGTTGTCAATGGTAATGGCGTCATCAATAGATTTGCCTTTTAACCATTCGGTAGCTAAAGATGAAGAAGCAATTGCCGAACCACAGCCAAAGGTTTTAAACTTCGCATCGGTTATTACATTGTTGCTATCTACCTCAATTTGCAAACGCATTACGTCGCCGCACTCGGGTGCACCAACTAAGCCAGTGCCTACATTGTTTTTGCTCTTGTCAAGCGTACCCACGTTACGTGGATTGGTGTAATGATCAATTACTTTATCTGAATATGCCATAATTTTATGTTGTCTTAATATTTATTAATGTTCTACCCATTCCACTTTATCTAAATCGATGCCTTCTTTAAACATTTCCCAAAGCGGAGAAAGTTCGCGAAGGTGATTTACTGCATGTTTTGTCTGTGTAATGGCAAAATCTACTTCTTCGTCTGTTGTAAAGCGACCTAAGCCAAAACGGATTGAAGAGTGTGCCAAATCATCTGAAAGACCTAAGCTTTTTAATACATATGAGGGCTCTAAAGAAGCGGATGTACAGGCCGAACCTGAAGAAACAGCTAAATCTTTCATGGCCATCATTAAGCCTTCGCCTTCTACATATTTAAAAGAGATGTTGGCCGTATGTGGTAAGCGATTAGCCACGTTTCCGTTTACATAACTTTCTTCTAAAACGGTTAGAGAACTTTGCAATTTATCACGCAAGGCCGATAATCGTTTAGCATCTTTATCCATTTCTAAACGGCATAGTTCACAGGCTTTACCAAAGCCCACAATACCAGCTACATTTAAGGTACCGGAGCGCATTCCGCGTTCGTGGCCACCACCATCAAGTTGGGCCGTTACCTTTACTCTTGGGTTTTTACGACGTACATATAAGGCACCAACGCCTTTAGGTCCGTACATTTTATGTGCGGTAAAAGCCATTAAGTCAATACCATCTGCATCTACGTTTACCGGAATTTTACCTACCGTTTGGGTAGCATCGGTCATAAATAGGGCGCCATGCTTATGGGCAATGGCTGCAATTTCTTTTACAGGCTGAATTACACCAATTTCGTTATTGCCATACATGATGCAAACTAATATCGTTTGCGGAGTCATGGCGGCTTCTAATAGTGCTAAATCCAATAAGCCGTCTTCTTTTACAGGAAGATAGGTTACTTGGGCGCCTAGTTTTTCTAAGTGTTTGCAGGTGTCTAATACAGCTTTATGTTCGGTTACACAGGTAATAATGTGGTTTCCTTTATCCTGATACATTTCGAAAACGCCTTTAATACCCAAGTTATCGCCTTCAGTAGCGCCAGAAGTGAAAATAATTTCTTTTTCATTGGCACCAATAAGCTGAGCAACTTGTTCACGGGCATAATCTACACCTTCTTCGGCGGCCCAACCAAAAGCGTGATTACGGCTAGCCGAGTTTCCAAACTTTTCGGTAAAATAAGGCAACATGGCTTCCAAAACCCGTGGATCCATGGGTGTAGTGGCGTTATTATCGAAATATAAAGGTAATTTCATCGATTGTTATTTAGATTCAGTTTAAATTAATACTCAAAGATAGAAAAATAATTATTCTGAAAAGGGTTTTTTGTACTAGATAATCGACATTTATTCGTCATTTTTATACCTTTACCTATGCACATGAAACAGATAGAGCACATTGGTATTGCGGTACGTAATTTACAAGAAGCTTGTGCGGTTTACGAGCGCTTCTTGGGTGTAGCGCCGTATAAAACCGAAGAAGTGGCATCTGAGGGAGTTTTAACTGCTTTTTTTAAAACGGGCCCCAATAAAATTGAGCTCTTGCAAGCTACTACTAAGCAAAGTACTATTACTCATTTTATTGAGAAAAAAGGAGAGGGTATGCATCATATTGCTTTTGCCGTAGAGGATATTAAAGCAGAAATGGCCCGCTTAAAAAGCGAAGGTTTTACGTTATTAAATGAAGAGCCTAAACGGGGTGCCGATAATAAATGGGTGTGTTTTGTGCAACCAAAAGATGCAACTGGCGTACTCATAGAACTTTGCCAAGAAATAAATTCCTAAATATTTTTTGGTTATCGCTTTTTTGTTTTCACAATTAGCACTATATTTGCCCCTCTGAAAATAATTGACGGAAATGAAAGCTGATTTACATCCAAAAAACTACAGATTAGTTGTATTTAAAGACATGTCTAACGACTATGCTTTTATCACTAAATCGTGCATAGAATCTAAAGAAACTACCAAATGGGAAGATGGTAACGAATATCCTCTAGTAAAATTAGAGATTTCACACACTTCACATCCCTTCTTTACAGGTAAAATGAAATTGGTGGATACCGCTGGTCGTATCGATAAATTCAAAACTCGTTACGCTAAAAAGTAATCGAAACCAAAAAATATACCGAAGTCCCGGCCTAACAGTCGGGACTTTTTTTATTTTTGTTACATGAGTATACTATTTTTTGATGATGAATCACGAGAAAGCCTATTGCCTTTATCGTTTACCCGTCCGGTAGCCGATTTTAGGATAGGCATACTCACTATTGCCGAGAAATGGGCCAAGCGCCTTTCGGCAACAAGTTATTCTTTTGTAACCGAAGAATACCTTCAAGAAAAATTCCCTAAAGAATTATCTGATGATAATTTATTTATAAATGGTTCTATTTGCCCCGATGAGGAGTTGGTAATAGCCATTAACGCATTAGATCTAGGAGAAGCACTTGTTGCAGAGCAGGAGTTAATCGCAATAAAACTGTCTGAAAAAGAAGCGCAAAGCTTTAACTACAGCAATTTCTCGAGCTATAAAAGTATAGCGTATACAGGCTCTTTTATTAAGATTACCTATCCAGAAGACTTATTTAGCCTTAACGACGCCGAATTGCGGAAGGATTTTAGCTTACTTACCACCGGTAGAACATCGGCCAAAATAAGCGCTACAAACACCATTTTAGGAAGTAATTTCTTTGCCGAAGAAGGCGCTAGTGCCGAGTGTGCTACGTTTAATACGTTAGAAGGGCCTATTTACTTGGCTAAAAATTCACAGGTTTGGGAAGGGAGCCATATTCGTGGTTCGTTTGCACTAGGCGAATATTCGCAGGTAAAAATGGGCGCCAAAATTTACGGAGCCACCACCATTGGGCCGCATTGCCGAGTAGGAGGTGAAGTCAGCAATTCGATCTTATTTGCTTATTCTTCTAAAGGCCACGAAGGCTTTTTAGGCAATTCGGTATTGGGCGAATGGTGCAATATTGGTGCCGATACCAACAATTCTAATCTAAAAAACAACTATACCGAAGTGCGTTTGTGGGATTATGCCAAGCAGAGTTTTCGAAAAACTGGCTTGCAATTTTGCGGCCTTATTATGGCCGATCATGCTAAATGCGGTATCAATACCATGTTTAATACAGGCACCGTGGTTGGTGTAAGTGCCAATGTATTTGGGGCCGGTTATCCACGCAACTATATACCCGATTTTGCCTGGGGAGGTGCTCAAGGATTAGAAGTTTACCAATTGGATAAAGTTTTTGAAACAGCCGAACGTGTATTTGAACGCCGAGATAAGGTATTTGACGCTACCGAGAAAAAGATTTTAACACATATTTTTGAACAAACACAAACCTATCGCAGGTTTTAATACAGCGAATTCCCCTTTATGAGAAAAAAAATTGTTGCCGGAAATTGGAAGATGAATCAAGATTTTACTGCAGGAACCGCCTTGTTTTCTGAAGTATTAACCATGGTTAAAGATGAAGTATTAGGAAGTCAACAAGTAATTGTATGCCCGCCATTTATTCATTTAAATGCCTTGGCCCAATTGGCTAAACAAACGCCAAACGTGGCTATTGGTGCACAAAATTGCCACCAAGCAGTAGCCGGAGCCTATACTGGAGAAGTATCGGCTTCCATGATTAAATCGGTAGGGGCAGAATATGTGATTCTAGGTCACTCCGAGCGTCGTCAGTATTTTGCTGAAAGCGATGTACAATTAGCTGATAAAGTAAATTCTGTTTTAGAAAACGGCTTAAATCCTATTTTTTGTATCGGCGAAACTTTGCAAGAGCGTGAGTCGGGCAATTTCTTTGAGGTACTAAAAACGCAATTAGAAGGAGGTGTTTTTCACCTCTCGGCTGATGCATTTAGTGTAATAGTGTTAGCTTATGAACCTGTTTGGGCTATTGGTACCGGTTTAACGGCCTCTCCAGCGCAAGCGCAAGAAGTTCATGCCTTTATTCGCTCTTTATTGGTAGAACAATATGGGGATGCAGTAGCCCAGTCAACTTCTATCTTATATGGCGGTAGCTGCAATCCTAAAAATGCCGCAGAGTTATTTTCCCAAGCCGATATTGATGGCGGTCTTATTGGAGGCGCCTCCTTAAAATCACGTGATTTTGTAGACATTGTGAAAGCTTTTAATGCCTAATGAGCTACCAAGAAGTAGTATTTACGCAGACCGGTGGGGCAGAAGCCTATCGTGATGTGGTCATTGCAGAATTAGCCGATGTAGGCTTCGATACCTTTGAAGAAACGGAAGAAGGGTTTAAGGGCTATGTTCCCACTGCCTCGTATAACGAAGAGGCAATTAAATTAGTGCTTGCGAATTATCAAGTCGAAGCTCAATTTAGCTTCACTAACAGCGCTATTAAACATGAAAATTGGAATACCCTTTGGGAAAGTAATTTTCATCCTATTTCGGTAGCCGATCAAGTATATGTTCGAGCTACCTTTCATCAACCCGATCCTCATTTCAAATACGAAATTGTTATTGATCCTAAAATGGCATTTGGAACCGGGCATCATCAAACTACTTCTTCGGTAATGGAGTTGATGTTATCTGAGGATTTTATTGGTAAAAAGGTGCTTGATATGGGCTGTGGGACTGGTATTTTGGCTATTTTGGCCAAGAAAATGGGTGCCCAAACCGTAGATGCCATTGATTACGATCCCTTGTGTTTCGAAAGCACCCTCGAGAATACCGAATTAAATAGTTTGACCGATATTCAGGCTATTTTGGGAGGCAAAGAAGTGATTCCCAATACCTCTTATGAAGTGATTTTAGCCAATATTAATCGCAATATATTGCTCGATCAATTAGACCGTTATGCCCAAGTATTGGCTCCCGAAGGAAGCTTAATACTAAGCGGTTTTTACGAACAACCCGATTTAGAAATTATTAAAGAAGCTGCCCATGCTTTGGGTTTACGGTATGTAATGCATCTCGTAAAGCAAGACTGGACAGCGGCAAAATTTATAAAATAAACCATGAGAGTACACTTTATAGCCATTGGCGGTAGTGCCATGCACAATTTGGCCATTGCTCTAGCCAAAAAAGGATTTCAAGTTAGCGGTTCTGACGATTTAATTAACGAGCCCTCAAAATCTCGATTAGCCCGCTTTGACATTTTGCCGATTGAATTTGGTTGGTTCCCCGAACGCATTACGACCGAGTTGGATGCAGTTATTTTAGGCATGCATGCCCGAGAAGATAACCCCGAATTATTACGTGCCCAAGAGCTGGGCTTACCTATTTATTCGTATCCGGAATATATTTACGAACAATCGAAAGAAAAAACTCGTGTAGTAATTGGCGGTAGTCATGGTAAAACCACCATTACCTCTATGATTTTGCATGTATTGCAGCATGCCGGAAAAGACTTTGATTATTTGGTAGGTGCACAACTAGAGGGCTTCGATACTATGGTAAAAATTACCAACGAAGCACCAATTATTATAATTGAAGGCGATGAATATTTAGCTTCACCAATAGATAGACGCCCAAAATTTCATTTATACAAAGGCCACATCGGTGTAATTAGTGGTATAGCCTGGGATCATATAAATGTATTCCCAACTTGGGATTCTTATATTAAACAGTTTGACTTGTTTATAGATACCCTGCAACCTGGTGGTGCACTAATTTATTGCCAAGCAGATGAAACCTTAGATAAGCTAGTGGCTACCAAAAACACCGCGGTAGAAAAGTTGGGTTACAGCGTTCCGGCCAATCAAATTAGTCAAGGAATAAGCTCTTTGCAAACCGATAAAGGGCTGGTTCCGCTGCAAATTTTTGGCGAACATAATTTGATGAATTTATCGGCTGCTCGTTTGGTATGCGAAAAATTAGGACTATCATCTGAAGTTTTCTACGAAGCCATTTCTACATTTAAAGGTGCATCACGACGTCTAGAGTTGGTGGGTAAAACCGATGATTGCGTGATTTATAAAGATTTTGCCCATTCGCCATCTAAGCTAGAAGCAACTATACATGCGGTTAAACAGCAATTTCCGGAACGGCATTTAATTGCGGCGATAGAATTGCACACGTTCAGCAGTTTAAACGCCGAATTTTTGAAGGAATACGCCGGCACTATGGATGAAGCCAATCAAGCAATAGTAATTATTGACCAACAAACTTTTAAGCAAAAACAAATGACTCCTTTTGATGAAAGTATCGTTAAAAAGTCATTTAATAACGAAAAGTTAATATTTTTTGATAATTTTGAAATATTTGAAGCATATTTGAATGCAAGTTCTTTTACGAATACTAATCTTTTGCTCATGAGTTCAGGCAATTTTGGAGGAATAGATTTAGAAAAATTGAAAAATAATTTATTAAAAAAATAAACTATAACGAAATATATACACTAGCTAACACACACCAATATGAACACATTAGGAAAAAAAATTCGCTTATTGAGACATCAGCGTTCATGGAGCCAGGAGGATGTATCTAAACAATTGGATATTTCTATACCCGCATTTTCTAAAATTGAAACCGGAATTACCGATGTTAATTTATCCCGTTTAGAGCAAATTTCGTCACTTTTTGGATTGACGGTTATTCAATTGCTAACCTTTACCGATAGCGAAGAACAAGAGAAATACAATAATGAAGTTGAGGTATTAACCAAAAAGCTTCAAGATCGTGAAACCGATGTAATTGAATTACAAAAGAAAGTTATTGATTTATACGAGGAATTGCGTAGAGCTAAGGTAAGCGTTTAGTTACCTTTAAAAAAAAATAAAAAGACCTCTGGAGAATCCAGAGGTCTTTTTTGTTAGAAGGTTTTTCGCATGGTGAGGTGTCTTTTGCCAAAAGTGGCGCCTGTTGCTTGGTGTATGGCAATCATTTTATCGTTAAAATCGCCTACCCACGAAAGTTCCAATTCATCGTATTGTTTTTTAGGGATTACATAGTGCTTTAATTTGATGAATAATGCCGACTCTATCCCATGTTTCTGGAAGGCTATTTTAGTGCCCATAACTACTGCCCGCATACGCCGAACACCTTTCCACTTGTTGTATACAAACTGCATTTTTTGCCAGATACCTAATTTTCCCTTGAATGATTTTATTAACTGATTAGCATCGGGTATAATAACGATAAATGATACGGGTTGGTTGTTTACATATGCAAACCAAATTAGTTTTTCATCCATAATCAGTTTCATTTTTCGAAAACTATCCATCACAATATCCTTGTTTAGGGGAACAAAGTTTTCGAAGCCTTGCCAAGCATCGTTGTATATTTCCATAAAATCATCTGCAAATCGATCGAATTCGCTCACTTTTAGGTGCTCAAAGCGATAACCTTCTTTACCTGCAACCCACTCGGCAATTTTGGTAAAACGCTCTGGGAAGGGAAGGCGTAAGTCTAAATGGTTGGTAATTTGTTCGTATTCTTTTTCAAAACCGTAGTTTTTGAAAAGTGCATGGTAGTAGGGTTTATGGTAGTTCATGCCATAAGAAGGCGGAGTAAAGCCTTCTACCAACAAGCCCCAATAGGTATCGTTTTCGCCGAAATTTATGGGTCCATCCATGGCTTTCATACCTCTTTTACTCAACCACTCTTTTGCGGTATCAAACAATAAATCGGCAGCTTTTTGATCATCTATACACTCAAAATAGCCAATTCCGCCGGTTGGTATTTTATGTTGATAGGCTTTTTTATCGTTTACAAAAGCTGCAATCCGACCGATATGCTCTCCCTTTTTGTTGCTTAAAATCCAACGGGTGCATGAACCGTGCTGAAAAAAACTGTTTGTTTCTGGATGAAAAGTTGCTTCTATGTCCTTGTCTAATGGGCAAATGAAATTGACATCATCTGCATAAATTTTTCGAACAAGATCTAGAAAAGCTTGTTGCTCTTTTGGGCTGTTAACTTCGGTTATAGTCATAAGTTGCTGTATGCAAAAAAGCATTCGATTATGCTTCGAATGCTTCGTATTGGTATTTTATAGTGCACTAGTAATCATCTTCATCGTCATCTAAGGTGTCGAGATCATCTAGGTCTAAATCATCGTTTAGTGATAAATCGAAATCTTCGTCGCCGGCCATAAATCCTATAGGGGGTACCGTTGTAGCGTGTTTACTTGCTGAATTTACATTCGCATCGGTACTTTTTGCGGCATTTTTTTTGTTTGGCGGTTTCATCAGAAATGAGAATCTTTTGATAACTAAAATTAGTAAGAATTTAGATTCAAATAGCTAGAAAAAAAAAATTCTCAAAAAATTAATCTTGCTGTTCGCCAATTTCGTTGGTCTCGGTAATAAAATCTTTTAATTGAGGTAAATCAGCTATGTTTTTTAGCCCGAAATAATCCATAAATAAATCGCTCGTTTGATACAGAATTGGTTTGCCAACCGTATCAGCTTTTCCGGCTAAACTTATCAATTCTTTATCAAGTAATTTTTGGACCGTATAGTCGCAGTTAACCCCTCTAATTTGCTCTATTTCTAGTTTGGTAATGGGTTGGCGGTAGGCTATAATGGCTAGCGTTTCTATGGCTGCTTGGCTTAATTTTTTCTTGGCTCGGTGCAGGTGTAATTGGTTGATGCTTGAATGAAAATCTTTTCTAGTTAGAAATAAATACCCATTGGCAACTTCTACCAATTCTATAGCCAAGTTCGGACTGTCGTATTTCTCTTTAATGGCAGCAATACTCGTTATGATTTCTTTTTCCTCAATAGGTCTCTCAAAGGCTGCTTCGCAGATGGCTTTTAAATCGGTTATTCCGATACTTTGCTCAGAGGCGAAAATGAGCGCTTCTATATGTAAGTCTAGTCTATTCAACACCCCTAATAGTTTATGATTTGTTCTTCAATTTGCTTAGGCAGGGAAATGAAATCGTATTGTTGATTGCGCAGTTGCGGCTCAAAACCAGCCTCTTTAATAGCTTCTTGGATGCCATTTGCGGTAAACCGATGTGGAGCGCCTGCTACTGAAACTACATTCTCTTCAATCATAATTGATCCAAAATCGTTTGCACCAGCATGCAAACACATTTGAGCTACTTGTTTACCCACGGTAAGCCACGATGCTTGAATGTTTTTTACATTGGGTAACATGATGCGGCTTAAGGCCAACATGCGTACATATTCATCGCCACTAACCTGATTGGTAATGCCCCGTACCTTTTTAAGTAAGGTGCCATCATCCTGAAAAGGCCAAGGTATAAAGGCCAAAAAACCTTCTGCATCGGCTGGTTTTTCCGCTTGTACTTGGCGTATCCATACCAAATGTTCAAAACGCTCTTCTAGAGTTTCTATATGTCCAAACATCATGGTAGCAGATGTTGTTAAGTTTAATTGATGGGCCGCTCTCATCACATCTAACCATTCTTGACCACCGCATTTCCCTTTAGAAATTAATCGGCGAACACGATCGTTCAAAATTTCGGCACCAGCTCCCGGTAAACTGTCTAAACCGGCCTCCATTAAGGTCTTTAGCACCTCGGTGTGGCTTATACCTTCAAGCTTGGCAATGTGCGCAATTTCGGGTGGGCCTAAAGCGTGCAGTTTTAAATTGGGATATAAGTTTTTAAGTTCTTTAAATAAATCGACATAAAAGGCCAAGCCTAAATCTGGGTGGTGGCCACCTTGTAATAATAATTGCTCTCCACCATATCTAAAGGTTTCTTCAATTTTAATTTTATAGGTTTCAATGTCGGTTATGTAGCTTTCTTCGTGGCCTGGGCGACGAAAAAAATTGCAGAATTTGCAATTAGCAATACACACATTGGTAGTATTTACATTGCGGTCTATAATCCAGGTTACCTTATTGTGCGGCACTTGTTTTTTGCGCAATTCATTGGCCGTGTACATCAAATCGGCGGTTGGCGCTTCTTTGAATAAAAAAACTCCTTCCTCTTGGCTTAAGAATTCGAATTGTAAAGCCCGGCTCAATAAATCTGCTACGTTCATATGCCTACAAAGATACAGTTGATTTTTTTAGCTCCTATACTTTGCCTTTATTTATGACCAAGCCCTGATGATTATTGGCGCAAATCTTCTCCATAAGCCTCTAAATTGCGTATATTTATGCTCTATTTTAGCCTATGGTTTCTTTCGAACGATTTACTTTAGCCAACGGATTGCAGGTGTTGGTACACGAAGATTTTACTACCCCGATGGCGGTGCTTAATGTTTTATACGATGTAGGTGCCCGTGATGAAAACCCCAACCAAACTGGTTTTGCCCATTTATTTGAGCATTTGATGTTCGGAGGGTCGGTAAATATTCCGTCTTACGATGAGCCCTTGCAACGAGTAGGGGGCGAAAACAATGCCTTTACCAGTAACGATATTACTAATTATTATATTACACTGCCGGCTGTAAATTTAGAAACGGCTTGTTGGCTAGAGAGCGACCGCATGTTGAGTCTGGCTTTTTCTGAAAAAAGCCTCGAAGTGCAAAAAAATGTGGTTTGCGAAGAGTTTAAACAACGTTATTTAAATCAACCATATGGCGATGTTTGGCTAAAAATGCGCCCTTTGGCCTATGAAAAACATCCCTATCAGTGGGCAACTATTGGTAAAAACTTAGCTCAAATTGAAGAGGCAAAAATGGAAGATGTGAAAGCCTTTTTTAACACCTTTTACGTGCCATCTAACGCTATTTTGGTAGTAGCTGGTGCGGTAAAAACAGCAGAGGTTAAGAAATTGGTAGATCAGTGGTTTGGATCGATACCTTCGGGCATAAAACCTATACGCAACTTGCCGCAAGAGCCAGCCCAGTTACAAGAAAAACGACAAATAGTTGAAGCTAAGGTGCCATTAAATGCCTTGTACATGGCGTTTCATATGCCTGCACGTCAAGATGCCGGTTATTATGCTGCCGATTTGCTTTCCGATATTCTATCTCGAGGGAATTCATCTAGGTTGTATCGCAGCCTACTTAAAGAGCAACAACTATTTTCAAATATCAATGCCTACCATTTGGGGAGCATCGATCCCGGTTTATTTGTTGTAGAAGGAAAGCCAGCTCCCGGGGTATCTATGGAAAAAGCAGAAGCATCCATTTGGCAAGAACTCGATCGATTAAAAAACGAGTCTGTGGGAGAAGATGAGCTGGCTAAGGTTAAAAATAAAATGGAATCTACCATGGAATTTGCTGAAATGAGCCTTTTAGACAAGGCCATGAATTTGGCTTATTTCGAATTGCTTGGTAATGCCGAAGACTTAAACCACGAAACTGAAAAGTACTTGGCGGTAAGTGCCCAAGAAATTCAAGAACAAGCACAGCAAATTTTCCGTAAAGAAAATTCATCAACCTTAAGCTATTTAGCCAAAAATTAATATGGATAGAACGCTAGCACCTGCATTTAAACAGGTAGAACATATAGATATTCTAAAAGCAGAATGCCATACACTAGATAACGGAATTCCCTTATTTTTTGTGGATGCCGGAGAGCAAGATTTGTTGCGTATTGAGCTTATTTTTGATAACGTAGCTTGGAATACCGCTAAGCCTTTACAAGCCTTTACTGTCAATGCGCTCTTGCAAGAGGGCACCTCAAACTATACAGCCTCCCAATTGGCCGAAAAGTTCGATTATTACGGTGCATTTCTGCAAAAAGACTATTCCTATGATCAATCGAGTGTAGTGCTGTATACACTTACTAAACATTTGTCGTCGGTTTTGCCTTTGCTTCGCGAAATTTTAACCGATGCCATTTTCCCACAAGCAGAAATTGAAACCTTTGTGCGCAATCAACAACAAAAATTGAGTGTAAGCTTAGAGAAAAATGATGTATTGGCTCGGCGTTCATTTAACCAGGTGTTGTTTGGTAATACGCTCTATGGCCATGCTCCGCTATACACAGACTACGAGAAATTAAAGCCTAGCGATTTGCTCGATTATTATAAAAAAGCCTACCAACCGTCTAATTGTACTATAATAGCTTCTGGTAAAGTTTCTGAAGCTACCTTATATAGCATAAATGCCACCTTTGGGACTGCATGGGAGGAAAGCACTGCAGGTGTAAAAAATGAATTTTCTTTTGCGCCAGGTAGTGGAAGTACACATTTTTTAGAACGCCCCGATGCCCTCCAATCGGCTTTACGTTTAGGTCAGTTGGCTATCAACCGCATCCATCCCGATTTCCCTGCTTTACAAGTATTAAACACCATTTTTGGAGGTTATTTCGGTTCACGATTAATGGCCAATATTCGCGAAGATAAAGGCTATACCTACGGCATTGGTTCGGGTATTTCTTCGTTAAAAGATGCGGGATATTTCTTTATTTCCACCGAAGTTGGAGCCGATGTATGTACCGCGGCCATGGCCGAAATTGAAAAAGAAATGAAACTGCTCCGTACCGAATTGATATCGGAAGGAGAATTGGCTTTGGTACGTAATTATATGCTGGGCTCTTTGTTGGGTAGTTTAGAAAATGCGTTTTCTCATGCCGATAAGTTTAAAAACACCTATTTCTTTGGGTTGGATGCCTCGTATTACGAACGTTATGCACAAACGGTGCGCACCATTAGTCCGCAAAAACTACTAGAATTGGCCAATACCTACCTTCAGTTCGATAAATTAGAAAAAGTGATTGTTGGTAAACAATAAATTCTTCATTTTCAGAAAAATACGATAGCTTTGCCTGGCAAATAATATCACCTAATAGTATTTGCTATGGCGCTCGATCCACAAAAATTTGTTGCCGAAGGACTCACCTACGACGACGTACTTTTAATCCCAGCTTATTCTGAAGTATTGCCCCGTGAAGTGGACACTTCTACTTGGCTCACTCGGTCCATTCGTTTAAATATTCCTATCGTTTCTGCGGCTATGGATACCGTTACTGAATCTGGTTTAGCAATTGCTATTGCCCAGGCAGGAGGTTTAGGCATGCTGCATAAAAATATGTCTATTCAGGCCCAAGCCGATGAGGTACGCAAAGTAAAACGTTCGGAGAGTGGCATGATTCAAGATCCGGTCACCCTTTCTGAAGAGGCTTTGGTAAGCGATGCTTTCCAAATAATGAAAGAATTTAAAATTGGTGGCATTCCGGTAATCAATACCGATAAAAAATTAGTAGGTATTATCACCAATAGAGATTTACGTTTTCAAAAAGACATGACGAAAGCCGTGAGCCAGGTAATGACCAAAGAAAACTTGGTTACCGCTCCGCTAGGCACAACACTTTTACAAGCAGAAGTAATACTTCAGGATTATAAAATTGAAAAACTTCCCATTGTAGATGCCAAAGGTATTTTGGTGGGATTAATCACCTTTAAGGATATTCAAAAATTTAAAAACTTTCCCAAAGCCTGTAAAGACGAACAAGGTCGCTTACGTGTAGGTGCTGCCGTAGGTGTAACCGCCGATACGATGGATCGGGTAGCTGCTTTGGTAAAAGCTGGAGTAGATGTAATTGCTATTGATACGGCTCATGGCCACTCAAAAGGTGTAATTAATCAACTTAAAGAAGTAAAAGCAAAATACCCGAATTTGCAAGTAATTGCAGGTAATATTGCCACCGGAGCTGCTGCAAAAGCCCTAGCCGATGCAGGAGCCGATGCCGTGAAAGTAGGTATTGGTCCGGGTTCTATTTGTACTACTCGTATTATTGCTGGTGTGGGCGTTCCGCAGCTGTATGCCGTATACGAATGTGCTAAGGCTTTAAAGGGTACAGGCGTGCCGGTAATTGCCGATGGCGGAATTAAACACACTGGAGATATTGCAAAAGCCATTGCAGCAGGTGCTAGTACCATTATGGCAGGTTCTTTATTTGCCGGAGTAGAAGAATCGCCGGGTGAAACTATTATTTACGAAGGACGTAAGTTTAAATCGTACCGTGGAATGGGTTCTATTGAAGCCATGGAACAAGGCTCCAAAGACCGTTATTTCCAAGATGTTGAAGATGATATAAAGAAATTAGTACCCGAAGGTATTGTAGGTAGAGTGCCTTTTAAAGGTAGTTTGGCCGAAGTAACGTATCAATTTATTGGTGGTTTAAAAGCTAGCATGGGATATTGCGGAGCAGCAACAATCGATGAATTACAAGAAGCGCAATTTGTACGCATTACAGCCTCGGGTATTCGCGAAAGTCATCCACACGATATTGCCATTACCAAAGAAGCGCCAAATTATTCTAGATAACATGAAGAGTATTTGTGTTTTTTGCGGCTCTAATTTTAATGGAGATCCCCAACTTTTAGCTGTTATAAATGACTTGGCAAATGAATTGGTCAAACGAGATATTACCCTAATTTATGGTGGTGGAAGAGTAGGACTGATGGGTTTACTAGCCGATGAAGTGTTGAAAAATGGTGGCAGAGTGATTGGTGTAATTCCGCAATTTTTGATGAATAAGGAAGTTGGCCACGAAGGTCTTACCGAGCTTATTATTACCCAAAACATGCACGAACGCAAGCAAAAAATGGCCGATTTATCCGATGGAGTAATTACCCTCCCAGGAGGTTACGGCACCATGGAAGAGTTTTTTGAGGTACTTACTTGGTTGCAATTAGGGTTGCACCATAAACCTATTGGCTTGTTAAATGTAGGCGGATTTTACAATCCATTATTAGCCCAATTAGACGTAATGGTGGAGCAGAAATTCTTGAAACCCATAAATCGTGACTTGGTATTGAGTAACGACAAGGTGGTTGATCTTTTGGCGCAAATGGATGCCTTTGATGTGCAACCCGATGATGTTTGGTTCAAAGATCGCAATCTGATTTAACAAATTATTCTAAAAAGTGCCAAAAATAGTTATTTGGAACGATTTTTGTGAGGGTATAAATACCCGAATTATTGCTAAAATTTTACCAAAAAGCACAAAAAAACTCGATTTTTCGACGTTATAATGTTAACTTTGCTACTTGTTAAAAAAAAATAACAGCACCAATTTCCATAGATGAGACAACTCAAAATTACCCAATCCATTACCAACCGTGAATCGCAATCACTTGATAAGTATTTGCACGAAATTGGTAAAGTTGATTTAATTACCGCCGAAGAGGAAGTAATTTTAGCCCAGAAAATTCGTGAGGGTGACCAAGCTGCCTTAGAGCGCTTAACCAAGACCAATTTACGTTTCGTGGTATCGGTTGCAAAACAATACCAAAACCAAGGCTTAACTCTAGGCGATTTAATTAACGAAGGAAATTTGGGCTTGATTAAAGCTGCTAAACGTTTTGATGAAACCAAAGGGTTTAAGTTTATCTCTTATGCAGTTTGGTGGATTCGACAATCCATTTTGCAGGCCATTGCCGAGCAAAGCCGTATTGTGCGTTTGCCCTTAAACCAAGTAGGCTCGTTAAGTAAAATTAGCAAGGCCTTCTCAAAACTAGAACAAGAATACGAGCGTGAGCCATCTCCGGAAGAATTAGCCGATATGTTGGAAACCACGGTAGAAAAAATTTCGGATACGTTGAGCAATTCTGGCCGCCATGTTTCTATGGATGCCCCCTTTGTGCAAGGAGAAGAAAACACTTTATTAGACGTATTAGAAAACAAAGATCCAGAAACCGATAGCAATTTAATTGACGAATCTCTTTCTGAAGAAATTCGTCGTTCTTTATCTACTTTGACTGATAGAGAGCGTGAAATAGTGGTTTTATTTTTCGGTTTAAGTACCAGCCAACCACTTTCATTAGAAGAAATTGGAGAGAAATTCAATTTGACTCGTGAACGGGTTCGTCAAATTAAAGATAAA
>CAMCMG010000006.1:0-49276 GCA_945875895.1 Sphingobacterium thalpophilum | reverse complement strand
AGGCATCGAGTATTAATAAGCGTAGATGCAGGAAATTAATTTTTACGGGATTCCAGGTTTTTACGGGCCTTGTACTACCATAAACCGGTGGTACGTTGGGCAGTTCTTCTTGAAATGTTCCGAAAAGTTTATCCCAAATAATAAAAATTTGTCCGTGGTTTTTATCTACATATTCTGGATTAATAGCATGGTGTACCCTATGGTGTGAAGGGGTAACAAGTATTTTTTCTAGGAAACCCATTTTGCCAATGTAGGTGGTATGGTACCAAAATTGCATAAACAACTGAATGGGTGTAACCAATGCCACTACTTTGGCAGGTACGCCCAGCAATGCTGCAGGTAATAATAAAAAGGTAAATAAATTAATAAATACCGAAATAGATTGCCTTAAGGCACAGGCCAAATCGAATTCTTCGCTACTGTGATGAATGGCGTGTTTATTCCATAAAAAATTAATGCTGTGCGCCCATCGGTGGCTAAAATAGCCGTAAAAGTCAATCACAATAAATGTGATGATATACATGGCCACACTAGACTCTAACTGAAATAATGCCCAATGGCTAACCATGTATTTATAACTTAGTATAACCACGGTTAAACCTAATGCATCTTTTATGGTGTTGGTAAAGCCCGAACTTAGGCTAGATATGGTATCTAATAGCCTAAAAGACTTTTTTTTCCAATACCAGCCGTACCATTTTTCTGCAACAACAAGGGTAAAAAATACGGGTATCACATACATTAATATGCGGCCGTAGGTTGCCATTTCTCCACGCATAAATCGATTATTTTTTTAGTGAAGGTATAAAAATTTGTTTAAAATTTACTTGATAGTTAGGGTTAAAATCTACCATACATTCTATGCCGTATTTATCTTTAAACATATAAAATTATGAAGTCCATATTAACGGTTTGTTGTTTTTTTATTCTTAAGTTTTCTTTGCCAACTGCTTTTCAAATTTATTATGAATGAAAAGTATTAAAAGTCCGAATAAAATAGCAGAAACAATTAATACCGTATTCATGATACCACTAACAGAAAAAGAAATTCGAATTAATATAGTTGAAATAATAAACCCCGAGTTTCGAATGACTTTGTGGAACTCGTCTGTGTGAAAAAATGAAAATAACAAAAGTATTACATCGGCAATAATTAAAATATTGAAGAACTGTTCAAAGAAGATATTATTGATGTTTTGGAAAGAAATAGCATTGCTTTCAAGCGGTTGAAAGATACCAATACTCCAATTGAAGAAAGAATAGAGCGCAATAACTACAAGTGTAGGAACTAAGGCTGTAGCTATCCATTTTTTTGCGTTAATAAATTTTGAAATACTTAAAGAATGGGCTTCACTATTTTCATTCGTTCTATATACTTTGCTTTTTTGAATATGGAACAGATAAATTAAATAGAATAATAAAATTGATGCTACTAAATCATAGGTAAACTGCAAATCATTTTTAGTGTTAAACCAATTAGACGTAAGTGATAAATCGGAAAGGTCTTTGAACAATCGTCTAATAATAATGAGCGCAATAATTTCATATTGCTTAGAGATATACGTAGAAGTTGATTTGGGGAGGTAGTAAATTAAAAGGTACACCTCATAAACCAATATAAACGAAAAAGGGGTATAAATGGCCGCAATAGGATTTTTTAATAGGTTTGAGGGCTCATCAATAGCAATAATATTAAAATGGATCAATCCAATTAGTACCAAGTGAAGGATAAAACTCACAAGAGCAATCCATAAGATAACCCGTTCACTTTTTTCCTTAGTTTTTTTTGAAAGAAGCTTTTGATACAGGTTTTCCAAGAGTTTCGATACGTTCATAGTATTGTTTTTTGGGTTTACAATTTGGTGCTTAGGTTTTTTAAAATTTTTTCTACTTAATAAAGATAGTAATTTTCATCATCCCGAAAGTTTTTGAGATGGATGTGAAAAATAAAGATTTTAAAGAAGTATTTCAGCCGCCATAGTGTTAAACCGAAGTTATAGGCTGAGTAGGTCTTGATGAGTGTTAATTGTAAATTATCTTATTGAAGCCAGAATATATAAAAATTTAAGCACATGTAAAAAATAGCTGGCGATGAAATCCAGATACTATCTTTCATCTTCAATCTCACGATTAAACCACACAACATAAGAAGACCAAGGCTGAAAGATGCAATTGTTAAAATGGGGCTGAATGTTAGGCCAACTAGTAAACCTGTAGCTCCCAAAAACTCTAAGACTATGGTTAATAAACCAAGTTTCTCTAAATTAAACCGTTTGAATTCGTTTTTCATATGGGGTGACATGAAATAGGAAGCTACATAAGCATAGAATGACAAACTGGATATTAAGACACAAATTGTTTTTACAGACATGTATGAATTATTGAATTGATTTTAATGCAATAATTACGCACAGCAACAACAGTATTAGAGAGGGTAGGTGTTTACTAAATGGATTTTTAATTTTGAAATGGAAATATTGAGCTGCTATCATAAACAGCCCCATAAGTACTGAAGAGATTTGGACTAAGGATGGATACCAAATACCTGCAACAAGCAATGTTGCTAGTGCAATTTTAGTTGCTCCTACAAAATTCCGGGTTAAGTCATTTAATCCAAATTGTTTGAATTCTTTAACAACGTTATCGTACCTAAAAATCCAAACATAGGCAACAGACAATGCCAAAACTAGTTGTGCTAGACTTAAGAGATTTTCCATAGTATTTTTTTAAATAATTTAACATCAGGTTGATTAGCTAATTTAAATATAGCGAAGATATGTAAAACCATCTAGCCAAACATTTATGGTAAAATAAACCATAGTTGCAATCTAATTGGTTTACAAATTTTAGCACATCATCATTACCTCGTAAACAGGTCACTAAATTGAAATCCTTCTACAAATCTATCCTTGCTTAGTTTTTTATATTCAACCAATGCCCAAAGGACAAACTCTTTTAAAAAGTAGGTATCTTCTTTGCTTGTTTCTGGCTGGTATTTTTTTATCAGTTCGTTTAATGGTTTTACCGAATCCAGTTCCTTTTTATACACTTCATCCGTAGCATCATCTAACAATTCTAAGCCGGGTTCATTTTCAAACCAGTCTATAATGTCAGCATATGCACTTTTACTTGGGTCCTTTTCTAATTTCCCAATTTTTGGGAAATAGGTGGGGAACAAGGTAGATACCGCATCGGCAATTAATTTTTGTGCAACCATTGCGGCTCCTTCTTGTTCACCTTCGTATACCAATTCAACCTTGCCGGTTATAGCAGGTATAACGCCCATGAAGTCGGCTAAACGAACCGTGGTTCTTTTTACACCTAATTTTAATGCTCTACGTTCGGCGGTACTAATTAAGTTTTCGTAAGCCGTAATACTCATACGAGCACTCACGCCACTTTTGCTATCTACAAATTCACTTTCACGAGCTTCAAAACTTATTTGCTCTAAAATATCTTTTGCCAACGCTGGCACATATACAGTGTTCGACTGATCTTCATTCAATTTAGCTTCTTGCGCTGTTATTATTTTGGCTATTGCAATTGTTTCGGGATAATGTGTAAGTATTTGTGAGCCTATCCTGTCTTTTAATGGAGTAACAATGCTTCCTCTATTGGTATAATCTTCGGGGTTAGCGGTAAACACAAATTGCATATCCAGTGGAAGTCGAACTTTGTATCCTCTTATTTGTACATCTCCTTCTTGCAAAATATTAAACAAGGCCACTTGTATCCTTGCTTGTAAGTCAGGCAATTCGTTGATCACAAAAATACAACGGTTGGCTCTGGGTATCATTCCATAGTGGATCACTCTATCATCGGCGTATGATAATTTTAAGTTAGCGGCTTTAATAGGGTCAACATCTCCAATTATATCGGCAACGGTTACATCGGGAGTTGCTAGTTTTTCAAAAAACCGATCGTTCCTATGTATCCAACTAATAGGTGTATCCTCTTTTTTTTCGGCAATCAATTCTTTGGCATATCGCGAAATCGGATTCAACGGATCATCGTTTATTTCGGAGCCTTCTACTATTGGCATATATTCATCCAACAATTCTATCATCTTTCGGGCTAGCCTTGTTTTTGCTTGTCCGCGTAACCCTAGCAGGTTAATGTTATGACGCGATAAAATAGCTCTTTCCAATTCTGGAATCACTGTATTTTCAAAACCATGCACCCCTTCAAAAACAGTTTTGCCCGATTTTATTTTCTTCCTTAAATTATGCCTTAATTCATCTTTGATGCTTTTTGAAACATAACCCGCTTTTTTTAATTCACCTAAGGTATTTATATTTTCAATTTTCATATTCATTATTTTAATTTCTTTTTTCTATTGGTTTCATAATCTTCAAAGATCATTTCACCTAATCCTTTTAATCCTGTATAAAATGCTTTGCCCTGATTGGCTGCTGTAAAATTATCTACAAACTGCTGTAGATAAGCATCACGGGCAATCATAAAAGTGGTAATAGGTATATGCAGTTTACGAGCCTGTTGCGCCTGATTATAACATTGTTCTACAATATAAGGGTCGAGTCCGTTGCTATTCATATAATACCTTCCATCTTTTTCTTTCACACAACTGGGCTTACCATCGGTGATCATAAAAATTTGTTTATTGGTATTTCTTTTTCGGCGCAGAATATCCATGGCCAATTGTAAACCAGCAACAGTATTGGTATGGTAAGGTCCCACTGTTAAATAGGGGAGGTCTTTAATGGCGATGGACCAGGCATCATTTCCAAATACCAAAATATCGAGGGTGTCTTTTGGGTAACGGGTGGTGATTAGTTCGGCCAACGCCATGGCAACTTTTTTTGCAGGTGTAATTCTATCTTCACCGTATAAGATCATGCTATGGCTAATGTCGATCATAAGCACAGTACTCATTTGCGCCTTGTATTGGGCATCTTCCACTACCAGGTCATTTTCGGTAAGGGTAAAATGGTCTACCCCATTATTTATTTGTGCATTGCGCAAACTTTCGGTAAGCGAAATACTTTCTAGGGAGTCGCCAAAGGTATAGGCTCTAAATTCGCCGGTTTGCTCGTCGCCGTTACCGGCATATTTTGTTTTGTGATTGCCGGTGCCCGATTTTTTTAAATTACCAAAAATCTGGTCGAGGGCTGCCTGGCGTATTTCCCGTTCGGTTTTAGAGGTAATAGACATTCCACCGGTGCCATCGGGATTTACTTCTTGTTTGATGTAGCCTTTTTGTTTAAGGTCTTCAATAAAATCATCAATGGTATACTTTTCATCGGTGAGTTTATATTCCTTATCCAGCGCCCGTAGCCAATCAATGGCTTCATCAAAGTCGCCTGAGGTGTGTACAATAAGTTCCTTAAATATGTCGAATAGTTTATCGAACGGAGCAATAAAAGGAGCCTCATAAGTTTTAAATGCAAATCCTTTTTTATGCGTGTATTCCATCACCGTAATATTACGATTTTTAGCCAATACAACTTTGTGTGGGATTGTTTATTTTATGTAAAATTGAGCTTTTTGGTGGTTGCTGTTGCATTGCTTCGGGCGACTGCGGCAGGCTTTAGACGTCCTAGCAATGTTCTTAACGTTTTTCGGCTTTGCGTTCGTGCGGGATTTCAGGGCACAAAACTGTCAACCTACCACTAAAGCCAAATAGGGGCACTGCACTTGAATTTAAGCATGTCAAACCGCTATTTCTTATACACGCGGTTGTGTGTTCGTGCTTTATCTTCATTCAATAATTCAATTAGTTTTTTATTGAATATGTTAACACCATTTTGGTTTAAATGATGAGCATCATCAAAATGTTGTGTGTCATTTAAGGCAATTATTTCATTAAAATTATAATAATTTGAATACCTCTTCATTATGCTGTCAAAATAAGTAGTGTTACTATAACTATCATAATTAACCTTTGTAATTGGTGCATATACTAACATTAATTCAATATTTTTATTTTTTATCAGTTGTACTACCTCAGAAAAAGATTCTAGTTGATAATCTCTTAAAGAGATTTTTTTCTTTACAAATGCTGTTGGTTTATAAAAGCCTAATTCTTTTTCGACGTAACCACCGGATATATATTTATCATTTCCTTTTATTGTTGGTTCAGAAAAAGAACTATTTAATCCAAGTAAATCACGAATGAACCCATAAATTAGTGTATTATATGTTTTTATATTGTTGATTTTTAATGCCATTTCTAAAGAATGTGAATCATTTATATCATTAGCAATTATATCTAAAGATGATTCAACACCGTCCATGTTGAATGTAGCTGGATATACTTCATAAATTACCAACTTTGGATTTAAGCTTTCTAAATACCTGCTGAGCAATACTTTTGTTTGCACAGGTGTTTGAGCACTAGAACCTAAATTAAATGTTTTATATCCACTATCTAAAAAAATTCTTGTATCAAAACCCCTATATGTATGAGATGACCCTAAAAATAAAATATCTATGTCTTTATAATTTTTTATCTCAGATAACCTTGAGTACATATGTCCATATGATCCAATACGATAATTAATATTTGGTTTAAACCATGATGGAGCGTAACGCCCCCAAGCAAATAAAAATGGTATGTACAATAATGATGCAAATAGAATAAATAAAAGTGTATTGGAAATGAGTTTTTTCATTTAAAATCATTAAAACTGAAAATAGATAAATGGCGATTCGACTGAATGGGTAAACATACCGATTGCAAAAATGATTAATGCATAAAATGTCCATCTTAATGGTCTATTCCAACTTTGTCCTATATGCGAAATTGCATATTGACCTTCTCGACCTTGCCATTCAATTAATACAAAAATTACAATAAGTATTAATGTTGAAAGTGCAGTACCCATTTCATTAATTTTTGGCATTGTAAAAAATGAGGCAGATAAAATCTCTGAAATATAGCTGAAAGCATGACCTATATTTTCTGCTCTAAAAAATATCCATGCAAATACAACTAATGCAAAAGTTAGCAACATGTGTAAAAGTTCTTTTACGCTCGGTAATAATTTTCCTTTTGCTACTATTTCTAAGTTATTCCGGTTGTTGTTTGTCAATAGAAGTGGTAAAAAGTATATCGCATTTAATGCACCCCAAAAAATAAAAGTCCAATTCGCACCGTGCCAAAAACCGCTGACAATAAAAATGATAAAAGTATTCCGAATCTTCATCCACATTCCACCTTTACTACCACCTAATGGGATATAGAGATAGTCTTTAAACCAAGAAGATAGCGAAATATGCCATCGTCTCCAAAATTCGGCAATGTCTCGTGAGAAATACGGGAAAGCAAAATTTCTTAAAAGGTCTATCCCAAATAATCGAGCTGTACCTAATGCAATATCGGAGTAACCTGAAAAGTCACAATAGATTTGAAATGTAAAAAATAGTGCTCCCAAAACAAGTGTACTTCCTGGATATTCAGAAGAATTATTGAAAATGGTATTCGCGAATTCGGCACAGTTGTCGGCTATGACGATTTTCTTGAATAAACCCCACAATATTTGTCGTAAGCCATCTACTGCTTTCGTATAATCGAACTCCCTTTTTTTGAGAATTTGAGGTAAAAGATGCTGTGCTCTTTCTATTGGCCCTGCTACAAGCAAAGGAAAAAAGCTGACAAAAACAGAATAGTCAATAAAGTTTCTTTCAGGTTTAATTCTGCTTTTATAGATATCAATAACATAAGACAAACCATGAAAAGTATAAAAAGAAATGCCTACAGGTAATATAATTTCTAAAGAACCTAAATTTGCTTTAAAACCCAATAGTGATAGTCCATCTGCAAATGAAGCAGCAAAAAAGTTGTAGTATTTAAAAACGCCAAGAAAACCTAAGTTAATTCCAATACTGAGCCACAACCAAAACAATTTCTTTCTTTGGTTTGCAGCTTCGTGTATTTTAATACCTGTAAAGTAGTCTAATAAGGTTGAGAAGATTAGTAAAAACATAAACCGCCAGTCCCAACAAGCATAAAAAAAGTAACTTGAAACGAGCAGTAAAATATTTTGGAGTCTTAAATTTCCTTTTGTCGCAAACCAATAAAGTATAAAAACAATCGGTAAGAATATCGCAAAGTTTAATGAGTTGAAAAGCATATGGTCTGTCTATGTTGTAATTTTTATACTGTTCGCTCTCCTATCTTTAGGTTTTTTTTATTGGCGCTAAGGTTTTTGGATTCTTCCTGAATGACAGCTAAGGCTCCGCCGCCAAAACCGGCAGGGAATTCAAAGTTAATCCCTTTTTATCAAGAACCAAAAGCTGAAGAAAGAAAATAACAAAAGAAAAAAGGCCCGCCGTTTGGTCGGGCCGTGGTTTTTGTATTCTTTTAAATGCTTGTTTTACCTTTTTGCTTGATCAAAAAGGAATTAAAAATCAAGGCAGAACGATGCTTCTGCCCACAGGCCTTTACGCTGGCCCGCCGTTCTGCCGGGCTGTTGCTTTTTATTCTTCTAGGCTTTCGGGTGGGTGTTTCACTGCTTCGGATGATTATTACACTGCTCCGTACGCATGTTGCATTGCTTCGGATGACTCTTGCACGGCTCCGGACGGGTTTTGCACTGCTTCGGATGACTCTTGCACGGCTCCGGATGATTGTTGCACGGCTTCGGATGGATGTTGCACCACTTCGGACGGATTTTGCACCACTTCGGATGGATGTTGCACCGCTCCAGATGGATATTCCACCGCTCCGGATGACTTTCGCACGACTACTTACGGTTGTTGCATGCTTCCGGGCGGGTATTGCACGCTTACGGATGACTTTTGCATTCTTTGGGGTGGCTGTTACCTACTTAGCTTTTTTCATACGCTACTAATGTTGCGGTTATTTACTAAAAACCATAAACAAAATAGTAGTTATACTAATAAGCATAGCATAGATATAAAGTGATCTGACACTAAACTTTTCTTTTACCACTAACATCAGAGAAAGTATTGGCAGGATAAATAACATAGCTAGAGCGGGAAGCCACAGTATCTCAAAGATGGCACCACCTAAAGCAGAATTATATACATTTATGAACTGCCCCAACCACCAATATCCAGCCACAATGATGCTCAGAATAAAGACTATTTTACTTGTTCTTGAATTAGTAAACGAAGTTGAATTCTCTTTCATAAATTTTAAATCAATGGGCGAATATAGCTTTGCCTATAACGTTTTTGGGCTTGGCGAAGGTGCGGGAAATCGAAGCACTAAAGCTGAATTTATTACTAATATTCAATTGAAAAACTGCCGTTGAATTCCGCACTTCAGCCCCCATTTTGCCAAACCCATCTTGTGCTCTCGTTGTTATGTACTATTCAGCTTTCAATTCTTTAATGTCTTGTATTAAATTTTGGATACTATTTGGGTCAAGTCCGTTGTAAATTCCACGAATATGCCTTTGCTTGTCAATAAGTATGAAATTTTCGGTATGTAAAAAAACATCGTTACTTTTTCTAATGCCTTCGTCTTCTTCTACAAAATAATATTTGCGTCCCAAATCATAGATTTCATTTTTATCGCCTGTCAAAAGTTTCCATCTTTTAAAATCAACTTTTTTGTCTTTCGCATATTGTTTTAAAACGGATACACTATCTTTTTCGGGGGTTACACTATGAGACAATAACAATACTTCATTATCATTGATAAATTCTGTTTGTATGTCTGTCATACTGTTTGTCATTTTAAGGCAAATGCCTGGGCAAGTCGTAAAAAAGAAATCCACCACACATATTTCCCCTTCAATATCTTTTTCTGTGAAGGGTTGATTTTCTTGATTTATGAGTTTGAAGGGTCTGATTTTATGAAATGTACTTTCATTAGACATTTCCCATTTTGGCGTAAAATCTGGGGTGTCGTAATAAGGAAGTTGTTTTTTATTTTCCTTACACGAAACCATTATTAATACATAAAGAGTTAAATAAAAATATTTCATTTTAGTTTTTCATCTTTTAAAGTATAACACAATGCTGACTTTTGAAGCCCATATCTTACGCCATCTTTTACCTCGTAATTAATGTAGGGTTTTCCGTTTTCACGCCACGCCTTTTGCATGCCA
Source organism: Sphingobacterium thalpophilum (assembly GCA_945875895.1). GTDB lineage: Bacteria > Bacteroidota > Bacteroidia > Sphingobacteriales > Sphingobacteriaceae > JAIPAN01. Next base: position 39,236 of record CAMCMG010000006.1, on the reverse strand, counting down.
TTTTCTCGGTCGTCAGTAAAACTTAATTCATAATATTGATTTCCGCTTTCATACCATTGCTTTTGTATCCCTTCCCGTTTGTCGTTAAAATATACAAAATCAAATTTCTTGTTTCCATTTCCCCAATAGCCTACATGTTGTCCATAACCTATTCCATTTCTATAATTTCGAAGCGTTTCTAATTTGCCATTTGGGAAAAATGTTTTGGTTGTACCGTGTTGTTTTCCTTTAAAATAAGAACCAACACTTTTTATAGTATCGGTTTCATATACGTCTATTATAAAACCCGAATAGGGTTTACTACCAAAGTAATAAACCCCATTCTGCAATTTTATACTTGTATTGTTTCCAAAAACAGTATCATTTGGAATTTTCGAAACGTCAATATTTTCAAAAACATGTATTGCTTTATCCTCTTTTGGATGAGAACAGCCAAAAGTAAAAATGCAAAAAATGTAGAAAGAAAACTTAGTTAGTGAAAGTTCCTTTAGTACCATAGTAACTACCGGCTTTTAAAATATAATATCCTGTATTTAAATAATTTACATTTGATGCATGATAGTGATAAATGCCGTTGGGAAAATTCTGTGTTGGTCCTGAATGTCCACCATATGCATCTAAAGTTGGATAAACGCCTGTGGTATCTTTTCTACCATAAATAGGAAAGCCATCACGCAAAAATCCAATCAATTTTGCATCGTCTGCCGAAGTGTACTTACCTGTAGTATGGTAATGATAGTTTTTTTGAGGTGCTGGATGTGCACCTGAAGCATCCAAAGTTGTTACTGTCATCGCATCAAGAGGGATATTCCCACCTTCTCTGTCATTAAAAAGAGCTACTCCGTTTAAAGCCATACCGATTTCCCCTAATGATGTTGCTTCTTTGGAAGATGCTTCATTGGGATTTGAAGGAATGGTCATTGAATAGTTTTGGGCAATCATAGTAGCATTTACATTAGGTGCATGTCTTGAAGGAAACGCTTCATACAAGGCATTACCAACTCCCCAATAAGGCGTTTTATGGTCTGGCAATCCATTGCTTTTAAGCGTAATGCTAGTTGTATTACCACTACCACTTGTAGTTATGGTTACTGCACTTGTGAATTTTGATTGTACTACGCTTGTAACAGAAACAGCACCAGTAGAAACAACAGTACCAGTAGAAACAGAGGACATACTACCTTTCTTACAAGAATAGATAAGTACACTTAAAGCCAAAAGGCTTAATCCGAAAATTGAAAACTTTACTTTGTTCATTTTTGTTTTTTTAATTATTGAATTTAGACTTTCTGAAATTAGAAAGGTTTAATTAGTTGGACGATTTTTTTTTGAAATTTTCTTTGGTCGGATTTTGTATCTGATGCGTAGTGGTAAAATTTTTGCTAACAGTACTTGGCTTTGCGTTCGGGCGGGAAATTGAAGCACTGAACCCGCTTTTTTGCCAAACGGCTGTTATGTGGTCGGCTTTATTTTCTATCGTCTATTTGTCGAGTGGTTTCCATTGTCCTTTTTTGAAATAAACATTGTTAAATTTTGGAGAATAAAATACTAAATAAAAGCTCCAAGCACTTCGATAAGTTGTCGGGTTACTTGTTATAATGTGGTGAGTTGGTTGCTCCATATTTATTATTAGGCGTTCCGAACCATATTGTTTTGTCGTTGTAATTGTCCCCCGAAACGTTTTTAATATTTTTTCTTTGTCTGTAACGTGAAAGTAGATAGAGTCGTTTTCTTTTATTTCAAATCTAAAATTGTCGTATTGCCAGTCCGATTGTCTGCCGTGGAAATAGTCACGGTTAACAATATATTCTCCGAAGTAATCTTCTTTTTCAAGTTGTTTTTTGTCTGTCAAAAGTTTAATTATAGTTCCAAGACAAAAAAGTCCAAACAAACCAAGCCAGAAATATCCTAGAATTTTTCCAAATATTTTTTTCCTAGTAATTGCCCATATTACTAAGAGAATAATTGTCAGCGGAAAAATAAATAGTATTAAAAACATTTTGTTGTATTGTTAATTCTATAGTTGTAGTGTGTCGTCATAAGCTGCCGAATAACTTATATATCCTCAATTAAAAATTACTTTATAGAGTATACCCTTCTAATATAGGCCTATTTGCCTATGAAATCAAAAAACAGTCATTTTTACTAAGATTCTCCACAAGCCCCAATATTTTTTCTGAAATTTACCCCACAAATGGGATATAAAAGTTTAGCCGAGGCGGTAGCCGATTTAGAAAAACACGGACATTTAGTTCGGGTAAGCGAAGAGGTAGATCCACACCTCGAGATGGCGGCTATACATTTACGTGTATACGAAAAAGGTGGCCCTGCCTTGCTATTCGAAAACATTAAAGGCTCTAAATTTCCGGCACTGTCTAATTTGTTCGGCACCCTAGAGCGCTCTAAATTTTTGTTTAGGGATAGTTTAGCACGCATCAAGCAACTGGTTACGCTAAAAAATAACCCACTCGAAGCACTTAAACACCCCTTCACGTATATGCCTGCAGCAACAACCGCTTTCTCGGCCTTGCCACGCAAAGCATGGGGTAAAACACCCATTGAATTTGCGCAATGCAACATCAGCGATATTCCGCAAATAGTCAACTGGCCTTTAGATGGTGGTCCTTTTGTCACCATGCCGCAGGTATACACCGAAGATCCCGAGCAGCCCGGAATTATGCAGGCTAATTTGGGCATGTATCGCATTCAATTGGCGGGCAACGACTATATATTGAACCAAGAAATTGGCTTGCATTACCAATTGCACCGCGGTATTGGCGTGCACCAAACCAAAGCCAACGCTTTAGGCAAGCCCCTAAAAGTGAGCATCTTTGTAGGTGGTCCGCCTGCACACCCTTTGGCGGCAGTAATGCCTTTGCCCGAGGGCCTCTCCGAAATGACCTTCGCCGGAGCGCTCAACAAACGTCGCTTTAGCTATACCTACGATGATGAAGGTTTTTGTCTTTCTGCTGATGCCGACTTTGTAATTACCGGCACCGTGGAACCCATGGAAAATAAACCCGAAGGTCCTTTTGGCGATCATTTGGGCTATTACAGCTTGCAACATCCTTTCCCTTTGCTAAAAGTGCATCGGGTATATCACCGTAAAAATCCCATTTGGTCGTTTACGGTAGTAGGCCGCCCGCCGCAAGAAGATACCAGCTTTGGCGAACTGATTCACGAACTTACCGGTGCCGCCATTCCGAAAGAAATTCCGGGTTTACATGCCGTAAATGCGGTAGATTTCGCTGGTGTACACCCGCTCTTGTTTGCTTTGGGTAGCGAACGTTATACACCTTATTTAGAAGAGCGCAAGCCGCAAGAAATTCTCACCATTGCCAACCATATTTTAGGTAAAAACCAACTCAGTTTAGCTAAATACCTATTTATTGCAGCCAAAGAAGATGCTCCCGACTTGGATATTCACAATTTGGAAGCCTTTTTACAACACGTGTTGGAACGCATCGATTTAACCAGAGACATTCATTTTTATACCAAAACCACCATAGATACGCTCGATTATAGCGGTAGCGATTTAAATGCCGGATCTAAAGTAGTTTTTGCCGTTGCCGGCGATAAAAAGAGAACACTTTGCACCGAATTGCCAGCTAATTTTAGTCTGCCTAAAGGTTTTGAAAAGTATAAAATGGTTATGCCAGGAGTATTGGCAGTGCAAGCCCCGGCTTATACCGATGCCACCCAAACGGCTAAGCACATAGAAGTATTGAATGCGCATTTGAAAACACAAGAATTAAAAAGCCTTCCGCTTATGGTGTTGTGCAACGATGCCGATTTTACGGCCCAAACCGTGGCTAATTTTGTGTGGGTAACCTTTACTCGAAGCAACCCATCGCACGATATTCACGGTGTAAATACCTATTACGAAAACAAACATTGGTGCTGTGGTGGTCCATTGATTATAGATGCTCGGATAAAATCGCATCATGCACCGGTGCTAGAAAAAAATTCGGAGGTAGAAAAAGCTATAGAGCGCTTTGGTAAACCAGGCGCTTCTTTACACGGAATTTTGTAAACTTAAGAAATATGGAAATCTTGGTGGTATTGCACCAAATCGTCTATAGGTGAGCGAATAATTTTGCCCACCTGCATGCCGTATTTTCTAGCCACTTCACTCAACACATCTCTAAAATTATAAGCCACCGAACCCACACAATTTAGGGGGTAGTTCTTATAATTCGGATAATGTGAAACCAGGTTGTTAAAGAAGGCGGTAAAAGCTTCACCTACCACATCTCTAGTGTACTCTGCAAAATTATTATTATCGTAAATAAACTTACTAAAGCTAGCGCAAAAGCGGTTTGGCAGGGGTTTGTTATATAAATTATCGAAAATATCTGCGTGGCTTAAGCCATAGGTTTCAAAGAAAATTTTGCTCAACTTTTCGGGCATGTAGCCTCTCATATAATCGCGAAGCAAGCGCTTGCCAATGAAGGAACCACTGCCTTCATCGCCTAAAAAATACCCAAGCGAATCGATGTTTAGGGTAATGTCTTTACCATCGTATAAACAGCTATTGGTGCCGGTACCCAAAATAGCGGCAAAGCCTGCTTTATTGCCTAGCAAGGCACGGGCTGAAGCCAATAAATCGTGGCCCACGTACACCTTGGCAGCTGTAAAAACCGTTTGCATAGCTTTTACCACAATGCCTACCTTTTCGTCGGTAGAGCAACCGGCACCATAATAGTACAGTGCGCTAATTTCGGCTATCGCTAAATCGGTAGGCAGGTTGTTTTTAAGCGAATTGATGATGTATTCGGTGCTCGAAAAATAGGGGTTATACCCTTCGGTATTGAAATAAATTTTTTGTTGAGTATCGGTTAATAAGCACCAGCTTGTTTTGGTAGAACCTCCGTCGGCAATAATAATCATGGTATACTTTAGAATTGGTTGACGCTAAAATACATTAATTGGCATAATTATGAATTATATTTTCAAAATCTTCGGTATAAAAGGATAAATTAGATGCATTGAACGATGAAAATGAAAGTTGATTTAAGAAGCGATACCGTAACAAAACCCACAAAGAGAATGTTAGAAGCCATGTGGAGCGCCCAAGTTGGCGACGATGTTTATGGCGAAGACGAAACTGTAAACGCCCTTGAGCGCAAATTGGCAGCTGTTTTTGGTATGGAGGCTGGACTGTTTTGCCCATCGGGTACCATGACCAATCAAATTGCTATTAAGTGTTTTACCCAACCTTTAGATGAAGTAATTGCTGATGAAACTGCTCATGTTTACCGGTATGAAGGTGGAGGCATTGCCTTTAACTCTGCCGCCTCGGTACGTTTATTGTATGGAGATAGAGGTCGTTTAACGGCCGAGCAAATTGCCGAACAAATTAATCCGGAAAATATTCATTACCCACGTACCAGTTTGGTAGTGCTGGAAAATACGGTAAATAGAGGTGGAGGTAGCTGTTATACGCTTTCCCAATTGACCCCAATTGCCAACTTATGTAAAGAGCGTGGCTTAAAATTGCATTTAGATGGAGCCCGCATTTTTAATGCACTGGTTGCCACCGGCGACGATCCGAAAGGCTATGGCAAACTCTTCGACGGTATATCTGTTTGTTTATCTAAAGGTTTGGGTGCTCCGGTAGGTTCAGTTTTATTAGGTAGTGGAGAAACCATTAAGCAAGCCCGTAGAATACGGAAAGTGTTTGGTGGAGGCATGCGCCAAGCCGGTTATTTAGCGGCCGCAGGTATTTACGCCCTCGATCATCAGGTAAAACGTTTAGCAGAAGATCATCAGCATGCTCAAGTGTTGGGAGAGGCCTTGCTGAAGCAGCCCTACGTGAAATCGCTCATGCAGGTAGATACCAATATTGTTATTTTTGAATTGCATGATGCTTATCCGGCTGAAGATTTTGTAAAACAGCTAGGTCAAAAAGAGATTTTATGTAACACTTTTGGTAAACAGCAGGTTCGTTTCGTAACCCATTTAGATGTAAACGCCGAACAAGTTGCCTACGTGGTGCAGGGTCTTAATGCGTTGAATGTGAGGAACTAATTTGGTATTCTTAAAACCTTTTTAGTATATTTAATTGTCTTTACACACATAACGTAAATGGAACAACCATTTGCTAAATCTTCTACATCATACAGAACCTCTTCTGGGTTAAACCCCTATACCGGAGTTTTTGGTAAAGATGCGCTCATTCAATTATTGAAACGCAGTGGTTTTGGCGCAAAGCCAGTAGATATACAGGCCCTTTCTGGTTTAAGTTTAGCGCAGGTTATTACTAAAATTCTAACCCAGTCTAGTTCGGCCCCAAAACCTCCTATAAATGTGTATAACGATGCCAATTATACCGATCCGAGTGTTCCCTATGGCCAAACCTGGATAAATGCACCATATACTGATGGGACAGCCAATAATAGGCGTGAAGTTAGCTTTAAATCATGGTGGACTGGCTTGATGATACAAGAGAAGCAAAGTTGTTTGGGAAAAATGGTATTATTCTGGCACAATCATTTTTCTACCCAAATACTAGAAATTGGAAATGCCAGATATGCTTATTTAAATAATGCATTAATTCGCAAAAGAGCTTTAGGTAATTTTAAAACGCTGGTTAAAGAAATAACACTCGATGCGGCCATGCTAAAATATTTAAATGGTCAATACAATACCAAAACAGCACCCGACGAAAATTATGCCAGAGAACTACAAGAGCTTTTTACCTTAGGTAAAGGCCCAAATTCTCAATACACCGAAGACGATGTAAAAGCGGCAGCCAGGGTGCTAACTGGCTATCGGATTAATGGACAAGCACAAGGATTTTTCGACTCCACCCGACACGATACTACCAATAAACAATTTTCTTCTTTTTATGGCAATACCGTTATAGGTGGTAAATCTGGTGCTGCCGGTGCTACCGAATTGGATGAATTGATCAACATGATTTTTGTAAGCAATGAGGTTGCATTGTATATGTGCCGTCATATTTACCGCTATTTTGTGTATTACGAAATAGATGCGGCAACCGAAAATAACGTGATTGTGCCACTTGCAATCATTTTTCGTCAGAATAACTACGAAATAAAACCTGTTTTAGCCGCACTTTTTGCTAGCGAACACTTTTTTGACCCTTTGAATCGGGGATGTGTGATAAAAAGCCCGGTCGAATTAACGGTAGGCTTGTGTCGCGAATTTGAAATAGATTTTCCAGATAAAAATACCAATGCCAAAAATGCATACTACATGTGGGGCTATATTCAATCTACTGCTAGTAATTTACAACAAAATATTGGCGATCCGCCCAATGTAGCAGGTTGGCCTGCCTATTATCAGGCGCCACAGTTTTATGAAATTTGGATCAATGCAGATACACTGCCCAAGCGTAATCAATTTACAGATGGGCTTGTGGGCTCTGGTTATACCCGCAATGGCAGTACCATTTTAATCGATCCCATTGCATTTGCCGATGGTTTATCCAATCCGGCAGACCCCAATGCCTTAATTACCGATTCCTTGGCTATGCTATATAGCATTCCTGTTTCACAAGCGTTGAAAGACTTTTTAAAGACCATTCTACTTTCTGGCCAATCAACCGATATTTATTGGACTATTGCTTGGACAGATTATAAAAATAACCCGAGTAATGCATCTTTTTATAAAATAGTACTGACTCGATTACTTGCTTTTTATAAGTATTTGATGAATTTAGCCGAGTATCAGTTAACCTAGCCATGAAAAGAAGAGCGTTTATAAAAACAGCGGTACCAGCTGCCGTTATTCCTTCATTAATAGGGGGCTTTACTTTCGAAGCCATTGGAGCTACGTCGTGGCTATCTGCTCTAACTGCAGCCAATACCGAGACCGATCATGTATTGGTGCTTATTCAGCTAAATGGTGGTAATGATGGCTTAAATACCGTTATCCCGATTGATCAATATAGCAATTTATACTCGGCTAGGTCTAATATCATACTCCCAGAAAATAAAATTTTGCCTTTAGCAGGATTTGCCGCTACGGGCTTACACCCGGCTATGACTGGTCTAAAAACTCTATTCGATGAGGGGAAATTGGCCGTTTTACAATCTGTGGGCTATCCATCGCCCAACTATTCGCATTTTAGAGCAACAGATATATGGCTTACCGCATCAAATAGTAATCAAGTATTATCATCTGGCTGGGCAGGCCGTTATTTAAACGAAGAATATCCGAATTTTCCAGTAGGTTATCCGAATGCAACCATGCCTGATCCCTTAGCGATTCAAATTGGATCGGTAGTTTCTCCTGGTTTACAAGGTCCGAGTGCCAATATGGGTATGGCCATTTCAGATCCGAATAATTTTTACAACTTGATTACTGGCGTGCAAGATGCAGCGCCCAATACACCTGCGGGGAAAGAGCTAACCTACATCAGACAGGTAATACAGCAAACGCAACAATTTGCTACGGTAATTAAAGCTGCGGCTGCCAAAGTAACTCAGCAAGTACCCTATCCCACTTCAAATTATTTAGCCAATCAACTTAAAATTGTATCACGTTTAATAGCAGGTGGCTTAAAAACCCGTATTTATATGGTAAGTATTGGTGGTTTTGACACCCATGCAGGCCAAGTAGATGCTACGCAAAAAGAATTGGGCAATCATGCTAGTTTATTGCAAAAAGTATCCGATTCGATTAAAGCTTTCCAAGATGATTTAACGTTTTTAAAAGTTTCAAATCGTGTTGTTGGTATGACTTTTTCTGAGTTTGGCCGACGTGTTAAATCGAATTCTAGTGGTGGTACCGACCATGGTGCGGCTGCACCGTTATTTGTGTTTGGCGATCCGGTTAAAGGCGGTGTGCTAGGTACCAATCCGGTAATTGGAACTACGGTAAATGAATACGATAATTTGCCTATGCAGCACGATTTTCGTTCGGTGTATGCAAGCTTACTTCAAAATTGGTTCTGTGTGCCAACAAGCACCCTTAACAATGTAATGTTTGAAAATTTTCAACCCTTAGATCTCATAAAGCCAACCTATACCTGTTCAACTGGGGGTGTTATCACCAATCCGAACTTAAATGCAGGTAAAAAACTAATTTCAAATTATCCCAATCCATTTATAGGTAGTACTACCATAGAAATTATTACGACTGCAGGCTATACTTTAGTGCAAGTGTTCAATATACAAGGCCAGCTTATAAAGGTGTTGCAAGATGGAGTAATGACTGCCGGTACCCACCAATTAACTTTTGAAGATGAAGGTTGGGGGCCTGGAATTTATTATGCCCGTTTGCAAAATGCAAGTATCCAGCAAATGCGTACCCTTGTTATAGCTCGTTAGTTTTTATTTTAGATAAAGCTTTTTTAGCTTCATTCTCCTACATTTGTTTGAATGAAAAAATTGTTGATAGCCAATAGAGGTGAAATTGCTTTGCGAATTATGCGTTCGGCAAAAGAAATGGGCATTGCTACGGTAGCAGTCTATTCAGAGGCTGATCGCAACGCACTTCACGTACGATATGCCGACGAGGCTATATGCATTGGTCCGGCAGCTTCCAATCAATCTTATTTAGTTATAGAGAAAATTATCGATGCCTGTAAACAAACAGGTGCCGAGGCCATTCACCCGGGTTATGGGTTTTTGTCTGAAAACGCTGCTTTTGCTCGGGCAGTAAAAAAAGCTGGCTTAGTGTTGGTGGGGCCATCGCCCGAAGCCATGGAGATGATGGGGAATAAATTATCGGCAAAGGCTGCAGCCCTAAAATACAATATTCCAATGGTTCCTGGAACAGAAGAAGCCATTTCGGATATTGAAGAAGCGAAAAAAAGAGCCATTGAAGTTGGTTTTCCAATCTTGATTAAAGCAGCTGCCGGTGGCGGTGGTAAGGGCATGCGCATTGTAGAGGGTGCCGTCGATTTTGAAGAACAAATGCACCTTGCCGTTTCTGAAGCAACTTCTGCCTTTGGCGATGGAGCGGTGTTTATAGAACGTTATGTAGGTTCTCCACGCCATATTGAAATACAAGTTTTAGGCGATAATTACGGTAATATTGTGCATCTTTTCGAACGAGATTGCTCTATTCAACGTCGTCACCAAAAGGTAATTGAAGAAGCACCATCATTTGTTCTTACGCCCGAAATTCGCGAAAAAATGGGGAAATGTGCAGTAGATGTAGCCCGTTCGTGTAACTATACCGGTGCCGGAACGGTTGAATTTATATTGGATGAAAATCTTGATTTCTTTTTCTTAGAAATGAATACTCGTTTACAGGTGGAACATCCGGTAACTGAATTGATTACAGGTTTAGATTTGGTAAAAGAACAACTAAAAATTGCCCGTGGCGAAAAATTGAGCTTTACACAAGAAGACATTGCCATGAAAGGCCATGCCATTGAATTACGGGTATATGCCGAAGATCCAGCGACTAATTTCTTACCCGATATAGGCACTTTAGAAACCTATCGTTTGCCACAAGGCCCCGGTGTTCGGGTTGATGATGGTTTTGAAGAAGGCATGGAAATTCCGATTTATTACGACCCTATGATTGCCAAATTAATCACTTATGGCGAAAATAGAGCGCAAGCCATAGAGCGCATGATTCGTGCTATTGATGAATATCAAATTACCGGTATAGAAACTACATTAGGCTTTGGAAAATTTGTAATGCAACACGAGGCTTTTACCTCGGGTAATTTCGACACCCATTTTGTAAAAAACTACTTTCAGCCTACTAGCTTGATGCATGAAAATGAGCAAGAAGCGTTTATTGCAGCTTTAGTAGCTGCTCAACTCATGCAGAATCAAACGAAAAAAATCAGTACTGTTAGTCAAACTGAAAAAACTTCGTCTTGGATAAAAAATAGAAAAGTATAGTTATTGCTTTTTTAAGTTGAGAATGAACGTGCTAAGTTCTGTGGTAAATTCATCGAGTTGCATGGCTGATTCTTTCATAAAATCACAAATTTCTTTGAGCTCCACTTGATCTAATGTTTCATCCGCTAGTAAATCGGATAAGCCCAAAATGTTTGATACGGGCTGCCCTACCTTTATGGACGTCATGTAAAGCATTTCCTCCAATCCTTGTATAAATTTTAAACGTTGTTCTTTAGCTTTTTTTCTTTCCGTTACATCCACAGAGAGTATACAAATGCCTTCTGGAACGGGTTGTATCCTTAATTCGAAATATTTCATACTCCCGTCAGGAAAAGAAAATTCATTTTCAAAACAAGCTGGCTCTCGTTCTTGCATACAAAAATAGAGCATCTTAAACATGTCGGTTTGTTCAATGCCCGGAAATTTTTCCATCATAGTAAAGCCAAGCAGCTCTTCTTTTTTTCTACACTTGCTCTGTTTTACAATGGTGTTGTTTACATAGATATATTGCCAGTTAAAATCAATCAGTTGTACTCCCTCCAATAGTTTATCCATTGTTTGAGTACACAATTTTCCGATAGTCATACCTTTGGTGTTTGGTTTATAATCACAACGGTTTAAGCTGTACTTAATCTTGCTTAGATTAAAAACCTAGAAATGGAGCACAAGAGCTGGTGATGAATTAAATCTAAACGAAATAAAAATAAATAAAAATTTAAACTATTTCTACAAAATTTAAATTTAATTTCAATTAAAAATTATTAATATAAAAGAATTTATTGATCTTTATTAATCAATCTGTTTGCCCTTCATGGCCGTAGCAATGGCTACATCCATTACTCGTTCGGCAAAGGGGCGGGTGTATTCGTTTATGGCTTCTACTTGTTTCAGCATCAAATCCTTATCTCCAGAGTTTAAACTTGCTCGTAATTGTTCAAGCAATTTGCGGCTTTGTACAATTTCAAAATCTTGTAAAAATTGGGCATTTTTAGCTAAGAAATGGTCGGCGGTATAGGCCATTTGTTCAGCCTCGGTGCGGGCTTCAATGAGCATGCGTTGGGCTACATCGTCTTGCGCATGGGCAATACTATCTAGTAACATTTGTTCCACTTCTTCATCGCTAAGGCCATAAGTAGGTTTTACTTCTACCTCTTGTTTTACACCCGAGCGTAATTCTATGGCTTGCACGGTTAAAATACCATCGGCATTAAGCAAAAAATTAATATCTACTTTGGGTAATCCTGCAGGCATAGCCGGAATTCCTTTCAAGTCAAATTCGGCTAATTTTCTATTTTCATTTACCAAATCACGTTCGCCTTGGTATACCGAAATTTTCAGGTTTACTTGCCCATCTACCGAGGTGGTGTACTGGCGGCCGGCCTTGGTGGGTATTTTGGCATTACGTGCAATAATTACATCCATTAAACCACCCATGGTTTCTATTCCTAACGATAATGGAGTTACATCCAATAATAAAATATCGGAGCGGTTACCCGCTAAAATATCCGATTGAATGGCGGCACCTAAGGCTACCACTTCATCGGGATTTAGCTCATCGTGTACGAGTTTGCCAAAAAATGCGGCAACAGCTTGTTTAACTGCTGGGGTTCGGGTAGAACCACCCACCATAATGATTTCGTCAATGTTTTCGGCCTTTACATTCGCATCACGTAGAGCTTGTTGGCAACACACTAAAGTTTCGGCTAATTTAGGCTGTATAAGTTCTTCTAATTTTTGTTTGCTGAGGGCCAAAGGAATGCCGTTTAGGCTTTCGTTAAACAGATTTTGAGTGCCTAATGCTTTTTTGGCTTCTTCGGCTTTAAGGCGCAGGCCTTGTGCCAATTCTTGGTTTTCAATTAGGCTCTTAACGTCGAGTTTATTTTCTTGTACCCAATAGTCAACAATGGCTCGGTCAAAATCATCGCCACCTAAAAAGGTATTGCCATTGGTGGCCAATACTTCAAAAATGCCATTTTGTATGTTTAAAATAGATACGTCAAAGGTTCCGCCGCCTAAATCGTAAACGGCTATAGTTTTTTCTTCGTTGGGGTGTAGGCCAATACCGTAAGCCAAACTTGCTGCGGTAGGCTCGTTTACTATGCGCAACACATCCAATCCGGCTAGTTTACCGGCATCTCGGGTGGCTTGGCGCTGGCTATCGTTAAAATAGGCAGGTACCGTAATTACCGCTCGGGTAACTGGCGTTTTTAGTGCATGTTCGGCCCGTTCTTTTAATTCTTTTAAAATTAAGCCCGAAAGCTCAATGGGCGTATAAAATTTTTCGCCCACCATTATCTTTACCAAACTTTCTTGGTTATCGTCTATTACTTTGTAGGAGTAAAAATCGCGATTTCCTGCTATATCACCATAAGATCTGCCTAGCAATCGCTTTACAGAAAAAATAGTGTTTTGGGGATCGGTAGTTAAAAATTCTTTGGCCTGGTTGCCTACTATTAGGCTACCATCTTTTGCAAAATGTATGACCGATGGCACCAATTCGCCCTTGCCCGTATCGTTTATTACTTGGGCTTTCCCATCGGGATTGATAAATGCCACCAAGCTGTTGGTGGTTCCCAAATCTATACCCACAATAAGGTCTTCTTTTTGCAAAGAGCCGGTTGCTAAATTGATGGATATTTTTGCCATGGGCTTATTTTATTGGAGTTCAAAGGTAGCTATTTAGATTGATTCTAAAAAGAAACCCTTCCTAGTTTTAACATATGCTTAAGCAATGCATCCTCATGTATTATAATCTATTTAGCGAATACAAACGTATTGGAGCGTAAAAATGTATCTTTGCGCCAATGGCCACCAATTTCGAAGATTTTAAATTAAACAGACAGCTCCTAAATGCGATAGAAGAGGCGGGCTATACCCAGCCTACTCCTATTCAGCAAAAGGCCATTGCACCAATTTTATCGGGGCAAGATATGATGGGAATTGCGCAAACAGGTACTGGTAAAACGGCTGCCTATGTGTTGCCTTTGCTTATGAAATTAAAGTACGCTCAAGGTCAGCATCCTCGAGCATTAATTTTGGCACCTACACGGGAGTTGGCCATGCAAATAGAAGAAAACATCATTTCTTTTGCTAAATACACCGATTTACGCACCGTGGTTATTTACGGGGGCCTTGGTCCTAAAACACAAATTGCAGCTTTAGAAAAAGGAGCCGATATGGTGGTAGCTACCCCTGGCCGCTTTTTAGACTTATACTTAGCCGGACATATTGTTACCAAATCTATACAGTTTTTGGTATTAGATGAGGCTGATAAAATGATGGATATGGGCTTTATTGGCTCTATTCACCGCATTTTAGAAGTGGTACCCCGCAAGCGCCAAAATTTGCTTTTTTCGGCAACTATGAGTGAATTGGTGCATAAAATTTCGGGCGATTTCTTAAAATTCCCCTTAATAATAGAGGTGGCTGCACAAGCCACACCGGCCCATACGGTAAGCCAAGTTTTGTACCGGGTGCCTAACTTAAAAACCAAGTTAAACTTATTGCAAGAGCTGCTTAAAGATGATGAACGTTTCCATCGGCTTATTGTGTTTTGCAAAACTAAAACCGTAGCCGATAATATTTTTCATTATTTAGAACGCCGTTACGGCGCCGAGCAAGTGCGGGTAATTCATGCCAATAAGGGTCAAAATACCCGTATAAATTCTATTAATGCCTTTAAAGAGGGCAATATAAGAATGCTTGTGGCTACCGATGTGGCGGCTAGAGGCTTAGATGTAGCCGATGTAAGCCATGTCATAAATTTTGATGTACCCATTATTATTGAAGATTACGTACACCGAATTGGCCGTACCGGCAGGGCTTATAAAAGTGGCGAAGCCATCACGTTTTGTGCCGAATCGGAAGAGTTTTACATTAAAAAAATAGAAAAGTTAATGCGCCAAACTATTCCTGTGGCCGAATTGCCAGCTACGGTTTTTGTAGAAGAAACACCTTATGAAGAGCGCCAAGTTATGGCTCGTGAAATAGATTTACAAAAACGTAAAGATAATCCGGATTTTCAGGGAGCCTTTCACGAGAAAAAATTAAAAAATACCAAGGGCGACCGCCCTAAACCAAAAGCTAAAGGCCCGACAAAGCCCGGAGCACCCAAAAAGAAATCGAAACGATTTGATTAAAAAGATATAAATCTTCATTGAGACATGAAAAAAGCTGAAATTAAACTCACCATCGAACTAGATGATCAAAACATTCCGGAAAGCATTTTATGGGAATCAACCGATTCGCAAAATAAAGAGGCCCTGCCGGTAAAATCTATGATGTTGGCCCTATGGGATCACAACTATAAAAACTCGTTGCGCATAGATTTGTGGACAAAAGATATGCCAGCCGATGAAATGAAGCGGTTTTTTTACGAAACACTACAAACCATGGGCGATAGCTTTTTGCGGGCTACTGGCGAAGAGGCCATTGTAGGCGATTTGCGTGATTATTGCGCTCATTTTGCCGATAAAATGGAACTGAAAGTTGGGCAATAATAATTTTTGTTTTCACAATTTTCCGTATCTTCAATCCTAAATTTTGATGATGCAAACTGTTCAAACAAACTCTCTTAGAAACTGGAAATATTTTCTCAACCTTTTTCCCGTAGCTTTTGTGCTGCTCGGTAATTTAAATGGAGGTTGGTATACTTTGAGTAATTTCGCTTTTACCTTTGTAGTGCTGGCCTTAGGCGAAATGCTATTGCCCGAAGATAAAAGCAATGAAGCTGGCGAAGATGATGTGCTTCCCGACCTTTTACTATTTTTAGTAGTAGTTGGCCAGTTATTGGCTTTAAGTAGTTTAATTTATGGGGTTTATACGCAAGTACTAAGTGGCTATTGGATTTTATTGGCGGCACTTTCTACCGGTACAGCTACTGGCTCCATGGGTATTATTGCTGCCCACGAACTCATCCATCGCAAAGCTAAATTCTGGAATTTTTTAGGCCGACTTTTATTGTTTACGGTATTAAACCCGTATTTCTATGTACACCATTTACGCATTCATCATAAATCGGTAGGTACTGCTGCCGATCCGGTGAGTGCTCTTAAAGGCGAAACGGTATATGCTTTTGCTTTTCGCTCTATATCTGGGCAATTGCTGCAATCGCTAGCCCTCGAAAAAAATAGATGTGATAAAGTAGGTAGATGGGGCTATGGTTTACACAACTATGTGGTAGCCGTGTATGCAGGAGGGTTTTTACTCCTGGGCGCCTTAACCTATTTTTTTGGTATTTGGGTGGCAGCCGCCTACTTGTTGCAAGCTACCGTTGCGAATTTATTATTAGAATACACCAATTATATAGAGCATTATGGCTTACGCCGTAACGAAAAAGAACGGGTAAACGAGCTTCATTCTTGGCAAAGCGATAAGGTAGTTAGTCGCTATTTTTTAATTGATCTAAGCCGACATTCCGATCATCATTTTCATGCGGCCAAGCCATTTAATACCTTGCTTACGCATGAGAATAGCCCGGTATTGCCAGGGGGTTACGCCAGTATGTTTTTGCCGGCCCTGTTGCCACCACTTTGGTTTAGCTTGGTTGATAAGCGTATTCCTAAAATAAGCTAGCTTGCCCTATACCAGTCATTTTAGCTTCGTGTTTCAGTAACCATTCTTTGCGCCATAGCGCTCCGGCATAGCCTACTAAATCGCCTTTGCTGCCAATTACCCTATGGCAGGGTATAGCAATTAATATTTTATTTTTTCCGTTTGTAGCGGCAATGGCCCGAATGGCTAAGGAGTTTTGTAACCTTTTTGCTAACTCGGTATAGCTTATGGGGTAGCCGGGTTTAATTTGCTGGAGTTCTTGCCAAACCCCTTGCTGAAAAGGGCTGCCAATCTGTTGCATGGGGAATGTAAATGTGCTCAATTTACCCTCAAAATAAGCCGAAAGCTCAATTTTAGCCCATTCTGTTAATTCACTCGGATCTTGTCTTATTTCATTTTCTACAAATTGAATACTCCGAACGGACCCTTCATCTGCTTCAATGAGCAAGATACCAATGGGGCTATGCAGATTTGAACTATACATGAGTATTGAAATTAGGCATTTTACTTTTAGTAGCTAGGCAAATTAAAATTATCTTTGTGGCATGAGTTTGATACACCAAGTGAAATCTCTTATAGCTAAAGAACTCATTTTAGAATGGCGTTCGCGGTATGCCTTAAATGGCATAGTATTGT
Source organism: Sphingobacterium thalpophilum (assembly GCA_945875895.1). Taxonomy (GTDB): domain Bacteria; phylum Bacteroidota; class Bacteroidia; order Sphingobacteriales; family Sphingobacteriaceae; genus JAIPAN01. Next base: position 22,215 of record CAMCMG010000006.1, on the reverse strand, counting down.
ATGTGGTTTCAACCATTTTTGTGTGTTATTTATCGTTTAAAGGAGGTATACAAGGCCCAACCTGGAACGTATTGTTTTGGATTATTCTTTTGTTTGCCTCTATTAATGCCCTAGTAAAAAGCTTTGTGCAAGAGCCGGCAGGCCGACACTTGTATTTGTATACCTTGGCTTCACCTCAAGCCATTATTCTTTCTAAAATTATTTACAACTGCTTGCTCATGCTGCTGTTATCCACCTTAGCACTATTCTTCTATCAAGTTGTCTTTTCAAACCAGGTTCAAGACCTCTTGTTTTATTTTTTGGCGGTGCTGTTAGGTAGTATAAGTTTTGCCAGTGTATTTACTATGATTTCGGGTATTGCAGCAAAAGCGAATAACCCCGGCAGTTTAATGGCGGTACTTAGTTTTCCGGTTATTATCCCTTTACTCATTTTGCTTATCAAATTTTCTAAAAATGCCATGGATGGTTTGGATAGGGCTGTGAGTTACGATGAGATAGTGATTTTGCTTAGTTTGAATGTACTAGTTATTGCATCCTCTTTGGTTTTGTTTCCTTACCTTTGTCGTGATTAATCCCTCCTATATGACTAAAAACTGGTGGAAAATTTTAGCGGCTGTACTCCTGATTTATTCCTTTATAGCAGGCTTATTAGTAGCAGTCCCTAGATTGCCCATTTTGCACGAAACTATTCGTAATCTGTTTTTTCACGTGCCTATGTGGTTCACCATGATTTTTCTTTACCTTCTTTCGGTAATTAATAGCATAAAGTACTTGTCGTCTGCCGATGAAAAGCACGATTTTATGGCCGTTGAAACTGTTAATACCGGTATTGTATTTGGATTTTTAGGCCTAGGTACCGGCATGATTTGGGCGAATTTTACCTGGGGAGCCCCTTGGCCCAACGATCCGAAATTAAATGGTTCCGCCATATCTACCCTAATGTATTTAGCCTATATCGTATTGCGGAGTTCTATTGATGAATCGCAGAAAAGAGCTAAAATCTCTGCCATCTATAATATTTTCGCCTTTCCTATTATGGTTGTATTGTTATTTATACTACCCCGAATGACAGACTCCTTACATCCGGGAAACGGAGGTAACCCAGGCTTTAACTCGTACGATTTGGATAGCAATATGCGTTTGGTATTTTATCCGGCCGTAATTGGGTGGATCTTACTTGGTGTTTGGCTGAGTAACATTCGCTACCGCATCCGTTTATTACAGCATAAATTTTAGTAATTATGATAAAAAAAATAAGTTTATTAACGTTGCTTTCTGCAATCACATTAACAGTTTTGGCCCAAACGTCGTCTGTTGAAATGGCCGATGGCTTAAGAAGTTCGGGTATGATTTATGTGGTAGTAAGTGTGATGTCGGTTATTTTAGCCGGTGTTTTATTTTTTTTATTTTCTATAGATAAGAAATTAAGTAAACTAGAAAAAAACGGCACTAAAGGATAATTGGCTTTGTTTTGCTATTTTTTAGCAAATGTGTAAGCCATACACTAACAATTTTTTATTTGCAAGAGTGATATTTTTTCACTCAACTTTGTATCGAACTAATCATTCAATTAATAAAAAAAAGAATATGTCAACAAAATCAGGAGCAGCCTCTGAAGAACTAACTTTTTTCGGAGATGTATGCCAATTCTTTGATCATGCGGCACAGTTTACCAACCACCCTGCCGGTTTATTAGATCAAATTAAATCATGTAACAGTGTGTACCGTTTCCGTTTTCCTATTAGAAAAGGCGATGGTTTAGAAGTAATAGATGCGTGGCGTGTAGAGCACTCTCATCACAAATCGCCAACCAAAGGTGGTATTCGTTACAGCGAAATGGTAAATGAGGATGAAGTAATGGCTTTAGCGGCTTTAATGACTTACAAATGTGCCATTGTCAACGTACCCTTTGGTGGTGCAAAAGGTGGTATTAAAATCAACCCGAAAAGTTATACCGTAGCTGAATTAGAAAATATAACCAGACGTTATACCGTAGAATTGGTTAAGAAAAATTTTATTGGCCCCGGTATTGATGTTCCTGCACCCGATTACGGTTCAGGTGAGCGTGAAATGAGTTGGATTGCAGATACCTACCAAACCATGAACCCAGGCCAATTAGATGCCCTAGGTTGTGTAACTGGTAAACCAATTGCCTTACATGGTATTGCCGGTCGTAGGGAGGCAACCGGTAGAGGCGTAGCCATTGCGGTTCGCGAATGCGTAAGCGTTGCAGAAGATATGAAAGCGCTAGGTTTAAGCCCAGGCTTGGCCGGTAAACGAGTAATTGTACAAGGTTTAGGAAATGTAGGCTATAATTCTGCTAAATTTTTAGCCGAGTTTGGTGCCATTATTGTTGGCCTTTGCGAATTTGAAGGGGCTATCTACAACGAAAAAGGCTTAGATCTAGATGAAGTTTTCAATCACCGCAAAGCCACCGGGTCTATATTAGGATTTAAAGGAGCCCAAAAAGAATTCAAAAAATCGCTCGAAGGATTAGAGCAACCTTGTGATATTTTAGTGCCAGCTGCTTTAGAAAATCAAATTACAGAAGAAAATGTAGTGCGTATTCATGCAAAAATTATTGCTGAAGGAGCCAACGGTCCAACTACCCCAGGTGCGGAGGAAATGTTTGTAAAACAAGGCGGTATCATTATTCCCGATATGTATTGCAATGCAGGCGGTGTAACGGTTTCTTATTTCGAGTGGTTAAAAAACCTTTCGCATGTTGCTTTTGGTCGTATGGATAAACGCTATGAAGAAACTGCTAATGAAAACATTGTAAATATGGTGGAAGCAACTACTGGTGTAAAATTAAGCCAAGAGCAGCGTAGTATTATTGTTAAAGGTGCTACAGAGTTAGAATTGGTTAATTCTGGTTTAGAAGACACTATGATTCGTTCTTACCACGAGATTAGAGATGTGAAAATGGCTAATCCGAAAATTAAAACCTTACGTATAGCCGCCTTCGTGAACGCTATTGATAAGATAGCCGTATCGTACTCAAACATGGGTGTTTGGCCATAAATACAACCAAGTCAATATAAAAAGGGAAGCCGTACACGGCTTCCCTTTTTTTGTGTATAATTTGGGTAAAAATTAGGGAATTAAAGGTATAATTATTCGTTTTCTCCCTCGGATAATCCTTATTTTTGCGGTACTATATTGACTCAATTATACAGCTAGTATGAAAAAAAGTGCCATTCTTTTAATAGGTATTATTGCCGTAGCCATTGGCGTTATCATTTCTACCTATGCCGATTCTAGTACCTATGGAAGTTTTAACGATGCCAAAGACTCCGCAGCTGAATTACATGTGGTTGGCCGTTTAGATTTGGCCAAGGATATGGTTTATAATCCGAAAAAAGATGCCAATTATTTTTCATTTTATGTAAATGATAATAAGGGCACGGTATGTAAGATTGTTTTCACGGGTACTAAACCGCAAGATTTTGAACGTTCAGAACAAATTGTCTTAACCGGGAAAATGGTCGGAGAGGAGTTTCATGCTTCTAAAATTTTGATGAAATGTCCTTCCAAATACAATAAAGATCAGGTGGAAGTGAAATCTACTCTACAGCAAAGCTAAAATATGGATACTGTTTTTATAGGTGAACACCTTTGGCCAGGTAAATTAGGTCAGTTTTTTGTTGTATTGTCATTTGCTGCGGCACTATTAGCTACCCTAAGTTATTATTTCGAAACCATAAAAGATAAGCCCGATGGCTCGTGGTTAAAAATTGCCCGTTCGGCTTATTTTATCAATTTAATGTCTATTATAGGCATTGGTTCCTGCTTATTTTATATAATTTATAATCATCTTTTTGAATACCATTATGCTTGGGCACACTCTTCAAAATCTTTGCCCGTTTATTACATTATTTCATGTTTCTGGGAAGGGCAAGAGGGTAGTTTTTGGCTCTGGACCTTTTGGCAATCCGTTTTAGGCTTTGTATTAGTTCGAAAAGCAAAATCGTGGGAGCCACCAGTAATGGCGGTGATTATGTTATCACAAACATTTTTGGCCTCTATGTTGTTAGGCGTTGAAATCTTAGGCATCCGTGTAGGTAGTTCACCCTTTATTTTATTGAGAGATGCCGTACAGGCCCCTATTTTTGCCCGCCCGGATTATTTAAGCATGGTTGCTGATGGGAATGGCCTCAATCCATTGCTTCAAAACTACTGGATGGTTATCCATCCACCCACTTTATTTTTAGGATTTGCCTCTATGATTGTACCCTTTGCCTATGCCCTAGCAGGCTTGTGGCAAAAACGTTATACCGAGTGGATTAGCATGGCTTTGCCTTGGGCATTATTTGCCGTAATGGTTTTAGGAGCGGGAATTATTATGGGTTCCTTTTGGGCATATGAAGCACTCAATTTCGGTGGTTTTTGGGCTTGGGATCCGGTAGAAAATGCCTCCCTAATTCCGTGGATTACACTTATTGCCGCTGTACATGTTTTATTAGCCTACAAACATTCTGGACAAGCCTATTTTACCGCTACCTTTCTTACACTGGTAAGTTTTGTACTGGTATTGTATGCTTCCTTTTTAACACGAAGTGGCATTTTAGGCGAAACCTCTGTACATTCATTTACGGATTTAGGTATGTTTTGGCAATTGCTCGTATTTATTAGTGTATTTACACTTATTGCCATTATATTGGTTCTAACGCGCTGGAAATATATGCCATTTTCTGCAAAAGAAGAAGAAACATACTCACGTGAGTTTTGGTTATTTGTTGGCGCTATAGTTCTCGGTTTAGCTTGTTTGCAAATTTTGGCAACCACATCTATCCCTGTTTTTAATAGAATTTTTGGTACCGAAATCGCCCCACCCACTCAAGTAATTGCCCATTATAATAAATGGCAATTGCCTTTTGCATTAGTTGTGGCCTTTATTTCGGGCTTTAGCCAATTTCTTAAATACAAAAAAACAGATATACGCTCATTTTATGTTCAGTTAGGCCGAGCAGCACTTATTGCCGCCGTACTAACCGGTTTAGCAGGCTATATTGGTGGTATTTATACCAACCCCATGTTTATGTTGCTCATGTTTAGTTCCGTATTTTCTGTGGTGTGTAATATCGGTATTTTGTATAATGCCATTTTGGGTAAATGGAAACTAGCGGGTTCGGCTCTAGCACATATAGGCTTTGCACTTTTATTGATAGGAGCGATGGTTGCCGCCGCTACCAATAAAATAATTTCTGTAAATAATTCTGGAATTGGTTTTGGGCAAGAGTTTGCTAAGGATAATAACCCCAGAGAAAACATCATTTTGTATTTAAACGAGCCCATAAAAATGGATAAGTACACGGTTACTTATTTGGGAGATTCGGTAAGTGGTCCCAATACCTTGTACCGGGTAAATTATCAAGTAATTGACCCCAAAACGGCTAAAGTAACTGAGAATTTTGATTTGTACCCGAATGCGCAACAAAATGTTAAAATGCGTCAAATTATTGCTTCGCCAGATACCCGCCATTACCTCTGGAAAGATATTTATACGCATGTAAGCAGTGTGCCTTTAAAAGAAGAAGCTGCACACGAACCACATGAAGGACATAGCGAAGAGGAAGATTTTGGAAAGCCTAGTATTCGTGCTGTAAAGTTGGGAGATACCATTGCTGTTCGTGATGCTAAAATTGTGGTAAAAGCAATTAAAAAAGGAGTGCATGTAAACAATATGGCATTAAGCTCAAGCGATGTATCGGTAGCACTTAGCTTGGAGGTGCTATCAAAAGCAAAAACACAAATTATAGATCCCGTATTTGTAATAAAAGATGGAAATGTGTACGACTTTGGTAAAACCATTGAAGAACTAGGATTAAAAATACGTTTCACCAATATTAATCCTAAAAGTAATAGTCTAGAATTAACCGTTTTTCAACGCCCTCCGGCCGAGAAAAAATGGATTGTAATGAAAGCCATCGTTTTCCCTTACATTAACTTTTTTTGGGGTGGCACCATACTCATGACTATTGGCTTTTTCTTGGCTATTTTGCGTAGACGTAACGAACTTAAAACTGCTTAACTATGGATGTGGTATTGTTGGGAAGTGGTAAAGTAGCTACGCAAGTTGGTAAAGCTCTGCATAATGCGGGCATATTGGTTGCGCAGGTATATAGTCCCACACTTGCACATGCGCAAACTTTAGCCTTGCAGGTTCATGCTAAGGCTATTAGTGATTTAGCCGAATTAACAAAAAATGCCGATGTATACATCATTTCTGTAAATGATGATGCAATTCTTTCTTTAGTTGAACACTTAAATTTAGGTGACAAGATAGTGCTTCATACCTCAGGCTCCACAGCTATGGATGTGTTAAAAGCTACAAGTACTAATTACGGAGTTTTATACCCCTTGCAAACTTTTTCTTTCGACAAAGCGGTAGATTTTAGTCAAGTACCCATTGCGGTAGAGGCTTCATCGCCCGAAATAGCCAAGCAGCTAGAAGCACTAGCGCATAAACTATCGCCTAAAATTATACAAATGACTTCGGAGCAACGCTTGGTGCTGCACATTGCAGCCGTATTTGCTTGCAACTTTAGCAACCATGTATACACCATAGCACAACAATTGGTAGAAAGCAACGGCATTTCTTTCGACTACTTACGCCCTCTAATTGCCGAAACTGCAGCAAACGTACAACAAGCGCTACCTAGCGAAGTACAAACTGGTCCGGCTATTCGTAAGGATGAAAAAATACTTCAAAAACATCTTGATTTTCTCAAAGAAAAACCACAATTACAGGAAATCTATCGCCTCCTAAGTCAAAGCATAGTTAATTTATAGCTGTACATTATTTGCCAAGCTAATTTTAGTATTTTTGCATCGAAATGAACATTTTTAACATTAAACTTAATTTCGAAGAGGCTGGAAAAGAGCCCTTAGAACTTCAAATTGCCAAAGGCGAATCGGTGCTTGATGTATGCATGGATCACGGTATTGAGCTACAACACAATTGCGGTGGCGTTTGTGGATGCAGTACCTGCCATATCTACGTAAACAAAGGCATGGATGCCTTGCAAGAAATATCCGATAAAGAAGAAGATTTTATTGATCGTGCAGTAAATCCACACATCACTTCACGTTTGGGCTGCCAATGTGTAGCCATTAATGGCGATATTGAAGTAACCCTACCCGATCAAAGCCAATTTTTAGGACACTAATTATGATACAAGATAAATACGCTCTACCCATACATTGGAACGACTACGAAGACATTGCGATGGGCTTATACGAGAAATTTGGCGACGAATTTACAGAGTCTAAAATTTACCGTATTCGTTTTACCGAATTGATAGAATGGGTGCTCAGCTTGCCCGCATTTGCCGGTACTCGTGAAGAATGTAACGAAGGCCATTTAGAGCAAATTCAATCGGCTTGGGTATACGAATGGCGTGATAACCAATAAACCATGCTAGCCAAGCTTTCTCAAATAACCGCTTTTGTTTTTGATGTAGATGGTGTGCTTACCGATGGCACTGTATTGGTAACCGAAAGTGGTGAGCAATTACGCAGATTTAGTATTAAAGATGGATACGCTTTGCAATTAGCCGTAAAACGTGGTTTTAAGATTGCCATAATTACCGGCGGTCGTTCGCAAAGTATTGTAAGCCGTTTAACCAGCTTGGGTATTAGCGATGTCTATTTAGGCGTAGAGCATAAAACAGAAAAGTTTGAAGAATTTTTGTTAGCCTACGATTTTAGTGCCGATCAGATTTTATACATGGGCGACGATGTGCCCGATTATTCGGTAATGAAATTGGTAGGCTTAGCCACTTGCCCTGCCGATGCTGCCGAAGAGATAAAAGCCATTTCTGCCTATATTTCTCCTGTAAAAGGTGGCCAAGGTTGCGTTCGCGATGTCATAGAAAAAGTATTGAAGGTACAAGGCCTGTGGGCCGACGAAGATCCTTCGGCAAAGGCTTAATCATGAATTTTCCTCCACTTATTTTAGCCTCTAAATCGCCACGCAGGCAAGAATTACTTTCTCTTTTAGGCCTCGATTTTAGGGTAGTACTCAAAGATGTAGATGAAAGTTACCCCGAGGAATTAACCCCCGAGGAAGTAGCCGTTTATATTGCCGAAAAAAAAGCCAAAGCTTTTGATGAATATACAACTCGTGAAGTGGTTATTACCGCAGATACCTTGGTGGTTATTGATGGGCAAATTTTGGGCAAACCCGATGATGCAGCTCATGCTTTTGCCATTCTTTCGCAATTATCTGGCCGTAAACATGAAGTAATTACCGGCGTTTGTTTGTTAAAAGATCATCAACTGTATTCTTTCTACGAAAAATCTGAAGTGCATTTTAAGCCCTTAACACCCGAGCAAATACAGTATTATATTGCTACCGGCCAACCTATGGATAAAGCAGGCGCTTATGGCATTCAAGAATGGATAGGTTTGGTGGGTATCGAGAAAATAGTGGGCTCTTATACCAATGTGGTGGGCTTGCCTACGCACCGTTTATACGAAGAGTTGGTAAAATTACACCGTTAACAACTGCTCAAAAAATCCCCCAAACTCTCTTTTCGGGTTAATTAAGTGAATTTCTAATATCCAATTTCTAACATTTCCCGATGCATCTTTGGCAAATAAATCGGTATGATTATCGCGGTGGATGTAATGATCTTTCACTTCTTTTTCCAAGCGTTCGTGCGGAAATTTTCCGATAATATGTCCGCCAATTTCGCTGCCAAATAACCAGCCATACCCCTCAGCAATGCGTACAATTTTTTCGTAATATGCAGCACCTGTAAGCGAAGTTTTGCTATCGAAATAAGCTTTACACTCTTCCCAAACCGGGTATAAATCGGCTTGAAGTTTTAATTTTTCGGTATCATCTCCTAACACAAAGGTTCTACCAAAATCGGCTTCCCATTCGTCAAATATGGGCCCAAAATCGAAAAACAACATGTCGTTTTCCTGAATGAGTAGGTTGGGTGGATTTTCGTTATAGGGTAGGAGCGTGTTTTTGCCTGCACGAATAATGCGCTTATGCCAGTATTTTTCTATCCCAAATAAAGAAAAAGCCAGTTCGAAAACTTCTTTGTTTAATTCTTCTTCGCTAATGCCTGCACGAATAAGGCCTTGCTTTTCTATTTCTTGAAATAGAGCCAAAGCTTTTGCCTCGGCGGCAATTAAATTCTTCTTCGCTTGATCCATTTACTCTTTATAAAACAACCATTTGGCTAGTTCTTTATAGCTTGCTTTTTTGCCGTACATTAAAATACCTACACGGTAAATTTTAGCGGCAATCCAGGTGGTGAGTATAAAACCGCCAATTAATAAAACAATGGAAAGGGCCAATTGCCAATCGGGCACCCCAAATGGTAAACGAACCATCATAGCTATAGGGGAAGTGAACGGGATAATACTCAACCAAAAAGAAAGGCTGCTATCCGGGTTATTGAGAATAAAAGTGAAGGACATGATGTAGGTAAAAAGCAAGGGTAAGGTAATGGGCAGCATAAATTGCTGCGTTTCTGTTTCGTTATCTACTGCCGAACCTACCGCGGCAAATAAGGCACTATAAATCAGGTATCCTCCTAAAAAATACACCAAAAAACAAGAGAAAATGTAGGTCAGGTTTAGTGTTTTCACGGCATTAATAACCGTTAATGCGGGGTTGGTACTGGCTTCAGCAATGGCCTTGTTTTGTTTACCTTCTACCAATTCTGTTTTTACGCTACTCACCTTGTCTTTTAACAAAATTTTACTGGCTGTGCCTACTAAGGTGGTAGACAGCACAATCCACAAGGTAAACTGGGTAATCCCAACCAAGCCAATGCCTATAATTTTACCCAACATGAGTTGGAATGGTTTTACCGATGAAATAATTACTTCTACAATGCGACTCGTTTTTTCTTCGATAACGCCACGCATTACTTGGGAGCCATATATAAATAGCGACATGTAAATGAGAATGGCGGCGGCAAAGCCAATGGCATAAGCTGCACCGGCACTGCTATCTTTTTCACCTTCTGCCGTTAACTCTTTCGAATCTATGCTGATATCGGGTTTAATGGTTGCTAAGGTTTTGGCGTCAATGCCAGCATCTTTTAATTGTTTGTTCCGTAAAATTTCTTCTAACTGGTTATTTATAGTACTTAAAGTAGATAAACCCACTTTCTTTTTCGAGTACAATTCTACCTTGCTCAATTGTTCAATATCTTTCGGAATATGCAAAATAAAGCCTTCTTCGTTGGTGGCCGCTTCTTTTTTGGCTTCTGCAAAGGATGTTTTTCCAACGCTAAAACTTACGGTTTCGGTATTTTTAAATTCCGATGTAAAAATTCCACTTTCGTCGTATACCTGAACTTCGGTAGCCTTATCTGCTCCGTTTACCGATAAGTAGGCAATAAGCGCATACATACCAATAATAAGGGCGGGCACCAAAAAAGTCATCAATAAAAACGATTTCTTTTTTACACGTGTGAGGTATTCACGCTGAATGATGAGTAAAACTTTTTTCATAAGATTAATTACTTACTTTTTGAATAAAAATATCATTTATGCTAGGTATTACTTCGCTCAGTTGCTGAATTTGAATGTGTGGCAATAGGTAGCTTAACACCTCGTTAGGCGTTTTGCCCTCCGTTATTTTAATATGAATTTCGTGTGGCTTGCCCGTAGAAACAATGCTAAATAAATCCGCTTTTTCGGCAGGAAATTGCCCCGTAAATTCGATACGAAAGGTATTGTTGCGGTAGCTATTTTTAATGTCGCTTACTTTGCCATCTAAAATTTTATGCGATTTGTTTATCAAGGCAATGCTGTCGCACAATTGCTCTACCGATTCCATGCGGTGGGTAGAAAAAATAATGGTTGCGCCTTTTTGGTTTAACTCTAAAATTTCTTGGGTAATGATTTCGGCATTTACCGGGTCGAAACCCGAAAAGGGTTCATCTAAAATAATCAGTTCCGGTTCGTGCAATACGGTAGCTACAAACTGTACTTTTTGTTGCATGCCTTTACTTAAATCTTCTACTTTTTTGTTCCACCAGCCTTGCATGTCCATTTTTTCGAACCAATATTTTATGCGCTTGGTGGCCTCTGCTCTTGAGAGTCCTTTGAGTTGGGCAAGGTATAAGGCTTGTTCGCCAATTTCCATTTTTTTGTATAGGCCTCTTTCCTCGGGTAGGTAGCCAATTTTGGCAATGTGCTTGGGGTTTAGCTTTTCTCCGTTAAAAAATACGTCGCCACTATCGGGTGCGGTAATTTGGTTAATAATGCGAATTAAGGAGGTTTTACCGGCTCCATTCGGGCCTAAAAGTCCGAAGATACTGCCTTTTTCAATATCCATGCTCACATCATCGAGGGCACGGTGTTGGGCATATTGTTTTACAATGTGTTGGATGCGTAACATGCGTCTGCTAATTTTTAGTTAGATGTTTTAAGTGAATTTAAGTTACAAAATAATACGATACTTCTCGGCTTTTCGTTCTAGTGGGTGTTAATCAATCTTAAACTATGAAAATTCTAAAACTCACTCTATTTATTTTTTTAATCTGCCTGGTTTTTGCCACTTGCAAGAAAGACAAAGGCATGCCCACGGTTACCGATGTAGACGGCAATGTGTACCACACCGTAAAAATTGGCACCCAAACCTGGATGGTGGAAAACCTGAAAACGACCCATTATAAAGACAACACTCCTGTAACTCTTATAACCGATAATAACCTCTGGAAAAATGCAATTGCGCCCGGCTATTGTTGGTATGATAACGACATCGCCAATAAAACACCGTACGGGGCGCTTTATAATTGGTATACTGTAAACACAGGGAAATTAGCTCCTCAAGGCTGGCACGTTCCAAGTGCAGAAGAATGGCAAACACTAATAGCGTATTTAGGTGGAATAACAGAGGCTGGTGGAAAATTGAAAGAAGAAGGTACAATGCACTGGAATAGTCCAAATGTAGGAGCAACTAATGAATCTAAACTTAGCTTTGTAGGATCTGGTTTAAGAAGGGATTCAGATGGTTCATTTTTAAATAAAGGTAATTATAGTATGAGCCGTTGTAGTACCAATTCAAGTTTTGTGCGTATTAGTTTTGATGATTTTAAAGTAATAACAGGAGCTGTTCCACCTGAGATGGGTTATTCCGTTCGTTGTATAAAAGATTAAACAAAAAAGCCCCCGAATTCGGGGGCTTTTTTTAACCAAAATATTCTCTCATCCTTTCGAAAAAGCTTTTTTCGCCTTTACCCGGTTGGGGTTTAAAATTAGGCGATGCTTGCAATTTCTCTACTAACTCTCGTTCTTCTTTGGAAAGGGCTTTGGGTGTCCAAATGTTTACATAAATTAATTCGTCGCCACGGTGGTACGAGTTTACTTCCGGGATGCCTTTCCCTTTTAAGCGCAATATTTTTCCGGCTTGGGTACCGGCATCAATTTTTAGTTTGGCCTTGCCATCAATGGTAGGCACTTCTACACTGGCGCCCAAGGCAGCATCGGCAAAACTGATGTATAAATCGTAAACAATATTAAAGCCATCACGTTTCAAGGTTTCGTGCTCAATTTCTTCAATCAAAATAATTAAGTCGCCAGGTACGCCACCACGAGGGGCTGCATTTCCTTTGCCACTCATAGAAAGTTGCATGCCTTCGCTTACGCCGGCCGGAATTTGAATGCTTATCGTTTCTTCGCCACGAGTTAAACCTTCGCCATAGCAAGTGCCGCATTTGGCGGTAATTTCAGAACCTTCGCCATTACAGGTAGGGCAGGTGCTAGTAGTTTGCATTTGGCCCAATATGGTATTGGTTACTCGGCGTACAGCGCCACTACCGCCACAGGTACGGCAGGTGCTTACCGACGATTTGTCTTTTGCTCCCGAACCGCTACAGCTTTGGCAAACTACTTGCTTGTTTACTTTTATTTTTTTCTCTACACCCTTTGCAATTTCTTCTAGGGTGAGTCTTACTTTAATGCGCAAATTACTGCCACGTGCTACACGGCGTCCACCACGTGTAGATTGTCCACCGCCAAAAAAACTATCAAAGGGGCTACCGCCACCACCACCGAAAATATCGCCAAATTGGCTAAAAATATCTTCCATGTTCATGTTTCCGGCACCGCCAGAGCCACCTTGTCCGGCTCCAGCATGGCCAAATTGGTCGTAGCGCTGTTTTTTCTCTGCGTTGCTTAATACCTCGTAGGCTTCGGCACCTTCCTTAAATTTATCTTCCGCAGCTTTGTCGTCGGGGTTTTTATCCGGATGGAATTTGATGGCTAATTTGCGATAGGCCTTTTTAATTTCATCGGCCGAAGCGCTTTTGCTTACACCAAGTATGTCGTAATAATCTCTTTTAGCCATAAATTTATTGTCCTACTACTACTTTGGCAAAACGGATTACTTTATCGTTTAAGTAATAGCCTTTTTCTAGTTGATCTACTATTTTTCCTTTTAATGCATCACTTGGGGCCGGTATATTGGTAATGGCCTCGTGAATATCGGCATCAAAAACCTGACCCTGAGTATCCATTTCTTTAAGCCCCAATTGGCTTAGGGTGTTTTTAAATTTATGCTGAACCAAGGCAAGACCCTCTTTTATAGGGGTTACTTCGGTGGCTTGTTCCATCGATTTAAGTCCACGTTCAAAATCGTCTAATACGGGTAACAAGGATATAATGACTTCTTTGCCCGCAGTTTGCAACAATTCTATACGCTCTTTACTGCTACGGCGTTTAAAATTATCAAACTCGGCGTATAAACGCAGGTATTTATCGTTTGCTTCGGTTACTTGTGCTTGCAATGCTTCTAAGGGATCAACCGCTTTTTCTGCTTTGCTGCTTTTTTTTGTTTTAGACATATTTCAATTCCTTTTTATCTTTCGTACCAAAATTGTTGCCAAAGCTATTTTCCCGACAAGCTGTCAGTGATTTTCAGTGGTGTTACACAAATTGTCGGCTTTTAAATGCTGGCTTTTTCCTGTACTTGTCCGTTATCGCAATTAAGTATGCGTGCCGGGTGGGTGCGTATAATGTGGTAATCGTGTGTGGCCAAAACCACAGCCGTACCAGTTTGGCTAATTTGGTGTAGTAATTGGGCAATTTCTTCCGAAGTTTCCGGATCGAGATGGCCAGTGGGTTCATCGGCTAAAATTACTTCTGGGTTGTTTAATAAAGCACGGGCAATAACTACACGTTGCTGCTCTCCACCCGATAATTCGTGCGGCATTTTACTAATTTTTGAGCGTAAGCCCACTTTATCCAATACTTCGCGAATGCGGGCTGAAATTTCTATCTCGTTTGTCCATGCGGTAGCACGTAGTACAAATTCCAGGTTTTTTTCTACGCTACGGTCGGTAAGCAATTGAAAATCTTGAAATACAATGCCAATTTTTCTCCGTAAAAAGGGCACTTCAGTGGCAGTTAATTTCTTTAAATCGTAGCCGGCCACTACACCTTCGCCGGTTTTTATATGCAAATCGCCATACAATACTTTTAATAAACTACTTTTTCCTGAACCGGTTTGGCCAATAAGGTATACCAATTCGCTCTTGTTTACTTCCAAATTTACTCGAGAAAGTACCAACTGGTTTTGTTGAAAAATATCTACGTTGGTTAGTCTAATAACGGCGTTTGCAAACATATTAAAGATCTAGTTTTAAGATTTGTCCGAAAGGAGTTTCGTTTACTAATTTCATGATGTATTCTGCTCGGTCGGCTAGCCCTATTTTTTCTAATGATTTTTCAGGTCTATCTACCCGAAAATAGGCCATTAGTGTGAAAGAATCGTCTCTCAACTGCACATAGTCGGGTATTTTGGCTACACCTTTTACTTTAATTAAATACATCCTTTCAAAGGTATTAATTTCCGCTAAAATTTTGGAGTTCTTCGCATAAGAATTGCATCACATCTCGGCCATCGGCATAGTCCCATAACCTTGGGAATTGCGTATAGCCAAAGGGCACCACTTGGTTGCTCAGGCTAAGAGGAGACATGCTGGCAACGCATTGAATTTCTTCTTCAATGGTTTGTAAGTGTTTTTCTAAGTCTGCTTTGCTAGCATACTCTTCAGTAAAAAGTACGGCCAGGGGCGAATGTAAGCTGGTATCGGGCTTGGTGAGTAAAAATCCATTGTCTAAATGGGCATCGCTGTTTACCAAATAAATAGACTTGTTGTACTCGTAATTGTTCAGGTATTTATGATGCTGAATTATGGAATTGTATGACTCTATCGGTTCAAAAAAATGAGCCATATTATAGCCTTTGGGTACATATACTTTGGATACATTGCGGCAGCCTAATCCGAAGTACGAAAAAATATCGACACCTAATTGCTGCATTTCTTCCTCCGATTCGTTGCCATTAATGAATGCTACACTGGTTCTGTTTTTGCGGATAATATGCGGTACTTTGCAAAAATAGTACTCGAAATACCGCGAACTATTGTTGCTGCCGGTAGCGATTACGGCATCGAAATTGGCTAGACGTTCTACATAGGAAATGCGTTCGGCAAAGGCGGGTTCTATGGCAATTAATTGATCGAGTACATAGGGGATGAGCACCTTATCTTGCGATGAAAGTTTGATGAGTGCCGTATGTCCAGCAGCCAACACACATACCACATCGTGGAAACCCACCATGGGAATATTTCCGGCCAAAATAAGCCCAACTTTTTTTGGAGCGTTAACTTCATGGAAATTACTCCACTGTTTTGCCCAAGTGGCAACTGCTTCTGCTTGGAGCATAGTGCCGATGGCCGCAACAGCTTTTTCTATGTTTTCCGTGCTAAACCAGGCATTTTCTTGTTTAGCTCTTTTGCTTATTTCTATGATTTCTTCGCTTTGTGCTTGTATAGATGCAGCCCATTTTGTTAGTGCAGTTAGTCTTTTTTCGGTAGTCAATAGGGGGCTCATACTCGTTTTAATCAAGAAAATAGTATCTTTGTAGGTTATTAAAATCTTGTAGATTTTAAGTCTGCAAAATTACGCTAAAATTTAGTATTTGACCCATGGCTATTAAAATTACCGACGAATGTATTAACTGCGGAGCTTGCGAACCGGAGTGCCCCAATAACGCTATTTACGATGCTGGCGCTACATGGCGCTTTGCCGATGGTACCGGCTTACGAGGATTAATTGACTTTAAAGGAAACGAAGTGAATGCCGAAGAAGTACAAGCTGCGGTTTCTGATGAAGTATATTATATTGTTTCTGATAAATGCACCGAGTGTGTGGGTTTTCACGATGAACCTCAATGTGCGGCCGTTTGCCCGGTTGATTGCTGTGTAGACGACGAAAATGTTCGCGAAACAGAAGAAGAATTGTTAGCTAAAAAAGAGTGGCTGCATTTAGAAGCATAAATAAGAATTATTACGATTTTTAAAAAGCCCCCGAAACTGTTCGGGGCTTTTTTTATGCCGTTCGTCTATCTTTTCTGTTTGTTCGTCGGAAATATCTATAGTAAAAAGTGGAGAGGGTGTATTATTGAAAAAAAATATAATTCTTATGAAAAAGCTCTTAGTACTATCCGTGTTATTATCAAGCTTACTTTTTAGTTGTAAAAAAGATGAAGCACCCACTCAAGAACAAATTGTTAAAAATCAGCTGTTAGGCAAATGAAACCAAACACAAACAAGTGTAGAAGTTCCCCTGGGTTCTCCTGAAGTTATTACTCAATCATCGGGTGTTACCTATGAATTTTTAGAAAATGGCAACTTGATTTATACTAGTTCAGGTATCCCAACCACCTTTACATGGTCTGGTTTAGATGCATCAACTATCAAATATGTATCACTTGATCTGACTACTGAATTTATTTATACGATTGTACAACTACATGCTACTACCTTGAAACTATCATTTACTTATTTTCAAAACGGGGTAGAGGGTAAAAAGTATAAATACTTCACTAAAATCCCTTAATGGCTTTGCCGATTTAAAATGTAAAAACCTCTCGAAATAAATTCGGGAGGTTTTTTTGTGCTCATTCCAATCGTAATTTTAAAAATCTTTACATTCGTACTATGAATGTTGCTTACGGCATATGTAATTTAACGGTAATACCCCTGCGGGCCGAACCTTCTGATAAAGCAGAAATTAAAACCCAACTGCTATTTGGCGATGCCTTCAAAATTTTAGAGCGCCAAGAAAAATGGATATGGATTGAAACCCTTTATGAAAATTATCAAGGGTGGATGGATCCCAAACAGTATACGCCTATTTCGGAAGCTGATGCTCTAGAGTGGTTGCAGCAAAAAACTATCGTTGATTTAACTTTAACTGCTGCAGTGCAAAAACCCAATGGTGAAACCATTCAATTGGTGCCGGGTTCTACCTTACCTTTTTTGAAAGACAATATGTTGCGTTTAGGTGAAACTACTTATTGTTTTAGTGGGGCTGCCCGTAACCCTAAGCCCGATCATTTTGCCGAACAGGTGGCTGCTGCAGCTAAATTTTTCTTAAATGCGCCTTATTTATGGGGCGGCCGTACGCCTTGGGGAATAGATTGTTCGGGCTTAACCCAACAAGTGTATAAACATTTCGGTATGCCTTTGCTTCGCGATGCATCGCAGCAAGCTACCCAAGGAGAAACCGTTAATTTTTTAGCAGAGGCAAAGCCTGGCGATTTGGCTTTTTTTGATAATGCAGAGGGCCGAATTATTCACGTAGGTATTCTACTAAGTCCCGAAGAAATTATTCATGCCTCGGGCAGGGTAAAAATAGACCGCATGGATAATGAGGGTATTTACAGCGAAGAACTAGGAAAGCGTACGCATCAATTGCGCATTATAAAACGATTTTACCAAACTCAAGGGTATCAATAAATAGCTTTTCTACTTTTTTACGGGCCCAGTCTGTTTTTCGCAAAAATTTTAGGCTCGATTTTAAACTCGGGTTGGAGTGAAAACAGTTAATACGCACCAATTCGTCTAATTCTTGCCAGGTATAGGTCATGAGTAAATAGCGCAAAATGTGCTCTAAGGTTTTTCCGTGTAGCGGATTATTTTTTTGTATTTCTTCCATCTTACTCTTTGGCTGAAATAGCCCAGGTTAAAATTATACGATCGTCGCCCACCGAAATGAGTTCGTTGTTAAAAGTGCTCCAAGCCAATTTATTTACCGAGTGGCTATGGCTATCAAACCCTTTTTCTCGACTAATGGTTTTAAGCAACTTAAACGTTTCTGCATCCCAAATCTTAATGCTTTTATCGCGACTTGC
Organism: Sphingobacterium thalpophilum; assembly: GCA_945875895.1. GTDB lineage: Bacteria > Bacteroidota > Bacteroidia > Sphingobacteriales > Sphingobacteriaceae > JAIPAN01. Next base: position 4,034 of record CAMCMG010000006.1, on the reverse strand, counting down.
AGTAGCAAAATAGTCACCATTGGGGCTATATTCAATGTCGTAAATGGCAAATAAATGCGCCGGAATGTTCTCTTTTAAGCTTAAAGTAGTCATATCCCATACTTTTAATTGTGCATCTCTACTTCCCGAAAGTAAATAGCGCCCGCAAGGCGAAAACGCTAGTGAGGTGATTGGTAGAGTATGCCCTTTTAAAACACAAGCCAAGCTATAATCCTGGGTAGTGTATAGGTAAATGTGGTGGTCTTTGCAGCCGGCCGCTATATAGGTTTCGTTGGGGCTGGTACTCAGGCAACGTATAGTTTGACTTCCTACTTGTATATGTTTTTTTTGGGCAAAGGTTTCCAAATCCCAAATGCTGATACTTCCATCTTCGGAAGCTACAGCTAGCTCTTTCCGATTGGTTAATGAAGTGATATCAAAAATAGGCTGTAGGTGAAAGGTAATTTGGTGTGTAAGCTCTTGGCTGATGAAGTTGAATACACTGAGTTTGCCGCTACGCTCCCCAGAAACTAGCACCGGTGCGGCTGCGGGGCAGTGCAGGGCATAAACTGATTGTTTTACCGGGAACATTACTTTTACCAAATCGTGCGTTTTCAGGCTCCATTCCACCACTCCCTTATCATTTCCGGCGGTAAAAAAGATGTGTGCTTTCTGCGAATTTACCACCGTGTAAATGGGTTCTCGGTGGCCCACTAGCTTGGCGCTTTGTTGTACCTGTATCATGTATACAAAACTATTCTTTTTTTGCGTATACCAATTTCGGAAAACCAGCTAAATAAATTCTTTTTTCATATTTTTTCGTACTTTTGGGTTTAATGAGAGGCCACCAGTTTTTCGTATCGCTACTGAATCTACACCAGTTTGTCGATTATTTCACTCATTCCCTCGTTTTCATCCCTTTAATCACTCCATTAACCCCGTTTCGAGCGCATCCTTATTTGCCTGTTCCGAGAAACCCCATTGCCCTATGAAAAAAGTATTGATACAATCGGCAACGCTTATAGATAGCCAACTAAAAAGCTATACAAATACCGATGTATTGGTGGTAGATGGAAAAATAGCTACTATTGGCAAAGACTTAGCGTTGCCTGCCGATGCGGAGATTATAGAAGCCGCCGGTGCAATTTTAGCCCCCGGCTTTTGCGATTTAAATGTAAATGCCGGAGAACCGGGTTTTGAAACTAAAGAAGATTTACAAAGCCTAGCTCGTGCTGCTTTTGCAGGAGGCATTACTGCCCTAGCTTTGCACCCCAATACCAATCCGCCTTTATACTCTAAGGCCCAAATATCATACATCTGCTCTACTGCGGCAGATTTTCCAGTGGCTATACATCCATTGGGTACCATCAGCTACGAACGTAAAGGAGAGGCCTTGGCCGAACTTTTTGATATGCACCAAGCTGGAGCCTTGGCATTTACCGATGGCGATAAACCCCTAGCTCATGCCGGAGTAATGAGCAGGGCGCTCTTATATACCAAGGGCTTTGGCGCCCGAATTTTTTCGTATGCCGAAGATGCCAGCGTGGCAGCCCATGCTATGGTAAATGAAGGCGTAGTAAGTACTTATTTAGGATTAAAAGGAAATCCCGCCCTAGCCGAAGAATTAATGATTTCACGAGATATTGAGCTGGCGGCCTATAACCAAAGCCCTATCCACTTTAGCACCATTTCGTCTGCTAAAAGCGTGCAACTCATTCGCGAAGCAAAAGCAAAAGGCATAGCCGTAACCTGCGATGTGGCTGCCCATCACTTGGTACTTACCGAAGATGCTTTACTTGGTTTTGACTCAAACTATAAAGTAAAACCACCCTTGCGTACCGAAGATGACAGAAACGCACTCTTAGCCGGCTTAGCCGACGATACCATTGATGCAGTAGTTTCGCAACATACACCTCACGAAATTGAATTTAAGGCACTCGAGTTTGGTTTGGCTGCTTATGGAATTATAGGCCTACAAACGCTATTGCCTCTAGTACTTAAAGCGGGTTTAACCACCCGAGATATCATTAAAAAATTAGCCCTAGAACCACGAAAAATTTTAGGCTTAGCCCTCCCAAAAATTGCCGAAGGCGAAGCTGCGGATTTGGTTTTGTTCGATCCGAAAGCACTTTGGGTGTTTGATGAACAAACAAATGCCTCTAAATCGGCAAATAGTCCGTTTATGGGGCACGAATTTACAGGCCAAGTACGTTGGGCTTGTGCCAACAATCAGTATTACACCTTAAAAAATTAAGTATGCAAAAAGCTATAAAAGCCGCCTTGGGCGCATTTTTATCTTCCTTTACAAAAACATCGGGTATAGATACCACGGGCATTTTATCTGAACTTTCTTCCGCTTTCGAATCTAATCCCGATTTTATGGCTAAGGTAGCAGCCGTAGATAAAGTAATTGATGAGCAACCGAAATTAGAGGAATTGAGAGAGTATATCATCGATTTATTGTTCATCCATTTCTTCACCGATGATGTAAAGAAATTAGAGGAAGATTATTTGGATTCGCCAGAGTGGGAAGCCATTGAAGAAGAAACCTTAGATAGAGGCACTGAACTGCTCAACGTATTGTTATACCTAAAAGAGTGCCATGACGAAGATATTGAGCCAGAATTGAGCGATTTTTTGAAAGAATTTTTATTGGTAGATGAAGACGAGTTTCAGGATGAACACCGCATTTACGAGTCCGTAATTTCCAACCAAATTTTATTGGAAAGCTCAGCAGCCGAAATAGCTAAGGTTGCCAATGGCTTGGCAGAAGATGACGAAATAAAAGAGTTGTTTTACGCCATACTGTGTTTCTTCCGAAATCCATACCCATCAATAGCGGAGCAAGAGGAAGTATTGGCAGCTAGCGCCCAACCCGAAACCGACCTTGCCGTTTATCAACTTTTACTTAACTTTAATAAACCAATTTAATTTCTCATGGAATCAATTTCTAACAAATTAGCCATTAATAACGGATTGTTTATTGGTGGCATTTCTGCAGTACTAAACATATTAATTTACTATATATACCCACAAATGATGGGAAATACCTTATATGGTATTTTTATGATGTTTATTGCAATGGGCTTATATATTTTTTTCACAATTGATTTAAGGAAAAAAATAGGCGGATTTTGGTCATTTAAAGAAGCCCTAAAAGGTATTTTTTTGATGTCCTTTATAGCAGGTTTACTAAGCACTTTTGTAAACTTTGTATTTTACAAATTTATTGAGCCAGGTGCTTTCGAACAAATTTCAGGTATTATTATAGAAAATTTAAGTGTTACCTATGAAAAATTAGGTATGGATCAAGATACTATTGATAAAACCATCGAGAAAATTTAAGAAAGTATGAAATCTCAATTTAATCCAAGTTTTGTAGATTTACTTAAAACACTAGGAATTGGAGTACTAATTCAATTCATTATGTCGCTTATTTTTGCGGCCATTTTCAAAAAAGAACAACCTATTTTTACGTCAACCGAAGAATAATTTAAAAGCCGTTTACAGCGTGCTCATTTTATCTATATTTTGATGAAATTTGCACGTTTGTTTTTCACACCTATGGATATATCGTTAGTAATACCCTTATACAACGAAGCAGAATCGCTGCCCGAATTGTGCGCTTGGATTAAACGAGTGCTTGATGCACAAGGGTATTCCTATGAAATTATTTTGGTAGATGATGGCAGTAATGACAGCTCTTGGGCTGTTATACAATCGTTAAAAAACGATATTCCTGAAATTTCTGGTATCCGTTTCCGCAGAAATTACGGTAAATCAGCGGCCCTAAATGTGGGTTTTGAAGCTGCACAAGGCGATGTGGTAATTACTATGGATGCAGATTTGCAAGATAGTCCCGATGAAATTCCGGTACTTTTTCAACGCATTAAAGAAGAAAATCTCGATGTCATTTCCGGCTGGAAAAAGAAACGCTACGATCCGCTTACCAAAACCATTCCTACTAAATTGTTCAATGCTGTTACCCGAAAAATGTCGGGCATACATAATCTCCACGATTTTAACTGCGGTTTAAAAGCCTACAAAAACGACGT
>CAMCMG010000005.1:0-69345 GCA_945875895.1 Sphingobacterium thalpophilum | reverse complement strand
TACCAGAACTTACGCTCACTCTGAGTTTTTCTTTCGGAATACCTGGAGCAGAAATGGATACCGGGTTAGGTACACCGATATAAAATACATTCATTTTATCTGGCGATACGACCGCTGATGGACGAGCAACTTGGTATTTTTGTTCCGGGGTACGGTAGGTTTTAGGTTTACCATCGGTATCAATAACGGTTAGGCTACCCACCCAGCTAAACATACCTTCTCTATTTGTATTCACCGTGTAAACACCCTTACCCTCTCTTATAGGCAAATTAGCACCACCAACGTTTATAGTTTGTTTTAGGGTAGAGCTCGAAGCCGTTAAAAAAACCTCGGCGGTGTAGGGTTGCCCCTGAATGATGTAAGAAGTAGGTGCCACAGCTACAGCCGCAAACTGATCTAGGGGAATTTCTTCTAGGTATATTTTACCTAAAATCTTTTTCACCATTTCCGATTCGGCATTTTTAGCATCGGCCTGAATTTTGGTTAAGGCGGTAATAGCAGCTGCCAAAGGAATTCCGTCGCCAAAATTGGCTTCTTCCCAAGTTTTCGAAACGCCTCCTTTTCTTGGCGGATCTATAGGGGTTAGTGAAAATTTAATGGCTTTGCGCTCTTTAGCATCTAAAAGGCTAAGTAATTTTTCACGAGTTTCGTTAATTTTTTCACGCAACTCGGTAGCCTTGCCTCCGTTTATCATAAAACGAGGAGAAATATCTACACTGGCTCTACCTTCTAAATCGCCGCTACTTTCATTAATACCACCACCCTGTTTTGCAAGAGCAGTTTTAAGTTCATTAATGTACGCTTCTAAATCACGTGCATAGCCGCTTGCTTTTTTAGCCCTATCGTAAATAGGCTTAGCTTTAATCGGATCGTCTTTTAGTTTAGTTGCTTCAAAAGAAGAAAATGTAGCATCAACACCACTATTTACGTTTTGAGTTGACGTAGTTAAACTATCGGTGATGTTTTTAAATGCATCTAGCAAAGAATCGTTCACACTCAAGGCAATTAAACCCAATAATACCAGGTATAAAATGCCTATCATCCGCTGCCTTGGGGTTTCTTTACCTCCAGCCATAATGTAAAATTTAGTATTGGGTGTAAAAACTAATTAGTTGCGTGGCTGATTCATAGCCGTTAACATATTGCCGTATACTGCATTTAATGCTGCTAAGTTTTTCGACAATTTAAGTACTTCTTCTTGTACTTTTTTCGAATCATCCATAGAGTGTGCCATTGGCGCAACATCCATTTTGCTTAAATTATCGCTAAGTTGCTTAAGGTTAGCATTTATTTGATCGAAGCTAGCCGAAGCTGCTTTTACTTTTGTTGCAAATTCGTTGGTCACCGCAGCTGCATCTGCTGCTGATGAAATAGCGGCTAAATTGTTTGCAAAGTTTTTTAAGCCCGCTTCAATTTTAGCTTTTGAGTCTTTATCAAGTTCAATTCCCGGTATACCAAATTCACCACCTCCACTTGCAACAAGACCTTTTGCTTCTTCTTCTGGGTTAGAAAATGCAATGATTCCTAAAATAAAAAATAATGCTGCCTCGGCACCTAAGCCAACTAAAATGCCAATTTCGGCACCTGGATAATGGTTAATCTTAAAAATCAAACCAACAATTACAATAGATGCCCCGATATTAATGAGGGTGCTTTGGTATTTCGTAAAAAGTTTAAAGAATTTATTGTTAGTCATAACAGAATGGTTTTAAAGAATATGTCTAATTGGGGTTAATTGATTATTTGTCTTTAATGTCTCTACCGATATAAGGTGTTACACAACGGAAACCGATGAATGATTTGGCCTCGTCTTGAAACTCGTAGGTACGGGCCGAATTTTGCAAGAAATAGCCAATATCTTTCCAAGAACCTCCACGCACTACTTTGCGTTTTAAGGCATCAGGGTCGGTATCTTTAGCTTCGTAAGCAAAAGCCGGGTTTAAATCGTTGGTAAAGTTTGGAGCAGATTCGTCGAAAGCAGATGAAGTCCACTCGGCCACGTTTCCAGCAATATTGTATAAGCCAAAATCATTTGGGAAATACGATTTTACGTTTACCGTAAAGGCACCACCATCATCGGCATAATTTCCTCTACCTGGTTTAAAGTTGGCCATTAAGCATCCTTTGGCATTACGTGGATAAGGCCCACCCCATGGGTAGGTAGTTCCAGTTCTTCCGCCTCTGGCAGCATATTCAAATTCGGCTTCGCTAGGTAATTGATAAGGTAAGCGTTTTGGTAATTTTTTAGATTCGCGGTAAGCGTCGTTATAACGGGTACGCCAAACGGTAAAGGCTCTTGCTTGGCGCCAGGTTACGCCTACCACCGGATAATTATTATAGGCCGGGTGAACAAAATAACCTTGAGCCATTGGCTCATTTTGCGCATAGGCAAAATCAGATAGCCACGACAGCGTATCTGGGTAAATGGCTACATTATCGCGAATAATGAAATCAGAACGGGTTTTTGATTTATTTTTATTATTATCGGCTGCCCCACGCAAATCCATGATGGCAAAATTATACTTCAACAAGCGAACATCCAATTCATTACGGTCGAACACGCGATCATCTCCCTGGTAATAAATGTTTTGCAACTTTGGTGCATTGGCGGCACCCGATTTTTTGTTCCCCCAAATTACATTGGCGCCTTTTCCCAATTTTTTCCAATCGATTAATTTTTTAGCACCAGGTGCAGTACTTGGTGTTTTAGATTTGATAAAATATTTATCGTCTTGCAAATAATCGATAATGGCAATAGAATCACGCACCCAATTCACAAATTGGCGGTATTCGCTGTTGGTAATTTCAGTTTCGTCCATAAAAAAAGCTGAAACAGATGCCTGTTTGTTCTGCGCCAACTGACCAAAGGTTACATCTTGATCGGTTTGACCCATTACAAAGGTGCCAGATGGAATGTATACCATACCATATGGCACTTCGTTGCTTTTAAAATTTTTTACACCCACACCAACTAATTCGCCACTAGCGCCGCTTTTGCCACAGCTAGCAAATAAGGCTCCAAAAGCCGTAAAAAGAATAAGAAAAATGGTGTTTTGGTATGTTTTTATTAAACCCATAATGTTCATAAATATTCCGAATATAAGAATTTGCTATTAATTGTAAATTAAAAATAATTTTTAACCTGTTTTTTGGCCCTAATTGTCTTCGAAAAAATTGCTTAGGTTTACTTATTGGCTAGTTTAATGTATTCATCCAAAGCCATGGTCATGCTCGGAGCCTTTGGTGAAGGAGCCGGAATATCCAATATCAATTCCCTGTCTAACAGTGCTTTATGCGTGGTTGGGCCAAAAGCAGCCAAGCGGGTATTGTTTTGCTGAAAGTCTGGGAAGTTCTTATACAACGATTGTATACTAGATGGGCTGAAAAAGACAATAATGTCGTAAAAAACATCAGCCAAATCAGACAAATCGCTGCAAACAGTTTTGAACAGTACCGCCGTGGTAAAGGTATAGCCGTTGGTTTGCAAAAAGTTTTGCGTTTCTTCTCCAGCTACATCCGAACAGGGATACAAAAAGTTTTCAGCGGTATGTTTTTTTAAGAGGTCTGCCAAATCAGCAGCGCTTTGTTTGCCAAAAAATATTTTACGTTTGCGGTATTGTATGTATTTCTGCAGATAGAGCGCAATGTTTTCCGAAAGGCAGAAATATTTCATATCGGCTGGGACCTCAAAACGCATTTCTTCACAAATTCTGAAATAGTGGTCGGCTGCATTTCTGCTGGTAAAAATTACCGCTGTAAAATCAGTCAAGTTAATTTTATCTTTTCTAAAATCTTTGGCAGGCACCCCTTCTACATGTATAAATGATCTGAAATCAATTTTCAGATTATGCTTTTTAGCCAAATCAAAATACGGCGATTTCTCCGTTTCTGGCTTTGGCAATGTAAAAAGAACACTTTTTACTTTTTTATTTCTAATTGATGACGATACCGGCATAGGCTATTTTTCCTAAAATCTGAGAACTTTAATTAGAACCAGCAGGGGGCAAATTTCAAGGGCACAAAAGTAAATAAATAAATAAAACTTTGGAAATTGATAATGTGATAAAACATGAATGGCCCCTCTAATGGCCTGAAACACAGTAATAAATAGCAAAATAGCTATACCGGCATAGATAAATAGCACGGCATGAGCACTCGTACTAAGACTGAAAGCAACAATAAGTGGTAAAAAAAGTAGAGCCGCATGAAAATAACTAAGCAATAAAATAGAGGTATACACCCGTACTGCTTTCTGCACCACTAATAAATACCCTAAACAACGTAAAACGTATACTTTTAAGGTAATTAGCGCCATAATTAAGAGTGATAAGATCACATACCAATTAACTCCAGCATAACCATACGATAACTGCAAGTAGCTTCCCACTAAATATAAATACATACCAATAGTAAAGCCAAAAAGCACAAAGAGTATCATAAAGGGCCAAGAGCCAAAAAACCCGACGCTGATGGTTTGTTGAGTTAAGAACCGATGATCGAAGAACGCATTCATGAGTATCGATATATCATTTCTAAAAGCTATTCGAAGGACAGAAAAGCCCAGCACCAAGGACAGAATAACCAACAATACCCAACGTTGGCCATGTTTTTTCAATTTCCCTTCGCCCTCATGATTTATTGGGCGACCGAATTGCTTCGCCCAAGCAATAAAATCGAGATTTTTAACCTGATAAAGTTGCATTAAACTATCTATAAACCGGTTTTTACGATTTGGATTGGGGTATTTGATATACATCACGGCTAAAGAATCAGAAACTCGTTTGAGTGAATCGTTCTTTGCAGCATTCTGCACACGGCCAACAGAATCGGCCAATTTTGGCGCAGGACTTTGCAACACCGAATCGGTTTGTGCCCACAAGCCCAAAGGCAAAAGCAAAAGCACAAAAAATACGAAACGAGGATAGGTCATTCTCTGATGCGGTGCGTGATTACTAAACCGCAAATTTACCGTAAATTTTAAATTATAACTTAAAACAAATTTAAGTATTATATAGAATGGCTTTCATCTCGTATTACATCAGCTTTGTCCCAATTTTTAAATAACACCCAACACAAGGTTCTATATAAAACAAAATGGGTTAAAAAGCCTAACTTTACGGGCTATGGCTGGCATTTACCTCCACATTCCTTTTTGCAAAAAAGCATGTCATTACTGCGATTTTCATTTTAGCACATCCTTTGGCCCAAAAGCCGATATGGTTGAGTCCATTTGCAAGGAACTAACGTTGCGAAAAGACTATTTAGAAGCTGAGCAGGTTGAAACCATTTATTTTGGCGGTGGCACACCTTCCTTGCTTAGCACCGATGAGCTACAAAAAATACTCGACACTATACATCAGCTTTTTACAGTATCAGGTAAGGCAGAAATTACTTTAGAAGCCAACCCAGATGATTTACATGCACAAAAGGTGAAAGAGCTTAGTCAAAGCCCCATCAATCGTTTAAGCATTGGTGTGCAATCGTTTTTTGATGACGATCTTTTGTGGATGAATAGATCACATACCGGTGCCGAAGCCGATAGCTGCATAAAACGGTCACAAGATGCCGGATTTGAGAACAGCAATGTAGACCTCATTTATGGCTTCCCTTTGCTATCGGATAACAAGTGGGAGCAAAATATAGCACAAATTATACACCTTAATATCCCTCACTTATCTAGCTATGCTATGACTGTAGAACAGGGTACCGCTCTGCATCATTTTATCGAAAATAAAAAACAAACGCCGCTAAACGAAGCCCAAAGTGCACAGCAATTTTTGTACTTACTACACCAAACCGAACAAGCCGGATTACAACAATATGAGATTTCGAATTTTGCAAAAGCAGGCAAAGAATCTATACACAATAGCAACTATTGGAAAGGAGAAAAGTACCTAGGCATTGGGCCATCGGCACATTCGTTCAATGAACATAGCCGACAATGGAATGTAGCCAATAATGCCAAATACATGCAAAGCATTGCCCAAAATAAAGTACCGCAAAGCATAGAAATACTCAGTTTAAACAATCGGTTTAATGAATACATCATGACGAGTTTGCGGACCACTTGGGGTACCAATCTAAGTAAAATTAACACCGATTTTGGGCCTGATTTTAAAACACATATTCTTAGCCAATTAACGGAATACGAAGAAAAAGAATGGCTATTTTTAGAAGCCGATCATCTTTTTTTAACAAAAAATGGCAAACTTTTTGCCGATCGTATTGCAGCAGATTTATTTATTGTAGATGATGAAAACTAACCCTCAAATAGTTTGGATAACTGGAGCCTCCTCTGGTATTGGCGAAGCCTTGGTGTATGCCTACAGCCAAAAAGGCGCAAAATTAATTATCTCTTCGCGGAATAAAGAGCGTTTATATGAAGTAAAAACTGCCTGCAAGCGCAACCCATTAGACATTCATGTACTACCCTTAGATTTAGATGAAATAGACATATTACCTAAAAAAGTAGCGGATGCTCTAAATATTTTTAGAAAAATTGATCTGGTTATACACGCTGGAGGCCTAAGTCAACGTTCTTTAGCTATAGAAACAAAATTAACCGTGATAGAACGTTTAATGAAGGTAAATTATATAAGTACGGTTGCTATTAACCAAGCTTTATTGCCAAGTATGTTGGCGCAAGGTAGTGGAACCATTGTTTTAATTAGCAGTTTGGTGGGCAAATTTGGCACGCCATTCCGATCGGCTTATGCAGCATCTAAACATGCGCTACATGGCTACTACGATTCGTTACGAGCAGAGTTAGCGAACAAAAACATACAAATTACCCTGGTTTGTCCGGGATTTATAAAAACAAACGTAAGTATAAACGCATTGGTGGGCGATGGTTCGGCACAAAACTCCATGGATGCTGCACAAGCAAATGGTATGAGCGCCGAACGCTGTGCACATAAAATAATACAGGGAATTACGAAAAAAAAGGAAGAAATATATGTGGGTGGAAAAGAAATTTATGGAGTTTGGCTAAAACGGCTCTTCCCAACATTATTTTCACGATTTGTAAAAAAAGCCAAGGTACGATAAACCGTTTAAATACGTTTGGCCCGAAATGTAACAGAATTGATATTACCTAGTAGGTAAATATACCTATATTTATAAGCGCTATATTAACTAGTAGTATAAAATGCGTTCGATGAATAAAAATCTTGAGCATCCCGATTTTCTTGAAAATGAGCATTTCAAGCTATTGGAACAAGCACTGCATGCTGGCTTATTCCAAATTAGCGAAAATAACGACAATTTAATTTGCTCTCCCGCTTTTTGTGAGCTATTGGGCTACCCAAACAATACCATTAACTTATCCAAATCGTTTTTTTTCGATCAAATTGTTTTTCCTGCAGACAAAGAAATTCTTCTTAAAGCGATACAAAACAACTTTCAATCGGGTAAGCACTGTCTGCTAGAAATTCAACTTTTACATAAAGCAGGGGCGTATAAATGGTTTAAAATTGCGGGCAATACAAAGCAAACTACCGGTGGGCCGGCCTACATGCTATGTAGCATAACCGATATTAATGAGCGTGTTGAACAAAAAATTGCGCTACAAAAAAGTGAGCATTTATTAGAAGAAGCTGGCAAAATGGCCCGTGTAGGCGTGTGGGAATTGTATACAAATCCACCCCTACTTACTTGGTCAAAAGAAGTGTGTCATATTCACGAAGTGCCCGACAATTTTACACCCGATCTGAATACTGCGATCAATTTTTACAGCCCTCCGGCTATACCCATTATACAACAAGCCGTAAACGATGCGCTAAGCCTAGGTACACCATTCGACTTGGAGCTAAAAATTTGTACAGCTACGCAAAAAGAAATTTGGGTAAGAGCCCTTGGCAAACCTATCCTCGATAAAAAATCTAAAAAGATTATTGGTGTAAGAGGTGTTTTTCAGGACATAAATGAGCAAAAAGAGAAGGAACTAGCCATCAACGAATCTACCAAAATAATTACCAGCCAAAATAAGCGGCTGGTTAATTTTGCCCATATTGTTTCGCATAATTTGCGTGCTCATGCTGCCAATTTAAGCCTTACCCTCGAATTAGAGGCCGATGAAACAGACCCTGTGGAAAAACAGAGCTGCAAGAAAACTTACGAAAAATTAGTGCATCGTTAAACGAAACTATCACGCATTTAACAGACTTAGTAGTTGCACAAACAGAAACGCATGAAATTAAAAAAAGAGTTCCCTTAGATAAAGCAATGCAACTTGTTGAAGATGTGTTGCAAGCCGAAATTCGGGAGAGTAGTGCAACATTAAAAGTAAATTTCACTAAATGTAAGGAGATAGATTTTGTACCTGCCTATTTAGAAAGTATACTACTAAATTTTACCTCTAATGCACTCAAATACAGAAATCCAAATGTGCCACTGGTAATAACTATAGAAAGTGATATAGAAGCAGGCAAACCCATACTGCAAGTTAGCGACAACGGATTAGGTATTGATTTAACAAAACATGGTGAGCAGATTTTTGGGATGTATAAAACCTTTCATGGAAACGCAAATGCACGAGGTATTGGTTTATTTATGACCAAAAATCAGGTTGAATCTTTGGGCGGTAAAATTAGTGTTGAGAGCGAACCAAATAAGGGAACAGCATTTAAAATACGCTTTTAACCATGCATAATAAACTGCTTACATTTTTAATTGATGATGATGAAATTTTTGTATTTGCAACGAAACGACTCATTCAATTAAAGAATTTCTGCAAAGATGTGTATCACTTTAGTACCGTTGCTGAAGCAATTGCTTATTTTAAAAATCACAAGAAAAACCCAGATTTAATCCCGGATGTAGTGTTTATTGATATAAACCTAAAAGCAGAAACAGACTGGGATTTTATCAATCATTACGAAGAGCTAAGCCCCGAACTAGCCAAAGAAACACATATTTATATGCTTAGCGCATCTTTATCCCATGCAGATTTAGAAAAGGCTACACAATACCCCATCGTAAAAGGCTTCCTTAATAAGCCTCTAAGCAAAGAAAATCTAGCCCAAATTTTCGCTTCTTAAACTGTTGGAGTTGCAGTTTTTTGCTAAAAAATCATAATTTAGGGCACACATTCACACCCACTATATGGCTAACCGAATTTTCGTACTACTAACCCTGGTTCTAGTAGTTCTTGCACTAGATTTTTATATCTACAAGGCCATAATGGGCGCCCGAAAAAATTGGTCTGAAGTAAAAAGAAATCGATTTAGTATAAGCTGGTGGTCTATTACACTCCTATTTTTTATTGGCATTTTCCTAAGCATTTACTTCAATATACGCCTAACCATCCGAGCCATTATTCTGGTTGCCTTTTTCTTAAGTTTTATAGGCAAAGTGTTTTTTGCACTCTTTCTACTCGTTGATGATGTACGCAGGTTGGCTATTTTGGTAAAACGCAAAGTCATTCAAACAAAATCGAGCGCTGTTGCTGGCGAACCTATTAAACGTTCCGATTTCCTATTAAAAGCAGGCACCATTGCTGCTGCACTACCTATTAGTTCCTTGTCATTTGGTATAATTTCGGGTGCTTACGATTATAAAATAGTTCGACAGAAATTGTATTTGGCCAACCTACCCAAAGCCTTTGATGGGCTTAGCTTGGCCCAAATTTCAGACATTCACTCGGGTAGCTTTTATGACCGAAAATCTGTATTGGGTGGCGTAGAAATGCTTATGAAGGAAAAGCCCGATCTTATTTTCTTTACGGGAGATATGGTAAATAATATAGCTAGCGAAATGAGAGAATATCAAGATATTTTCTCAAAACTAAAAGCCCCATTAGGCGTATACTCGGTGCTCGGCAATCACGATTATGGCGATTATTTTTTTGGCAGAGGCCCTTCGGCTGCTAAAGCAAAAAGCCTTGCCGGTGTGAAGCAAACGCACAAAAATATGGGTTGGAATTTGCTACTTAACGAACACCGTAGTATAAAAGTAGCTGGAGAAGAAATAGGTATTTTAGGTATAGAAAATTGGGGAGCCGGCCGTTTTGCAAAATATGGGCGCATGGATTTGGCCGTTCAAAACACAGACCATTTTCCGGTAAAATTATTACTTTCTCACGATCCCTCTCATTGGCGTGCGCAAGTACTAGAAAACTACCCACAAATTGACGCAATGTTTAGCGGACATACCCACGGCATGCAATTTGGTGTACGTACTAAAGAGTTTCAATGGAGCCCTGTAGAATATATTTACAAAGAATGGGCAGGCCTCTATCACGAAAAAAATCAGCAATTGTATGTAAATGTGGGTTACGGGTTTTTAGGCTACCCGGGCAGGGTGGGCATTTTACCCGAAATCACCATATTTGAACTAAAGTCGGGCGTTGCTCCAGCTTAACTCAATGAAAACATACCTAAGGCAAGCCGTAGAATTTATACTTTTTAGCCAATTATTTATTGCAAGCGGTGCTGCTGCACAAACCGCATTTACGTATCAGCTCATTGGGCAGGTTATCGATTTTCGAATAGTAGCTCTTGTTTTTTTTGCTACGCTAGCGCAGTATAATTTGAGCATGGTATTGTCTAATCCCGGGAAAAACCCAAGTTCTCTGCTAAAAAGAGTGCAGTGGATGAGCAAGCATCAGCACTTATGTAGTTCATTTACCTTAATTGGCGGATTATCTACCCTTTGCCTGAGTTTCTTTTTATCTGCAGCTACCCAAACCGTATTGGCTAGCTTGGCACTTATCTCTATTGCTTACAGCCTTCCGCTTGTACCCTTTAGAGGTGAACGTGTAAGCCTCCGAAACATCCCGGGCTTAAAACTGTTGCTTATTGCACTTGTTTGGGCACTCAGCACCACGCTACTTCCCATTATCGATAATCCAACAAGTTTTAGTGCAGGTATGCTGTGGATGCTCTTAGCTCACCGTATTTTATTTTTTATGGCCATTGCCATCCCTTTTGATGTGCGTGATATTTATCAAGACAGCATATATTCTCTAAAAACCATTGCAGTAAGCTTGGGTAAGCACAAATCTCAATATATTGCACACCTATCTTTAGCACTTTCTTCTGCCAGTTGGTGGCACTTATCTACCTATTCTGTGGGCCATTTAATACCTATTATAGTAGTTTGGGGAGTAGCTGCCTGGTGTATACAAACAGCCGACAAGCAGAAAGAATTATTCTATTTTATTATTTTAGATGGCTTACTTTTCTTAGCCCCAGCATTGTTAACTTTAGACACTAGAGTTTAAATACCACCACTTTTTTCCCACCGCTGTAAATGGTATCAATAAATTTAGATGCCATACCAGGCTGCACCAATTCTATACGAATGCTACGTATCTTACCTGTTTTGCCACCCGTTATTTCAACCCTTTGCGTATTCTTGCCAGGTATACCCCTAAAATTTATTAATTCATATTGTTTATGAACTATGGCCTGAGGATCTTTACCATTATCATCATACAACGTAAACTCCGCTTTTTGGGTAGCATCGGCAAAATAGCGCACCACCAAGGTGTCGCCGGTATAGACTTCCGTATTTTTTAAATTAATTGTCATCGGTACAATACTCCCGCTTTTAGCAAAAATAGGCAGTTGTTCCAATGGCGCATGTACCACGGATGAATCGCTAGCCACTTCTGAGGTCCACCAATTTATCCACCTGCCCTTAGGAAAGTAAACTGTTCTACTGGTTTTTCCTTTTTCTTGTATGGGCGCTATCAACAAATCTTTACCCCATAAATATTCATCATTAACAGCCGAAAGCTTGATATTGTTTGGCTCAAAATAATTGATTGGCATAGCTAATGGACGGCCACTACTCGTATTCTGATAGGCCAAAGAATAGGTATAAGGTAAAAAGCGATAGCGCATGTTTACATACTCTTTCACTATTTTCTGAGTAGCATCATCCCAAAAAACAGGCTCTGGTGCGGCTACCGCCGGATCGGCATGTGCTCGGTAAATGGGTGTAAAAGCCGCGAATTGCATCCATCGGATATATAATTCGGCATCTTTTTCTCCTTGGGCAAAGCCCCCTGCATCGGCATGCATATAACCAATTCCGCTCATACTCATGCCCAACATAATGGGGATTTGTGCATTGTAGCCACTCCAAGAACGAAACACATCGCCACTCCAAGGGAAGGTGGCATAGCGCTGCATTCCTGCACCACCAGAACGAGCCAAGTTAAATACCCGTTGCTCGGGAAAATCTTTTTGGTAACCATCAAAAATTGTTTTAGCCCAAGTTAAGGGGTAAATGCTGTGTACATCTCTGGCTTTGCCTATGCTATGCACCACCTCATCGGGGTGTTTCTCGGGTTCGCCCAAATCGCACCACCAACCGGCTACACCCTCGGTAATACGCTCCCGGTAAAAGTTCCACAAATATTGTTGTGCCTGAGGCTTAAAAATATCTACCAAACCCGCTGCTCCGGCCCAAAAATCTTCAATGATATAATCTTCGCCTTTGGCATTTTTTGCCAAAAGATTACCCGAGCTAGCCGCAGCAAAATTATCGGAAAGCTTGGTTACAAAGGTTTGAGTAATGGGAATGGTTTTTACACCCAGCTCTTTTAGGGTACGCAACATCTTCTCGGGCTCAGGAAATGAATCGCGGCGCCATGCGTGATTGCCCATAGTTTTTACATCGCCATACCAAAATAGATCCAATACGGTGGCATCAATTGGATAACCTGCAGCAATAGTTTTTTTAACCGTTTCGATGGTTTCCGTGGCCGATTTATAGCCAAACCGAGATTGTATAAAGCCCAAAGCCCAACGTGGAGGCAAGGGCTGTTTGCCAGTTAAATAGGTATAGGAGGCTAATAATTGGTCGTTGCTCCCCGTCATAATAAAATAAGATGCCTTGCCACTCTCGGTAAGGTAGCGCAACTCATCCGTTTTGGTTTTACCTAAATCGAAGGTACCGGCCGCAATATTATCGAAATAAATACCATAGCCTTTTGAAGAAATGATGAAAGGAATAGAAACGTTGAGATTTTGTTCGCCAAGACTGTAGCCATAATGTGGCTGATGAAAATTTTGAAAGGCAAACCCTCGTCGGTTTTGCGAAATGGCTCTAGAGCCGGTCCCATACAGTGCCTCATTTGGCGCCAAACTGAACTGTAATTGTTGGGCATAGGAGCTGGCGCTAGTATAGCGATTTTGTGTTTTTCTATTCACAATTTCTATTGCAAGGCTCTGTTTATCAATACGGAGTTGTAGTGAATCGCTTGTTAAACTAATAAGTTTTTTATCTTCCTTTATTTTAAGTTTTACGGCTTGAGGGCTAGCTACCAACACAGCCGTAGTATCTGTTGTGGCCGTAGCCGGGCCATATACTACTCTAAAAATAGTGGAACTGTAAGGCCGTATGCTTAGCGTGCCTTGGCTTGTTTGCAAACTAAAAATTTGGGAGTTATAGGTATAGCTTTTTTGAGTTTGCTGCGCACTAGCTCCAATAAAACTAAGTAAAAAGAAGGTTAAAAATACAGGTACTTTCATGAATGGTGTTGCTTAAACAGGCGGATTAATTTACCAAAAATTTATAGCCCACACCCCGTACTGTTTGTAAATAAAGGGGCTGCTCGGGGTCCGTTTCTATTTTTTTGCGCAAACGCACAATGTGCATATCTAGAGTGCGGGTATTTACATCGGCTTGATAACCCCACACTTGCAGCATGAGCTCTTCGCGGGTAACCACTTGGCCTAGATGTTTTAAAAAATAAAGTAGAATGCGATTTTCGAGAATGGTAAGTTCTATTTTTTTACTGTTTTTATACAAGAGATGTACATTGGGGTGGTGAGCAATGTCGCCAAATGTATGCACCTCGGTTTTTTCATTGTTGATAAAATAGGTCACCTTGTTTTGAATCATGGTAACCAATAAATCCATGTTAAATGGTTTGGTTACATAATCGGAAATGCCACTGCCATAGGCATCTATTTTATCTACTTCTTGTGCCTTGGCAGTCATCATGATAATCAATTTATCGAAGCCCGCTTTGCGTAAATCTTTACACACGTCAATGCCCTGTTTTTCTGGCAACATCCAATCAAGCAGTACAATATCGGGTTCAGTGCTACTGATCATCGCTTCGCCTTGTTTTCCATCGGCGGCTTCAAGCACGTCGTAGCCTTCTACTTTAAGCCTATGACTAATCAAAAAGCGTAGATTTTCATCGTCTTCTACTAATGCTATGGTAATTTTCTTTTGCATATTAATGGGTATAAGGAATGCTTACTATGAACGTTGAACCTTTACCGGGCTGGCTTTTCACGGTGATATCGCCCTTCATAAAATTAACCAGTTCTTTACAGAATGCCAAGCCTAGGCCAACACTACCATGTTGGTTGTATTGATTTTCTATACGGTAAAACTTCTTAAAAATATGTTTTGCATTGGCCTTAGTCATACCAATACCTTTATCTTTAAACAGAAACAAGATATGAGCACCTTCTTTTTTTATGGCTATGGCCAGTTCTTGCCTATCGGGTGGAGAATATTTATAGGCATTATCCATTAGATTGTTAAAAATACTAGACAAAAGAATGGGATCGGATTGAATTTCGGTAACTCCCTTAATATCAATGCTTAGCATAAAATCCGGCTTATCTAATAAAAAGGCATGGGTAATGGCCGAACAGAAATCGGCTAGCACTATGCGTTCTGCTTTCCAGGTAATAGATTTGTTTTCAAGCTGTGTAAAGCTCAAGAGTTTATTCATTAAGGTATTTAATTTTTCGGCCTCCTGATCCAAAATAGTAGCATAGCGTTTACGGTCAGCAAGAGTCAAATTAGAACTACTGCCAATATTATTGCCGGCAACTTTAATAACACTTAGGGGTGTTTTAAACTCATGAGTAAGGTTATTAATAAAATCGTATTGCAGTTTAAATAATTGCTGATTGATAAACAGATTGCGGTAAATAAGGTAGGCAATGAGTAACAAAAAAGCATAAATAAGTAGGATGGCACCAAAAATTGGTAAGAACCGATGGTAGATTTCAGTTTTCAAAAATGCTGGAGTCGACGAGAAGTATAATTTATACCCAGAAAATGCCCCAGGCAAAGCAATTTCGGTAGTTAACTGCTCCCCCTCGGTACTTAAGGGTTCAAATACGAGCGGTACAATTTTCAATTGCTGATATAGCTCGGGCCGGGTATTTACCAAGCGCAAACGTTTGGGATTGAGATAAAATGTAAACATATCTTTCTCAAACACTGGCGATTTAGGCTGCTTACTTAGCATAAGTTTTTTAAACATGGCCAATTCCTCTTTTCGAGGCACATTTAGGTAACTTATTTTATTGGCATCTATGCCGTAAAACGTGGCGAAGGTTTCATCGGGGCTGGGAGCTTGAGTTGTATCTGCCGATTCTACATACTTGCTCAGCTTAATGGCCATTTTATTAAACTCATCGGCAGTTTTTAACGACAGCGTATTGGGGTTTTTGCTGCTAAAAATAACCAGGGATCCTTTGCGCACACCGGGACCAATTTGGTAAATAGCTTTCGGTTGAACCGAAAAATAACCGGCCTTAATGCCATCACTAATAGGCCAGTTACTAACCTCAGTGTCGTAGAAAATTACCTTTTCTATAAAAGCATATCGGGCAATTAATCGTCGGGCATAACTATCGGCCGAGGCCGAATCTAAATAGCCATGGTAATAGGATATCTCGGGAATACCTTGTTGGAAAAAATTGGTGTATGGCTGAATGGTTCGCTCAAATACCTCAACTTTATCGGCAGCAAATTCGTTTTCTACATACTTCTTGGTAAAATTATAGGCCAATAAAATAGCAATGAGCAAGGAAACGGTGATTAACACCATGAAGGAAATAATTAGAGATAGATTTTTGCGGTAAATGGGTTGACTATGTTCCATGTACCTTGCCTTAATTTTGTAAATGTTTAGCTAAAAACACTTCTAAATGGCGGTAAAAATCGAGCCTATTTTCTTCATTCCTAAATAAATGCCCTTCTTTTTGTTTTACTAAATAAGTAACCGATATACCTCGTTTGCGTAACTGTTTTACCAATTGTTCGGTTTCGTTGCTATTTACTCTTGAATCTCGAGCACCTTGTGCAACTAACAATGGAGCAACAATATTTTCTGTATGAAAAATGGGCGATACTTGGCGGAAATAGTCGGCATCTGCTTCCGGGTTGCCCACCATTTCTTCGTACATCAATCGGTACGGCTTATAATACGGCGGAATATCTTTTAGATAGGAGAATAGATTGCTTAAACCAGAATAAGAAGCACCACATGCATACAGGTTGGGCTCAAAACATAAACCCCAGAGTGCTGAATAACCTCCGAAACTAAAGCCATAAATTCCTACCCGTTTTGGGTCAACAATGCCTTGTTTAATGAGCAAATGTACTCCGTCGGTAATATCGTGTTGGCTACGTTTACCCCATTGCTTAAAACCAGCAGTCCAAAACTTTTTTCCGTACCCGATTGAACCTCTATAATTTACCTGAAATACAGCATATCCCCTATTCGCCAAAAATTGTACTTCTGCATTATAGGTCCAGGTGTTACGAGCACCTGGGCCGCCGTGAGGCAATACTACCAAAGGCAAATTTTTAGGACTTTTGCCTTGAGGTAAAGTAAGATAACCCTGCAAAGGTTGACCATCCGCAGCGGTGTACGAAACTGGTTTCATGGCGCACAACTCCATAGGCTTTATGGCCGTATTAATAACCGCTAATTGGCTTAATTTTTTTGTTCTTACTTGGTATAGGTAAAATGCGCCTGGGTTTTTATCGGTAAAGGTGCGTATAATCCATTTATCTTCTGTGGCATTGGTACTGCTTAGCCGTATTTCGGTAGCGGGTAGTTTTTTGCTCAAATCGGCAAAAATGCGTTTACTTTCTTCATCTAAAAATACTCGTTGGCTTTTCCAAGTGGTATAGGTGGCATAGCGGATTTTTTGGTGCAAGTTAGAGTATTCTGCATCGCTCACATCTACATTTTCTGTGCTAAAAATAACCCTGATTTCTTTACCCGTCCGGCAATCTATTTCTACCAATGCGGTTTTGTCTCTACCTCTGTTTGATAGCGCATACAAACAGTCTTTTTCAGGGCAAAAACCTATAGGACGTACCGATGATTTAAAATTAGTGGTAAACAGGGTCTTAAAAGATTGGACCTCTGTGGTACGATACAGAATGGTTTCGTTCACCCCATCGTTAGACATGGCTAAACGCAATTGTCCTTTGGCATCAGCCATCCAATCGGTAATTGTACCGGTATTTTGGGCCACTAATTTCAATGCCCCGGTAACAATATTTAAACGATAGGCATCAAAAATAGTAGAATCTCTTTTATTAAGTGCCAATAATACTTCGTTGTTTTGTAAGGCATCGGCACTAATTATACGAACTCTAACTTTAGTATCTGGTATAAGTAACCGTGTTTGGCTTCCGTCTTTATTTACAGCATAAAGACGTCTATTCTCATCTCCGTCGTGATCTTTTAAATACAATATTTGCTGGTTATTTGCCCAGTAAAAATTAGAAATATTTCGGTCGGATCCTGAACTTACCCGAAGTACTTTTTCTTCGTTGAGCTTGCGTACGTAAATATTTAAGCGATTTTTATAGGGTTGCAAGTAGGCAATACATTGGCCATCTGGCGAAAGCTTAAATGCTGTTTTCTCGGGATTTTTAAAAAAATCTTCGATAGGTATTTGACGCACAGCACCTCCTCCCGAACACGCAAATAAGCCTGCAAAAAGCGAAAAGAAGAAAAATTGCTTTACGATACGTATCATCTATGTTGATGTCTCATTTAGAACGTGTAATTTACTAAACTTCGCATGTTTTTATGGTAACAAATGCACTACATATTTAGCTCAAAGCAATAGTGACTTATGTGCAAATACGTATATTAGCAGCATGATTTTGTACAATGTAACGCTTATTTTAGATGCCGATATAGAAGCAGATTGGTTAGAGTGGATGTATACCGAGCACATTGCGGAGGTAATGGCAACAGGTTGTTTTAGTGCTAAGCGCATGTTAAAAGTATTAGATTCGCCAAACGAGGGCGTAACCTATTGCATGCAATACATAGCAGATAATATGGAAAATTACAAGCGCTACCAAGCTGAATTTGCTCCGAGCTTACAAGCTAAGGGGTTGGCCCAGTTTGAAAATAAATTGGTGGCCTATCGTACTTTAATGGAAAGTGTAACTTCGTAATTAGCTATGGAATTTAGCCCAACCCCCATTTCTGGACTTTATAGTATTAAACCACAAGTTTTTTCCGACGAACGTGGTTATTTTTACGAAAGTTATAACAAAGAGGAATTTGACAATACGGGTATTTCTACCAACTTTGTGCAAGACAACCAATCGCTCTCTCATAAAGGAACCTTACGTGGCTTACATGCTCAGGCTCCTCCATTTGCGCAGGGTAAATTGGTACGTGTAATACAAGGCGAAGTATTAGATGTAGTCGTAGATATTCGCAAAGAATCCCCAACTTACGGGCAACAATTCTCTATTCATTTAAGCGGTGAAAACAAAACCATGCTTTGGATTCCACCCGGGTTTTTACACGGATTTATTACCCTAGCCAACGATACTATTTTTAGCTATAAGGCTAGTGGAGCTTTATACAACAAGGCTTCTGAGATTGGTATTTGCTGGAACGATAGCTCTTTAGCTATAAATTGGCAATTAGACCCAAGCGATATTTTGCTATCAGAAAAAGACAAACATCTGCCGGCATTTGCAACATTCAATAGTCCCTTTTAGCAAAAAAGCCCCGAGAAATTCTCGGGGCTTTTTTGGATACTTATTTTATCAACTGATACAATTCATCTAATTTTGGCGAAAGCACAATTTCTATGCGGCGGTTACGGCTTCGCATTTCAGGCGTGCTGCCTTCTGCAACAGGTTGGTACTCCCCTTTACCGGTTGCAGTAATGCGGCTACTTTCAATTTTCTCGGTATCGGTAAGATATCGTACTACCGAGGTGGCACGCAATACACTCAAATCCCAATTATCTTTTATTTGACCCAGGTTATTTACTTTCTGATTATCGGTATGACCCTCTACTGAAATATTAATCTCGGGTTGTGTTTTTAGCACTTTGGCAAGTGCTTTAAGTGCTTGCTCTCCTTTCTCATCAATCACTATACTGCCCGTATCAAACAATAATTTATCGGTGAGCGATACATATACTTTGCCATTGCGTATTTCTACGGTAAGTCCATTTTGCTGAAACCCTAACAAAGCTTTTTGCAGTTTATCTTTTAGTGCATTGGTTGCTTCGTCACGTTTTTTCAGAATTTCTTCTACCTCGGTTAAACGAGCTTCCCTTTTTTTCAAATCTTCGGCTAAGCGTTTAATTTCTGAAGAAGTATTGTTACGCAAGGCAGTATAATTCGAATCGAGGCCCTGATATTTTGCCTGTAAATCAGCCAATCGTTTGTGTAACCGAGAGGTATCCGCTTTTAAACGATCTATCGATAGCTCTAAATTTTCTACTCTAATTTGCGACTGATCCCAACCTACCGATAAGGAGTCACGTTGTGCTAAAATGGCGTTGTATTTTTTGGTAGATAATATCATGCAGGAATTTAGCGCTGCAAGAGTTGCAATACAACATGCAAACAAAAAGATTTTTTTCATGGCTACTAATTTTGTGTTAAGATAATGCATTTCTTAGAAAAACACTTAAGGGATAAATTTCATTCCATACTGCCAACACATCGTTTACAGCTGTAGCGCAGCATAATGCAGCAGGGCTAATGGAATAATGGGCTGTAAAACTTTTTAGTTTGAGCAACTCAATAGCTGGATGTTCGACCGTATATCCTTTTGGAACGGTTTTTAACTTTTCGCTAGTATCTAAACTAGTGAAATATTTTTTAAATAGGGGCTTTGCCAATACTGCGCTAAGTTCATCTCCATTGTAATCAATCTCTTGGCGTATGGCTTTTAACTCATCGGGCTGTGGCATCCAGCAGCCTCCGGCAACAAAAGAATCTTCCGGATGAATGTGCAAGTAATAGCCTGGACCATCAAAATTTTTACCTTTGGGAGAAATGGCAATGCCAAAATTTTCTTTATAGGGGGTTTTATCTTTGCTAAAACGCACATCGCGATAAATACGCATGACGCAAGATTTCGGATCTAAATCTGAAGGTATTAAGGGATCTAATTGAGCTAGGCCTGCAATGAGTGCTGCGGCAAATTGGTGAACGTCTTGCTTGGCTTTTTCGAACTCGGGTTTATGTTCTAAAAACCATTCGCGGTTGTTATGCTGACTTATCCCTTGTAGAAAAATTAAGGTGGTGGCATGCAGCATAAAGGCGTGTGTTAATTTAGGTTCATGGTTTCGTCGTTTAACTGATTGATACCAGTTTTACGGCGATACTTTTTGTACCACAAAAATCCTACGCCTGCAATGGCCAAATAAGGTGCTGCTAAAAGATATAATATGCCATTATTTAAGGTAGTGCCTTGTTTATTGCCATTTTTTACAGAGTTTTCTGCATTTAGGGTACACATAGCGCACTGTGCCACACTTTTTTGCGGAATAGCAAACAAGCTAGCAAAAATCAAAAACATAAAAATCAGTTTAAACAATTTCATATACAAAAATACCTAAAATTAAATTAGAAGGTATAATACGGAGCAATCATTATATAAACGATAACACCTGTTACGGTTACATATAACCAAATCGGGAAGGTCCATCGTACCAATTTGCGGTGTTTATCTACCTGCAATTTTAAACCATTATTAAAGCTTAATAAAACCAAGGGCAAAACAGCTGCGGCTAAAACAATATGACTTACAAGTATAGTATAGTATAACGTACGAATAGCGCCCGAGCCGCCAAACGTAGTTTCTTTTACGAAATAGTGAAATAGAATATAGGAAACCAAAAACACAGAAGACAAGACGAAGGTGAGTATATTCAAGCGTTTGTGCATGCTTACATTTTTGTTCTTGATGAAGTAGAGTGATACCAAAAGTAATACCGAACAGGTGCCATTGATTATGGCATTAAGCTTCGGCAAAAAATATACAAAAGAAGGGGTTGGTATGGTAACCGGTATTAGCTTGCGATTTAAAATTACAACTACGGCAAATACAAAAATAGAAATGGCGGTAACGAGTCTTAAAATAGTTTTATCGGTCATAGCTCTAAATTTTTATCTATCAGTTCTGGTTCTTAATTCTTCGTTTATAAGCACTTTTAATTCATCATCTAGCTTTTCCATTTGCTCTTTACTCAACGAATCGTAGTAGCCTCTAATACGTTTTTGAGGATCTAACAAGATCAACAT
Source organism: Sphingobacterium thalpophilum (assembly GCA_945875895.1). Taxonomy (GTDB): domain Bacteria; phylum Bacteroidota; class Bacteroidia; order Sphingobacteriales; family Sphingobacteriaceae; genus JAIPAN01. The sequence continues at coordinate 48,045 of CAMCMG010000005.1, read as the reverse complement.
GGAGGAATGGATGATATTTGTTGTAGCTTGAGTAGGGTCGGGTAAAACATCTACTAGGAAACTTTGCTTCGCTAGTTCGGCAACTTCTAGCTGTGGGCCAGTAAGTAGCGTCCAGTTTGTAGACTGAAATCCGGTAGTTTGTTGGTAGCTACGCAATGCCGTAGGCGAATCATGCGCACCATCTACCGAAATACTCACAAACTGCAACAAGGAATTTCGTTGATACTTTTTTGCCAAATAATGTACCTGCTGGTTCATGCTAGCACAAAACACCGTACAACGGGTATAAAAAAAGTTTACTACAAAAATGCGATGCGTTTTAGCCGGAAAATTAAAGGCCACACTATCTTGGTTGAGAAGTGTAAAATCGCGAACGGTGTGATACAAGGTATCGGGAATTTGAACCCCACGTTTGGTATGAAAGGTACTAGCTACTTGTTTAGAACCAAAAAATGGTAAAGATTTATATCGATTTTTGCCCTTCACCGTCAGCATCCAATATAAAAATCCAGGGAAAGCCAGAATGGTTACCAGGATTAATATTTTTTTTACTGTGAATTTTGGGAATTGCATCAATAGGATTGAAGGTATATATAATTACCTTCTATAAGCATGAGAACAATGAAATAAATGATAAAAAGCAAAGAAAACACTATACTGGCTTTAAATGCAAATTTTTCGAATTTAAGGTGCATAAAATATGCAACAATATAAAATGCCTTTACAAGTGTTAGAATGATATAGGCAAAATTACCAACACCGTGAGATACAATCCCTTTTGGAATGAGATAAAGCGCAATGATGAATTCTAAAGCGGTTATACCCAACAAGTAAAAAAATACTTGCCAAATTTTTCTTTTGGTCATACTTGCATGCTCGTGAGCATGTTCTTGTGTGTGTTCAGCCGACATATGCTTTTTAAAATTATACTAAATAAAAGAAGGTGAAAACGAAAACCCAAACTAGGTCTACAAAGTGCCAATACAGACCTACTTTTTCTACCATAAGATAAGAACCTCGTTTTTCGAAGGTATTGCTTAAAACCATACCCAAAATTATACAATTGATTACTACACCGGTAAATACGTGGAAACCGTGAAAACCGGTAATGGTGAAAAACAAATTAGCAAATTGAAGCGCCCCAATCGTATCTACACCGGTGTATGTTGCTGGAAAGCTACCCCACCAAAAACCCTCATGGTGCAAATGGCTCCACTCTAAGGCTTGGCAGCCCAAGAACATAAACCCACCAACTATGGTCCAGATCATCCAGGTTACTACTTCTTTTTTAGCTTTACGATGACCAGCTTCTACGGCCAATACCATAGTTACCGAGCTCATAATTAAAATAAAAGTCATAATACCCACAAACACCAAAGGGTAGCCCTCATTGGCAATTCCCGGAATAGATTGAAATACATGATCGGGATCTGGCCAGGTAAGTTTACTAAAACGCTGGGCACCATAATAAATCAAAAATGCAGAAAATGTAAATGCATCCGATAATAAGAAAAACCACATCATTATTTTGCCATATTCTACATCAAATGGCGATTTGCCTCCGTTCCAGGGGCCTGTTTTTACGTGGTCAAGTGGTGATACCTTAGTACTCATGTAGGAATTTTATTTGAAAGAAATTATTGGTTCAAAAGTAAGAAAACATATAGATAAATCCATAGTATATCTATAAAATGCCAAAAAATGGAGGCCGTTTCTAAGCGGAATAAATTGTTTGCTTGTGGTATGTTTTTAACCCCACCAAGCCAAGCTGCCAATACCATCATTAATCCGGCAAATACGTGTACCAAATGGGCACCGGTAAATACATAAATAAACGATTGTGACGCATTGGGGTTTACAAAATAAATGCCTTGGCTAATAAGTGTTTGCCAAGCGCTGAGTTGCAAAACAAAAAAACCAATACCAAAACCCATGGTTAGCAGTAAATACATTTTTTGTTGCTTCAACTGCAAGCGTTTGGCCGATAAATAGGCCATGTGCATGGTGATACTACTTAGCACAATAAGTAGGGTACTTAATTTAAACGCCTGGGGCAAAATAATTTTTAATCCTCTATCTACACTTCCACCGGTGTATACAATAAAACCGCTGGTTAAACCAGCAAAAAGCATAAATGAGGCAATTACGAAAAGCAAAACCAAAAATTTTTTGGCCTTAAAATTAATTCTTTCTTGTTCAGTCATTGGAGTTATATGAGGGTTAAGAAATAAAATCGAGCAATAAGCCTACCTGTACAAGGGGCAAATATACAAAAGAGACATACATCATTCGTCGTGCCGATGCAATATCTAATTGCCAATATAATTGAATGGCCGTATATAAAAAATACAAGCCGGCAACAAGTGAAATAAACGCAATACTGTTCCCACCAATGTGGTAGAGAGTTGGCATTAAACTTACTGGTATAAGTACAATGGTGGTGAGTAAAATTATCAATGCGCTGGTTTTATCGGGTTTGGTGGTGGGCAACAAACGGAATCCTGCTTTTTTATAATCTTCATCTAATACCCAAGCAATAGACCAAAAGTGTGGAAACTGCCATACAAACTGGACCAAAAACAAGATAATGGGTGTCCAAGAAATGGCCGGATTTTCGAATGCCGCAAAATAGCCAATAAGTGGAGGTAATGCACCGGGTATGGCTCCAAGAAAAACCGCAATGGGCGATTTTCGTTTCATAGGGGTATAAATAAAGGCGTAAAAAAAGATAGAGAATACAGACAGTACGCCGGTTAAAAAATTAAGTCGCAGTAAAATTAGGGTGCCTATAATGCTCATAAAAATACTTAGAACTAAGGCTTGTCCCGTGGTCATCCGACCGGCAGGTATAGGCCGATCGGAAGTACGTTTCATTAATTTATCTAAATCTTTCTCTATAATTTCGTTGAAGCCATTGGCTGCAGCCGTCACCAAAAAACCGCCAATGGTTAACAAAAACCAATTGGTCCAATTCACAAATCCCTGCTCTTTACTCCCAATTAAAAAAGAAATGGAGGCAGAAAATACCACCAAGAAACTTAAACGAAGTTTCACCAACTTGGCAAAATCGGACAAGAAATTAGACATGCGCTCCCTCCTCTTCTTTCCGAGTACTTTTTCCTAAAGCCAGCACTAAATAGAATTGCGAAGCAAACAATAAACTAGCAAATACAAGATGTAAGGCCTGGGCCAAAGGCGGCAATGCGAAATAGGCTAAGGAAATACCTAAAACTGCTTGTACTCCAAGAAAAGCGAAGGAGTAGTTTATGGCACGTATAGCTTGAGATTTTTCTGCATACTGTTTTACCAAGCGACGCTCCAATGCAAAAGTTAGTGAAATAACTAAAATGGTTAAACTTCGGTGAATTTTAAAAAAATCTGCTTTATCTACCCAAAGTTCTCGGCCAGTATTATTCATGAATGAAGCAATAGCATCTATTTGCTCACGCACTTCGGTGCCCAATACAATTTGCCCAATAGTCAGTGCAAACAAAAAGAAAGTCATAACCTTTACTGTACGATTTACGGGAAGAGCAACTTTTTGAAAATTCTTAGCATCGTAAAAGGTATACATACTGATGGCGATAATGGCCAAAGCCACTAACATATGTACGGTTACCACCCAAGCCAGTAAATTGGTAGACACCACTATAGAACCCAACCATGCTTGGAAACCTATTAAAAACACATTGAATACGCTCAAAAAGAAAATACGTTTTCTGGTTTTTAAATAGGGGAAAGAGAGAAACACCGCCCCCAACAAAAACAAGCCACAAATAGCCCCAATTAACCGATTGATATATTCGGTCCAGGTTTTGGTGGCGTTAAACTCCTCGGGGAGTAAAATACTTTTATCTTCTCTAATGCGCAGCGCTAAATCGCCATAGCCCAATACATCGAGTGTTTTAGCAAAGCGCTCATTTTTAGCTACTCTACCGGCTACATATTTTTCTTGATAATTGGCAGGCAATTGCGAAACCGAGGTTGGCGGTACGTATTGATCAAAACACTTCGGCCAATCTGGGCAGCCCATTCCCGAGCCCGAACTGCGCACCACACCACCGGCCAATATCACCAAAAATAAGCTGATAATACCTAATAGGTTTACTCGTAGAAATCGTTTTTCGGCTGCTGAATGCATCGTGCTATAAAAAATTAGGGTATCGGTAAGTTCAAAAAAACTTAGGCCAGATACCCTAAAATTAGGTGATAATTATATCTTAAGCCTTTTTAGTAGGCGTTGTCTTTTTCTTTGCCGCAGGCTTTTTAGCAGTTTTTGCTGCTGCTTTAGCTACCGGCTTAGCCGTAACTACCGATTTTTTGGTTCCTTTAGCTGCATACTCTGATTGCAAAAGCTCTGCTTCTGCATTGCCCTCAAAATCGTGCGCCACGTTAGAGCTCATCGTTTCTGAGAACGGTGTAGTTTGCGGAATAAAGTCTTCATCATGACCCGGTTTACTATAATCGTATGGCCAACGGTATACCGTTGGAATTTCTCCTGGCCAGTTACCGTGTAAATGTTCTACCGGAGTAGTCCATTCCAAGGTGTTCGATTTCCATGGATTTTGAGTAGTTTTCTTACCGTAGAAAATAGAATGGAAGAAATTGTACAAGAATGCCAATTGAGCCAATGCTGCTACAATGGCAGCCCAAGTAATAAATACGTTTACCGTTAACCATTCTTTCATAAACTCAAATTCGGTAAAGGCATAATATCTACGAGGAACCCCATCTAAGCCCATAAAGTGCATGGGGAAAAATACCAAATATGCACAAACAAAAGTTATCCAAAAGTGTAAATAACCTAGTCTTTCGTCCATTTCACGACGGAACATTTTAGGGAACCAATGGTAAACACCACAAAGCATTCCGAAAATAGCCGCAGAACCCATTACCAAGTGAAAGTGAGCCACTACGAAATACGTATCGTGTAGATTGATATCTAAGGCTGCATTTCCTAAGAAAATTCCGGTTAAACCACCAGAGATAAAGAAGGAAACCAAACCAATAGCAAAAAGCATGGCCGGAGTAAAACGGATGTTTCCTCTCCAAAGCGTAGCCAAATAGTTGAATGTTTTTACTGCCGATGGGACCGCAATGATTAACGTGGTAATCATAAATACTCCACCCAAAAACGGATTCATACCGGTAAGAAACATGTGGTGACCCCAAACAACAAACGACAATACGGTAATACCAATTAAAGAGTAAACCATGGCATGATATCCAAAAATTGGTTTACGAGAATTAGTTGCAATTACTTCAGAAGTAATACCCAAAGCAGGCATCAATACAATATACACCTCTGGGTGACCCAAGAACCAAAATAAGTGTTGCCACAAAATTGGGCTACCCCCTTGGTTGGGTAATACCTGCCCTTGCAACACAATATCAGATAAATAGAAACTGGTCCCAAAACTACGGTCGAAAATTAACAATACCACCGCTGCTACAAGTACTGGGAAAGATAAAACCCCGGTTATTGCAGTTAAGAAAAAAGCCCAAATGGTTAAAGGCATTCGCCATAAACTCATACCTTTAGTACGCATGTTTAATACCGTACTGATATAGTTTAAGGCTCCCATTAAAGAAGAGGCTACAAACAATACCATACTCATTAACCACAAGGTCATACCCAAACCTGAACCCGAAATTGCTTTTGGTAAGGCCGATAAAGGTGGATAAACTGTCCAACCGGCACTAGCAGGTCCGCTTTCTACAAAGAAAGACCCCATCATAATTACACAGGCCAAAAAGAAAAACCAATACGAAAGCATATTAATAAATGGCGAAGCCATATCTCTTGCTCCTAATTGCAAGGGAATTAATAGGTTACTAAACGTTCCGCTCAAACCTGCGGTAAGTACAAAAAATACCATCATGGTACCGTGAATAGTTACCAAGGCTAAATAAAAATCGGGTTTAATACGTCCACCCTCAGCCCATTTACCTAAAAAGGTTTCTAAAATTGGGAATGATTTATCAGGCCATCCTAATTGTAAACGGAACAATACGGATAAAAACATGGCAATAACCCCCATTATAATTCCTGTAATAAGGAATTGTTTTGCAATCATTTTATGGTCTTGACTAAACACATATTTAGTCAAAAAAGTTTCATGGTGATGACCGTGATCGTCGTGGTGTACTGCTGTATTGTGTGCTGTGCTTGCCATAAACGTTTTTAGTTGTTAGAAGTTAATGCTACTTGAGCAGATGTGCTAGCAGAAGCCATTTGGAGTTCTTTTTTCACATCATCATTATAATACAATGGTTGTTTAGTTAACCACTCTTGATATTCTTTCTCAGATACTACACGTACTTTAACTTGCATATTGTAGTGACCTGCTCCACAAACTTTCGCACACAATAAAATGTAGTCAAACTTGGGATCATTTAATTTTTCACGCATTTCTGCAGTGGTATACTTTGGCGTAAACTGGAAATTCGTTGGCATACCCGGTACTGCATTCATTTGTACCCTAAAGGTTGGGACATAAAAACTATGCAAAACATCTTTAGAACCGATAGTGAAACGTACCGAACGATTGAGTGGCAAAACAATATCACCGGCTAAACGGTCATCCCAACTTTTCTTATCGCTAAAATCAATGCCTAAACCGTTGGTAGGGCTTATCAGCTTATAATTACGGGTGCCAATTTGGTTATCGTCACCAGAATAACGAAGAGACCATTTGAATTGCTCTCCGGTAACCTCTATTTGAAGGGCATTTTTTTGATCTGAATCGGAAATATTGGTAATTCCCTTCCAAGTAAAGAAACCCAATAGCACCATCACAGTTAATACAATGGCCGGAGCAATTGTCCATAAACGCTCAATAGTATTATTATGCGGATAGAAATATGCTTTTCTTTTTTCGGAACCTGCATAACGTACAGCGAAACCAAACAATAAAAGATGAGTTATAACAAAAACTATAGTGGTAACAATCACTGTTATTTTAAACAAGAAATCAATACGTTCACCGTGTACGGAACCAGAAATAAAATTAACCATGGCGCCTTGTGTTGTATACGACCAATAAGCCCCATATAAACCTACTACCAATACAATGCCTAATAAAACAGCTTGCACTCGATACCAATTAATTCCCTTTTCTTTACCCTGAATACTACGAGTTAATTCGTATGCTTTTAATGACCTACCAATGATGGCAATAAATGAGCAAAACAAGAAAAATAGCAAGAAATAGTAACTGAATGATTTGTATATAGGCGTATAATCAGGAGAAATTTTACCAATTTCAACTGGGTTTCCTTGGCCATCGCCCAGGTTCCACGACAATTGCGTGGTATCAACATCTGTGCTAATTAATGTTGGAATTGCAGGACCAGCCGACGCCGAAGTACTGGCAGTATCCATTGCAGTAGTCATAGATACAGCTGTAGTATCTGTTGTTTGTGCCTGAACACCAAGGGCACACAATAGGCCTACAACTAATACTAAACTAGACAATAAAGGACTTTTGAAAAAATTTATAACTCTCATTTTCTTATCGAACACTAGATATATTTCGTTTACTATTAAATGTGATGATTTACGCTCTCTTCTAAAAATGGATGGTTTGCAGGCGCCAATGGCTTTTTGCTCAACATGGTTAACATGAGGAAGCTAAACAAGCCTACAAAACAAACAGCAGTACCCACTTCAATAACACCAAAACCACGGTGTTCGGCAACGGTGCCTGGCATAATCATCATGTAATAATCTAACCAATGACCACATAACAATAAGATGGCTACAAAAATTAATGTATTTTCTTTTCGTTTGGCACCTCTACTCATTAAAATTAATAAGGGAGATAAAAAGTTGATAACAATGTTTAACCAGAACCATGGCATATATTCTGGCTCCCAGCGTTTGTAGAAATACACCGTTTCTTCTGGTATGTTGGCATAGTAAATCAATAAAAATTGAGAAAACCATACGTAGGTCCAGAAAATAGAGAAGGCAAACATAAATTTACCTAAATCGTGTAAATGGCTTTCATTAATCCAACTTATATAGCCATTACGTTTTAATAAAATTACGGTTAAGGTTACTGCAGCCATTCCACTTACCCACATAGCGGCAAAGTTATACCAACCAAACATAGTAGAGAACCAATGTGCTTCTAAAGACATGATGGTATCAAAGGCCCAAATTGGGGTGGTAAAACCAAAAATAACTAAGAATATAGCGGAATAGGTAATGCTTTTACGGTAGTTTTTTAATCCTCCTTCTAAATCTTCGCGGTTAGATAATTTAGTTAAACCCATCGCAAAAATGCTATACACACCTAAAAAAACTACCAAACGGGTTAAAAAGAACGGGGCATTTAAAAATGCTGATTTACCAGCAATTAATGCATCATAATTGGGGCTATTCGGATCCGATAATCCTTCTTCGTTCCAATGGTGGTATAAATTGTGCGTCTGTAATCCTGCTGCACAAACAATAATTAAAATGATGGAGGCTATGGGCAATACTTTGGCAAAAGCTTGCGGAATTCGTAGTAATCCGGCCGACCAGCCTGATTGAGATACAAATTGCAGGGCAATAAAGAACGTTCCGGCAGCACATACGCAAGTAAAATAATAGGCCATTAATAGCAAATTGGCAAAAGTACGCTCAGCATGACCAGAGTAAAAGCCATACACAATGGCAGCAAGGCCAAGTACTATTGCCAATAGGCTCCAGGTTTTTGCTTTCCCTGTAAATTGGAAGTATTGAGCGAAATTATGTGTTTTAGCGTGAGTTCCCATATGGATGTTGAGCAATTAACTACTGTAATTTTTGTAATTCGTGAACGTACATAACAATTTTCCAACGCTCTGTAGGCGTTATTTGGCTGCGATGCGCTCCCATTAAGTTTACACCATACGTAATGGTATGAAATATCTTCCCATCGGTTAAATCTTTCATGGCACCACCACGAGAAGACGTACCGCCAGCATAAGAAGGAGGGGCAGGAAATTTCTGCATCTTAATAATTGAACCATCTCCCTTACCTTGTAAACCATGGCATTGTGAGCACATATTTAAATAAAGTGATTTTCCTTGTTCTAAGGTTGGCACCGTAACCGGCAATGGATTGGATAAATTTTTACCTGCAGACTCATAGCCTTCTAAAGTATTTGGGTATTGATCTTCTGTTTTAGAGAAGCCAACAGGCATAGTATGGCTTGGTGGCACCTGCGCCGTTTGGCCATTTTTAAAATTTTTATTAGGCTGATCAGGGTTATACGCAATAGGGTCGTACATATTACGTGCAAATTCCCAGCCTGTACTCCTATTACCAGAACAAGCCGAAAGCGCAACTACTAACGCGACAAGTATTATGGTCATGCAAGATTTATTCATAGCTAACATATTTTCTATCGTTGTGCAAAACTTCTACGGCCCCAGCATCTTTCAATAAACTTTCTATTTTTTTAGCGTCACGTACTTCTTGAGCATCTATGGCAATAATAAATCGGTCGTTGGTGGCACGTAAATGCATCACCCTTGGGGAGCGGCCCGGAAATAAATGATTTTTAAAGAAAAAAGTGAATACCATGCCAAAAGCCGCAAATAATACGGTTAATTCAAACATTATGGGTATAAAATCGGGCACAGCAAGTGCTGGTTTACCGCCAATGTTCATGGGCCAATCAAATACCAACATATAATAAATCATGGCAAAAGCAGTACAAGTACCCGTAAGACCAAACCAAAAGGCAGCTTTAGGCAACCGCGATGGTTTAATGCCTAATTTAGTTTCAATTCCATGAATTGGCATAGGTGTAAACACATCGTAAATAGCAATATTATGCTCCTGTAGCTTGTCAATGCCAAGCAACATTTCATCCGGATCGGCAAAAGCGCCCAATATGTATTTCGTTTTACTCATAATTAAATTTTTGCGTAATCAGCCGGGTTTACACTATCGTATTTAGATAAAGAATCCACATAAAATTTAGCGTGCTCTTTATTTAGATTGCCTTTAGCTATCAGTTCCTTTTTAGCTTGTTCGCTAGAAGATTTTACTAGAAGTTTAACCTCGGCCATGGCTATGGCTGGTAAAAAGCGTAAAAACAACAAGAATAAAGTAAAAAATAGTCCAATGGATCCCACAAAAATGGCTACGTCTACCCATGTTGGATAAAACATAGTCCAACTAGATGGTAAATAATCGCGGTGTAGGGAGGTTACGATAATTACAAAACGCTCAAACCACATACCAATATTTACGACAATAGATAAAATCCAAGAGGCTGCAATACTGGTTCGAATTTTCTTAAACCAGAACAATTGAGGAGAGATTACGTTACAAGTCATCATTGTCCAATACGCCCACCAATACGGACCACTTACACGGTTTAAAAACGCATATTGTTCGTACTCAGCACCGGAATACCACGCAATAAATAACTCGGTTAAATAGGCTACACCCACAATAGATCCCGTAACGATGATGATTTTATTCATCGATTCGATATGGAACATGGTAATGTAGTTCTCAAAATTCATCACCTTACGGGTAATTAATAACAAGGTTTGCACCATGGCAAATCCAGAGAAAATTGCACCAGCCACAAAGTAAGGAGGGAAAATAGTAGTGTGCCATCCCGGTATAACCGAAGTAGCAAAGTCCATAGATACAATGGTGTGTACCGAAAGTACCAATGGTGTAGAAATACCAGCTAAGATTAACGATACCGCTTCAAAACGTTGCCAAGTCTTTACCGAACCATTCCAACCGAAAGAAAGCGTGGAATATATTTTACGACGAAGACCAGTAGCACGGTCGCGAATGGTAGCAATATCTGGCAATAAACCAGTGTACCAAAATACGAGGGATACAGAGAAATAGGTAGAAATAGCAAACACGTCCCATATCAATGGGGAGTTAAAATTTACCCACAAAGAGCCAAATTGATTGGGTAAAGGCAATGCCCAATAAAATAACCATGGGCGGCCCATGTGTGAAATAATATATGTAGCAGCACAAATTACAGCAAAAATGGTCATTGCCTCTGCCGAACGATTAATGGAGTTACGCCAATTCTGACGGAAAAGTAAAAGTACTGCAGAAATTAATGTTCCGGCGTGACCAATACCTACCCACCATACGAAACCTGTAATATCCCAGGCCCAACCCACAGTTTTGTTTAAACCCCAGGCACCTATACCCGTCCAAAAAGTATAACTTACTGCAATTACCCACAATAAGGCGCCAAGCGATGCAATGGTGAAACCAATCCACCAAGCTTTATTCGCTTTGTTTTCCACAGGAACCAATACATCTTCAGTGATTTTAGCATACGTGATGTTTTCACCGGTAATTAATGGTTCTCTAAGTATTGATTCGTGATGCGATGACATAATTTTTTAATTACTTTTCTACGAAATTTTATAATTCTGACGTATTTCTAACTTTTACTTGATACCCAACACCTGGCTGAACGTTTAGTTCTTCCAACACATAATACGTACGTTCGCTTTTTAATGCTTTGGACACCTCTGAATTTGGATCATTACCATCGCCAAAAATAATGGCATTGGCCGGACAAGTTTGTTGGCAGGCAACCTTAACATCACCATCTTTCAAGGGACGTTTTTCTAATTTTGCCAGCAATTTACCAGCTTGTATACGTTGAATACACATAGAGCATTTTTCCATTACCCCACGTGAACGTGTAGTAACATCTGGATTTAATACCAATTGTGTAAACTCATTATTTAAATAGTTGTCAAAACGAGAATCGTTCCAGTAGTTAAACCAGTTGAAACGACGTACTTTGTAGGGACAGTTGTTCGCACAATAACGGGTACCAATACACCGATTATAGGCCATTTGGTTAATTCCCTCTGAAGAGTGCGTAGTAGCCAATACCGGGCAAACTGTCTCACACGGAGCATGCTCACAATGCTGACACATCATAGGTTGATGAATCACGGATACATCGTCCAGGTTTTCTAAATTGGCAATCTCGTTTTCTTCGGTAACAGCAGTACCATTTTCAGTATAGCTATAGTAGCGATCGATACGGATCCAGTGCATTTCACGACGACGGCGAACCTCATCACGACCTACCACCGGCACATTATTTTCGGCACTACACGCTACAATACACGCACCACAACCCGTGCATGCATTTAAATCGATTGCCATTACCCAATTATTGCCTGGCTTCTCGTATTTGTCCCATAAATCATATGTTTTATGGTCAGTATGCTTGTTGCCTGCATGTGGATCTTTTAAATATTCCTTTAAAGTGGTTTCTCGAATAATATTGCGACCCTCGATAGAATGATGAGTTTGTGTTTGTGCCAACTCATATCGGCCACTTACCTTACTTACGCTAGCTTTTGCAACCGTTTGAAAGGTTCCATTTTCGAAAGTGATAAAAGGATAGGCATTTTTACCAACCTCATTACCAGCTTGACCCGCTTTAGTTCGGCCGTAACCTAGAGCTACAGATACTGTTCCGTTAGCTTGACCCGGCTGAATCAGTACTGGAAGTGTTATGCTATAAGTAGCCGTTTTTATTTCAACTAAATCAAATTCATTTACACCTATTTCTTGAGCATAGGTAGAAGAAATAGCAGCATAGTTATCCCAAGTTACTTTAGAAACCGGATCTGGTAATTCTTGTAACCACGGGTTATTGGCCACTTGACCATCGCCTAAAGCTACATTTTGGTATAGCTGAATTTCTACTCCTTTGCTACCGGCAGCTAGCTTAGCGCTTTCAGCAACAATAGTATTAGCAACCGCAGTAACATCTAAATTAAACGATACTGGAGTAGCGTTTGCCGAGCCAGTGTTTACAAAACCTGTTTGCAATACATCGTCCCAAGATTTGCCACTGCTAGCCAATACTGTTTTCTCCCAAGTATTACGTACAAATTGGAAGTAATCTGTAACCGCACTTCCCGACCAGTTTAATAAACTTTCTTCGGCCATACGGGTGTTGTAAACCGGATTAATAGTTGGCTGAACCAAGGTATAATAACCCGCTACCGGATTGCTATCGCCCCATGATTCTAAATAATGATTTGCCGGAGCAATTACGGTACATAAGCTAGCGGTTTCATCGGCACGATCGGCAAAGGAAACACGTAAACCCACGAAACGGAGAGCATCGGTAAATTCTTTAGTATTTACGTAGCTATAAGCTGGGTTACTATTCAAAAAGAATAACGCACCTACTTCGCCAAGTTTCATCTCATTAATAAGCGCTACAAACTCAGCGTCGTTTCCGGCAAATTGGTTTGAGGGGTTATTAAGATTAATGGTGCTACCATAACTACCTAATAAAGCATTAATGGCATTTACTATAATTTGACTAGAAACATCGTTAGAACCACAAACTACTAAGGCTTTGCCTTTAGCGTTTGCCAATTCTCTAGCTGCTAGCTGAATGGCTTTATCTGCTTTAGGGTTATTGGCTAATTTTTTAGCGCTTACCTTACCGCCCAAAGCTTGGTATAAGTTTAATAATGCAATCCCTTCTTCAGATGGTTTAATAGCAATACGAGCATCGGCATTGGTACCGGTTAAGCTCATGCCTGTTTCAAACTGAATATGGCGTGACATCTTTTTGTTTTCCAACGATGCTGCACCACGGTTTGCGGTATACTGACGAGTAAATTCTACTGGCGAAATCCACGTTCCTAAGAAATCGGCACCGAAACTTACAATAACATCTGCCTTATCAAATTGATATTGAGGTAAAACTGCTTTTCCAAAACTGTTTTGATTGGCCTGGATGATACCTGTATACGATACGGCATCAACCTGAACTAATTTTGCAGTTGGATTGGCTGCTACAAACTCAGCAATTACTGCTTTGGTTGAAGGGCTGTTTACCGTTGAGCTAACCAAACGAATTTTTTTGCCACTAGCTCTCACTTTAGTCAATTCGCCTTTTACAAAGCTATCAACCTGAGTCCAACTAGTTTCGCGGGGGTTTAGTACTGGTGCTTGCAAACGAGAAACATCGTATAAATCTAATACCGATGCCTGAGCTTGGGCATTTAAGCGTCCGCCACTAAGCAAACAAGCAGGATTACCCTCTACTTTAATAGGTCTACCTTCGCGGGTTTTCACCAAAATGCTATGGCCATTATAGCTCGATGCATAATAGTTAGGAATTCCGGGAACAATTTCTTCTGGTTTTACCAAGTAAGGAATTGCTTTGTGAACAGGGGCTGGCTGACATGCGGCTAGGGTAACTGCACCTACCCCAAAACCCAATGCTTTCAAGAAATCTCTACGAGGCGTAACGGTACTTAAACCAGCTTCGTTTAACACTTCATCAATTGGCAATGATTCTGCGAATTCGTTTTTGCTTTGATTAACAAATTCGGGAGTTTGCTTCAGTTCTTCTAAACCTTTCCAGTATTTTTTATTGCTTTCCATTTAAGCTATATAACTCTATTGAAATTCTACTATTAATAATGGCATTTGCCACACTCTAATCCACCTAAAACGGCTGCAGTAATTTTACCACCTTTTTTCAATTGCTCGTGCGCAGCAATCAACTTATCGTAATAGGCATTGCCTTTAGTTTTTACTTCCGTTTCGCGGTGGCAGTTGATACACCATTTCATGGTTAGTGGAGCATATTGATACACTTCATCCATATTTTGAATTGGACCGTGACATTTTTGACATTGTATTCCGGCTACTGATACGTGTTGAGAGTGGTTAAAGTAAGCCAAATCGGGCAAATTGTGAATACGAATCCATTCAACCGGTTTTTGATTAGACCCATATACTTTGGTATCTGGGTTATAATCTAATGCGGTATAAATTTTAGCAATCTCCGGAGAAATTTCGCCGTTATATTTTTCTCTTGCTTGCACATAGTTATGACAATTCATACATACATTTAAAGAAGGAATAGAGGCGTTTTTAGATTTAAAAGCTCCACTATGGCAGTATTGGCAACTCACTTGGTTTACCCCTGCGTGTAATTGATGCGAAAATTTAATGGGTTGTACCGGTTGATAACCTGTATGCACACCGGTATTCCACATACCCATCCAAGCAGCAGTACTTAAACCGCCCAATACGAATAGCACTACAAAAAATACAATCTTTTTATTTTTACCTAATTTTTTAAGTTGGGCTAGGCGATTTTTAGGAACTTTAACCTCTTCTTCTACCTTAATTCCTTGTTTCTTTAATGACAAGGATTCTAATGTAGAATTTACACGGTTTAATACTAAAATCACCAAGAAGGCGACTATAATTAAAACCACAATACCACCAATCATTAAACTACTAACCTCTTCGTTCTGAGAAGCTCCGGCAGTAGCAGTACCTGCGGCTGGTGCCGCGGGCTTGTCTCCTTCTTCTTTGATATAAGTTAAAATGCTTTTAACATCGTTATCACTTAGCTCAGGAAAAGCGGTCATGGCCGATTGATTGTACTCCTTATAGAGTTTCACTGCATAGGCATCGCCAGAGGCGATTACAGCCTGCGAATTTTTTATCCACGGAATAAGCCAAGCTTCGTCTCTTCGTTCGAGGATTCCCTTAAGTGCCGGACCAATTACTTTTTGGTTGAGTGCATGGCACGAGGTACATTTCTGTTTGAATAGTACGGCTCCTTCTGCTGCACTCTGTGCAGAAGCAACATTACTGCTTACTAGGCTTAATGAAACTAGAAGGATGAAAGACCGTAAAACATTGCAAAAAATTAATGAGATGCTTCTCATATTGAGTATGTTATGCTTTAAATTATTGAATTCTATCGTATAAAAATAGCAAACGAAAAAAGAGCAAAAACCCTATTTTCGATCTGCAAAAGTATGATTTATTCAAACAAGGCTTATAATAAGAAGGCGATAAAAAACAATTTATAATCATTCTAAATAAGAAGTTCCGTGTACGTATAAATTAATAGATTTTATTGCTTTAAAATCCATGCAAAAATTAAAGGGACAACAATGGTCGCATCACTTTCTACAATAAATTTTGGCGTGTGAATATCCAACTTACCCCAAGTGATTTTTTCGTTAGGCACGGCACCCGAGTACGAGCCATATGAAGTTGTAGAATCGGAAATTTGACAGAAATAACTCCAAAACGGAATGTTCTCCATTTCCATATCTTGATACAACATAGGCACTACGCAAATAGGAAAATCGCCGGCAATACCACCGCCAATTTGAAAGAAGCCTACACCTTTTCCATCCGAATTTTTCACATACCAATCGGCTAACCAAGTCATGTATTCAATTCCACTTTTCATGGTGCTGGCTTGTAACTGGTTTTTAATTACGTATGAAGCAAAAATGTTCCCCATAGTAGAGTCTTCCCAACCGGGTACTACAATTGGAATATTTTTTTGAGCGGCAGCCAACATCCAACTGTTTTTAGGATCAATTTCATAATATTGTTCCAAATCGCCACTTAAAAGCATTTGGTACATATACTCATGCGGAAAATAACGTTCGCCTTGATCTTCAGCATCTTTCCAAACTTGATGTATGTGTTTTTGTAAACGGCGGAAGGCTTCTTCTTCCGGAATGCACGTATCGGTTACTCGGTTGTAATGGTTTTCCAATAAATCCCATTCATCTTGCGGACTTAAATCGCGGTAATTGGGCACCCGTTTATAATGAGAGTGAGCTACCAAATTCATGATATCTTCTTCTAAATTGGCCCCAGTACACGAAATAATAGCCACTTTATCTTGGCGAATCATTTCGGCTAATGAAATACCCAACTCGGCAGTACTCATAGCACCAGCTAGGGTAATCATCATTTTACCGCCTTCGGCTAAATGAGTTTCGTAACCTTTAGCGGCATCCATAAGGGCTGCAGCATTAAAATGCAGGTAATTTTTTTCAATAAACTGAGAAATAGGTCCTCTGGTAGTACTCATGCGTTCAAATTTTGGCCAAAAATAACAATATTAAGTGGGTATAGAAAAGGATTTATTGGCTTAAAAGCGGATTTTAAAATCTTCTTTGGCTTGACCTTTTTTAAAGTAAACCAAACCTACATAAAATAGGTCGAAAGTGACCGTTACAGCCGAATGGGCTTGTATCAATTTCCATTTATTTTTCAGCTCGGCGCTATCGTAAATATCCAGAATGATGAGGAGCGTATCCGGATTGGCTTGAGCTAAAATTTCGGGGACTTTGTGTAGGTGTATTGCCCCAAGAATAGGCACTTCTGAAAATATAAGGGGCGGCTGATGTGCCTGCACTACTCTGCAAAGCATCTGCTGAACTTTTTGGGGTTGTGGACGCAGGGTTTCGGGTATTTCCTGCTCCGCCATCTGCGTACCGTAAATTACTTCATCTACCAATTGGTATACAAAGGGCGAATGCACGCCATGACGGGACTTGGCGCTTAGCCAATGCCACACATAATCGAGCAGTTTTCTGAAAAATTTCACATGCAAAAATACGCAATGCTTTGGCTTCGCTAAAAAAATGTGTATTTTCATAGTGATGGATACCAAAAAACTTGAATCACTTATTAAACTGCTCGACGATCCGGATACCGAAATTTCTAGTCACGTTACCGAAAAAATAAAGGAATACGGACCAGAGATTATTGACTATTTAGAACAAGCTTGGGAACAATCTCTAGATAGCCAGCTGCAAGAACGTATTGAGAATTTAGTACATCAAATACAATTTGAGCAAGTAAAAACCGATTTGCAGTTGTGGGCACTTAGCGGGAGTTTCGATTTATTACAAGGCATTCTCATTATTAACCGCTACCAATATCCGGATTTAGATGAACAAAAAATCATCATTCAATTAGAAGATATAAAACGAGAGGTGTGGATGCAACTCATTTACGACATGAGTGCCCTAGAAAAAGTAAAACTACTAAACCACGTTTTTTACACCGTTTTTGGCTTTAGCGGCAACACTAAAAACCACCATGATCCTCAAAATTCATATTTAAGCCACGTATTGGAGAGTAAAAAGGGCAATCAAATTTCACTTTCTATTATTTACGCCACCATTGCGCAAAAGCTAGACATTCCGATATATGGTATTAACCTACCCCAACATTTTATTTTGGGCTATGTAGATAAAACACAAGACTATAATGTAGACGGAGGCGTTTTGTTTTACATTAACCCATTTAACAAAGGTTTTGTGTTTTACAAACGAGATGTTAATGCCTTTTTACAACAGCTAAAGCTATCACCTAACGCACAATTTTACGAACCCTGCAGCAATACCGATATGGCTATTCGGGTGTTGCGTAACCTCATAAGTGCTTACGAGAAATTAGGGCAAAGCGAAAAAGTAGCAGAAGTAGAAGAATTATTAGCTGTACTACTCTAAAACTCCATCAAATACGCTTTCAAGAAATCGTTTAAATCGCCATCTAAAACCGCCTGAGCATTAGAAGTTTCGTAATTGGTGCGCAAATCTTTTACCAATTTATACGGATGCAATACGTAATTGCGTATTTGCGATCCCCACTCAATTTTCTTCTTATTCCCTTCTATGGCGGCCGTGGTTTCCATGCGTTTACGCAACTCTACTTCGTATAACTGCGATTTTAATAAACGTAAAGCGTTTTCTTTATTCTGCAATTGCGACCGCGACTCCTGGTTTTTAATGACAATGCCCGAAGGTTTGTGGTATAAACGCACGGCAGTTTCTACCTTATTTACGTTTTGTCCGCCGGCACCACCCGATCGGAAGGTTTCGAATTCTATATCGGCCGGGTTGACTTCAATTTCAATCGTATCGTCAATTAAGGGATATACATATACCGATGCAAAAGAAGTATGACGTTTAGCATTGGCATCAAAAGGAGAAACACGCACCAAGCGGTGCACCCCATTTTCGCCTTTTAAATAACCGTAAGCAAAATTTCCTTCAAACTGTAGTGTTACCGATTTAAAGCCGGCGACATCACCCTCTTGCGAATCTTGCTCACTTACTTTAAGGCCGTTTTTTTCGCCCCACATGATGTACATCCGCATAAGCATGGCTGCCCAATCGCAACTTTCGGTACCGCCGGCACCGGCCGTAATTTGCATCACGGCATGCAACTGATCTTCTTCGGCACTCAGCATGTTCCGAAATTCTAACTCTTCTACCTTAGTGGTTGCCAAACGAAATTGCTCATCCACTTCGGCTTCGCTGGCTTCTCCAGCTTGGAAGAAATCAAACATCACCCCGGTATCCTCTACCGCCGAGGCAACCTGTTCAAAATCATCAGTCCATAATTTTTTAGACTTTATGGCATGTAGTACTTTTTCTGCCACCTTAGGATTGTCCCAGAAAGTGGGCCCTAGTGTAATTTCTTGTTCGGCATGTATTTCATCGAGTTTTTTATCGATGTCAAAGATGCCTCCTCAGGGCCGTTACTCTGTCCCTTAAATCTTGTACCTGTTCTTTGGTCATGAAGCAAAAATACAGATTTCGAGCGGAAAGCATATGCTTTTAAGATTTTGTATCTTCGTAAAAAATTAAAGCAACACATGTTCCCAAGCGTTTCCTTTTCCGATACCAAAGCCTATAACCAATTAAGTCAGCATGCCGCAAGTATTAAAGCGCTGCATTTGCGTGATTTGTTTGCTCAAGAACCTGCTCGTTTTGCAGAATTTTCTCTCCGTTTCGAAGATATCTTAGTCGATTTTTCTAAAAACAGAATAACCAGCGAAACTCGGAGTTTATTGCTTGGCTTAGCCGAAGAATGCGGATTGAAGGCTGCTATTGCCGCTATGTTTAGTGGTGAAGCCATCAACCAAACGGAAAACAGAGCCGTATTGCACACCGCTTTGCGCAACCCAAACAAAACGGGCATTGCGTTAAACGGAAAAGATATTTTACCCGACATCCATCAGGTATTGAACCAAATGGAGCAATTTTCGGATGCCCTACGTTCGGGCGCATGGAAAGGCTACAGCGGCAAAGCCATTGAACATATCGTAAATATTGGCATTGGTGGTTCCGATTTAGGGCCAGTAATGGTTACTGAAGCTTTAAAAGCGTACCAAGACCCAAAATTATCCCTACACTTTGTATCGAATGTTGATGGCACACACATTGCCGAAACCTTAAAGAAAGTAAATCCGGAAACCACCTTGTTTATGGTGGCTTCTAAAACTTTTACTACCCAAGAAACCATGGCCAATGCCTTTACGGCCCGCACCTGGTTTTTAGAAAACGGCGGAGATGCCGCAGGTGTTGCTAAACATTTTGTAGCCATTTCTACCAACGAAAAAGGGGTAAAAGAATTTGGTATTGATACACAAAACATGTTTGGTTTTTGGGATTGGGTAGGCGGCCGTTATTCGCTATGGAGCGCTATTGGCTTATCCATTTGCTGTGCCATTGGCTTTAGCCGTTTCCGCGAAATGTTGGATGGCGCCCATGCCATGGACGAACATTTTCGTAGCGAAAAATTTGAGAATAACATTCCGGTAACTTTAGCACTATTAGGTATTTGGTATAACAATTTCTTTGGTGCTGATAGCCATGCTATTTTACCTTACGACCAATATTTACACCGCTTTGCCGCTTATTTCCAACAAGGAGATATGGAAAGCAACGGCAAGCAGGTAGACCGCAACGGCAAACCCGTTGATTACCAAACCGGACCTATTATTTGGGGCGAACCGGGCACCAATGGGCAACATGCGTTTTATCAACTCATTCACCAAGGCACCAAATTAATTCCTTGTGATTTTATTGCGCCAGCACAAAGCCACAACCCTATTGGGCAGCACCATTCCCTTTTATTATCGAACTTTTTTGCGCAAACCGAAGCTTTAATGAACGGTAAAACTGAAGCCGAAGTGGTAGCCGAATTAAAAAGCGCCGGAAAAAGTGATGCCGAAATTGAAAAGTTAAAAGCCTTTAAGGTTTTTGATGGCAACCGCCCTAGCAATTCTATTTTGGTAAAGAAAATTACGCCACGGGTATTGGGCGCTTTATTGGCCATGTACGAACATAAAATATTTGTGCAGGGCGTTATTTGGAACGTATTTAGTTTCGACCAATGGGGTGTAGAATTGGGCAAGCAATTGGCCAATCAAATTTTACCGGAACTAGAATCAACGGACAAAGTAAACAACCACGATAGCTCTACGAATGGTTTAATTAACCAGTATAAAGATTGGGAATAACCCTATTTTTTTTCATCATTTTTAATCTTTTATACAGCGAATAGAATAGCCTTGTTTAAGATTATTATTCGGGTATCCAAAAGGTTTATAATTATAATTGTCAATTCCCTTAAGGTATATAATTGAGTTATAATAAGAATAAAATACAGTAGATATACCTGGTGTAGAGAATTCACCAGTTACATCATTTCGGTATCCTGCAGAGAGTGCATTAAAGCCACTTTTATTATTTGTAGCCTGATCATTACCAACATTTCCAAACGTATTATCCAGAGTCCACCCAGAAGTAGCTGCTATAGATTTAGCAATTTTATTTCCGGTGGTGGTACCATCGTAATTAAAACCATTAGCAATGAGATAATCTTCTAGAGTATCCCAATCGGTATAAGTAGGCACATGCCAACCAATAGGGGCTATTTTCTCGTTTGTTATTACGTAGCCATTATACAACATGCCTTTTTTTTCGTTTCCTGCCTTGGTATTGTTATACCAGCAATACGCCGGTGTTAGCAACCCACTCCATGCAGCATTATCAGGTACTTCGGGCATTGCAGTCCCATCGTTAAATCTAGTGGTTTTTAAATTTTCGGCCATCCAGGTTTGGGTGCCTATTTTTATGGTTTTATATACGTTTCCGTCTATATCGGTTACGGTTTCTGCGGCTGGTTTATCTTTTTTGCAAGCAACAAAGGCAAGCAAGAATAGTACACCAAATAAAGAGAGTGAGATTTTTTTCATTTCATTTCGTTTTGCACTTAAACGAAATGAGAAACAAAATAGTGTAGGCTGGACTGTTATTTTTTAACCAACGCTATCTGAAATAGTTTCGCCCAATTCTTACCGGTTACATACAACTTTTTACCTGCTGAATCGTAGGCAATGCCGTTTAATACATCTGTATTGGCGTAGCGGTCTTTAGGTTGCAGAATGCCGCTCAAATCTATTTCGCCGGTAACAGCACCTGTCTTCGGATCTATAATCACAATTTTATCCGTTTGGTATACATTGGCATAAATCTTTCCGTCAATAAATTCCAATTCGTTGAGTTGATCTACCGGCCCTTGGTTGTTGTATACTTCTATAAAGCCTTCTTCTTGGTAGGTATCTTTGTTTAAGAAATAAATCTGGTTGGTTCCGTCAGATTTGTAAAAGCGTTCGCCATTATTACACAAACCCCAGCCCTCACGGCTGTTTTGATACGGGAACTGCCCCTGCAACACCAAGCTGTTTTTATTATACACTAACCCTACATTTTCTTGCCAGGTGAGTTGCACCAATTTATCGCCCAATACACTTAGGCCTTCGGCAAAAACTTCGTTGGCTAGATCTTGCTTTTTAAGCACTTTACCGGTTTTAGGATCTACTTTACGTAAACTAGAGCTTCCGTATTCGCCATCGCTTTCGTACAACATACCGTCGTTAAATTCCAAGCCTTGGGTATAAGAAGACGTATCGTGCGCAAAAGTGGCTAACACTTTGTAGCTAAACTGTTCGGGAGCTTGGGCAGGTTTTATGATCACATTGGTGCTTAGTTCCTCGGCTTCACCACCACTATACACCTTGGCTGTAAACAAACGAGAACCAATTTTGGCAGTAGCCGTTGAAAAAACCACCAATTGGCCGTCTTTTACAGCCGAAAAGCGTTTATCGTCCACAAAATACACCACCGAATCGGCCGATTTCCCTTCCGGAAATCGCAACTGAAGTTTTATTTCATCGCCCACCGAAACACTTGTTCCGGCTTCTGGGCTTAAAAAATAAGCGTTTTGGTTTTTTGAAGAATTGGTGCAGCTAGCTAAGGCAAGCAGGCTACACAAAAAGAAAAAAGCGGTTTGTTTCATAGCGAATTATTCAGGCCAAAAGGCATCTGTTATATGGTTAACGCTGGGTTCTTGATCTTGGTTTACCAAAATGGCGAAAATATCAAATCGTACTTCGCCTTGGTGGTTCATTAAGCGAATGTATTCTTCGGCAGCACGTTGTATGTGTTTTTGTTTAGCTGCATCTACAAATTCTTCGGGTTTGCCAAAGGCTTGACCACTGCGGGTTTTTACCTCCACAAAAATAAGGGTTTCATCTTGATAGAGTATCAAATCAACCTCCGCCCTGTCAAAGGTCCAATTTTGTTCTAAAATTTCGTAGTGTTGTTTTAAAAAATAGGTTCGAGCCCATTCTTCTCCTTGCCTACCCAATACACCGCCAGCTATCATTATTTTATAATTACCGAACCCAATTGCTGCGAAATCAATTTCTCCATATCTTTCACTTGCATGTATTTTTTCATCAAAATAGCCTGATTATCCGGATCGTTTTCTTCTTGTATTTCGGCACGTACGGCTAAAATAAGTTGGTCTATTTTTTTCTTTTTGAGGTGAAAAATGCCACCTAAAATAGTTCCTTTTAGATTTTCGGCTTCGGTACGTACATATATTCTACGCTTAGCATACCAATTTTCACTTAAGGAATATGGGGTTGAAATTAAAGATATAGCCAAATCGGCTAAAGCCGAGTCGCGGTGTTTAATAAACTCTTGGTCGCTTGGAATAGTACCCATTGCCAACTGTTTTTTATACTCTTCAATAAATAAGGCACAAACGGGATGTTCAAAGGCTACATCGTCTAAATTGGCCAATACGTAAGGACCAATAAAGGTATTGGTATGGCTATCCCAATCTACTTGCTCTTTCCCATAAGCCAATAGCAAGCGTACAATTTCTTTTTCTTGATTTTCATCAGCACTCGACGCTCTAGAAAAACTACTTTCAATAAGCGGCTCTTCTGGTTGCGGAGCGCTAGGCTGTGGTAAAGGCGCCCGCTTTTGCTTCGCTTGCTTAATTTTATTGAGCTCGGTAAGCAATACCCGCTCTTCCATTTGCATTAGAGAGCTACATTCTCGTAAAAAAACCGAGGCAATAATACTATCGGGAATTTTGGCAATGCTCTCTACCACTTCGCGAATAAGTGCGGCCCGTTTTAAAGGGTCGGTACCGGCATCTTTTAATAAGATGGCGGTTTTATACAAAATAAAATCTTTTTTCTGCTCTTCGATATAGGTTTTAAAGGCCGAACTACCCACTTCTTGCGCATAGGAATCGGGGTCGTGCCCTTCGGGGAAGGAAACCACTTTTACATTCAGCCCCTCTTCCAAAATCATATCTAATCCTCGTAAAGAGGCTTTAATACCTGCAGCATCGCCATCGTATAAAATGGTGATGTTTTTTGTAAAACGACCAATAAGGCGTATTTGTTCGGTGGTTAGAGAAGTGCCCGAAGAGGCGACCACATTTTCAATACCGGCTTGTTGTACCGAAAGTACATCGGCATAGCCTTCTACTAAAAAACAATTATCTTCATCGCGAATGGCTTTTTTAGCTTGAAATAAGCCATATAACACACTCGATTTGTGGTAAATATCGCTCTCCGGCGAATTCACATATTTCGGTACACTTTTATCGTTTTTGAGCGTACGCCCTCCAAAACCAATTACACGCCCAGTAAAATTATGTATAGGAAACATCACCCTGCCGCGAAAACGATCGTAGGTTTTGCCTTTATCGTTGCGAACGCTTAGGCCAGTTTCTTCTAAAAATTCCTCTTTAAAACCTTCTTGTATGGCTTTCTGGATAAGCGCATCCCAGTCTTCGGGCGAATAGCCCAATTCAAATTTCTTGACAATATTGTCGCGAAAGCCACGCTCTTTAAAATAACTGAGGCCAATAGCTTTACCTTCTTCGCTTTCCCACAATTGTTCTTGGAAAAACTTGGCAGCCCAGGCCGACACAATGTATAAACTTTCTCTCCGGTTATTGTGTGCTTGTTCTTCGGGGGTATTTTCTACCTCGGCAATTTCAATTTGGTATTTTTGCGCCAAATATTTTAAAGCCTCGGGGTAGCTATACTTTTCATGATCCATCACAAAGCGAACAGAATCGCCACCTTTGCCGCAACCAAAACATTTGTAAATGCCTTTGGTTACAGAAACGTTAAAAGATGGTGTTTTTTCGTTGTGGAACGGACATAAGCCAATAAGGCTGGTGCCCCGTTTTTTAAGATGTACGAAATCGCCAACAACCTCTTCAACACGGGCGGTTTCTATAATCTTATCGACGGTTTCTTGTGGAATCATGAATGGAAAATTACGCAAAATAGCGTGGAAGATAAAATTTTGTAAAGAAGCGAAAACTTAAAGCTTGTTTTTAGCCTATTTTGGGATTTTTAGACCCATTGGGTTTTAGGGAATAAATGAGCGAAACCCCATTGATATGGAATAGCTACGCTTTGATGTAAAGTATTGCTTTACAGTCCCGTGTGGTAAAAAAATAAATTCCGAAGCTTTTGTTAACTCCTTTGCATCTATTAAGAATAAATTCTTAAAGTTGAATTTGTTAAAGAGGTATTATAGCTTTTTAAATTGGTAGTGGCAGGACCAAGTGTAACCATCCCCGCACTGCTATATTGTGCACCATGATTGGGACATACAAAATTATTGTTTGCTGCATTGTAGTTTACATTGGTACCTTGGTGGGTACACGCAGCCGATACAGCTAAAAATGAGCCGGCATTGGTTCGAGCAACTAAAATTCCTTGACTGACCAAAAACCCTCCATTGCTTGATAAAGCTCCAGAACTCACATCAAGGGTAAAGTCTATACCGCTAGGTGGACTAGGCACACTGGGGGTTGAGCCTGTAGATGATTTGCCACATCCGGCAATACCGCCCAGGCAAATTGGGGCTAAAAATGCAGCGGCACCAACGCCAACCTGCGATAAAAAATTTTTTCTGTCCATAACATCTGTTTATAAATTAGGTTCAATTTACCAAATTGTATGCACAAAACAAAAAGGCATTAAATATGTTTAACCACGTATTTTTTAATTACCCAATCGTTTTAAGGCAATATAAGCCATTAAACCGGTGCTAATCGCGAAGGCATTTTCATCAATATCAAAGGTTTGAGTGTGTACGGATGAGGTAATTCCTTTGGCTTCGTTACGGGTACCTAAGCGGTAAAAACAAGCATCGGCTACCTGAGAATAGTAGGCAAAATCTTCGGCTGCCATCCAAATATCTAAGTCTAACACATTTTCTTTTCCTAAATATTCTTGGGCATATTGTTTGGCTGCTGCGGTTAGTTTTTCTTCGTTTACTAAAAATGGATAGCCTTTTTTAATCTCAAATTCGCAACTTCCGCCCATGCTTTCGGCAATGCCTTCGGCCATTTTTTTCATGCGGATGTGCGCCTCGGCACGCCAAGCTTCATCCATGGTTCTAAAGGTGCCCTCTAGCTTTACTTCGTTGGGAATAACATTGGTAGCGCCATTGGCTTGTACCTTACCAAACGACAATACCGATGGGATATTCGGGTTGGCCGTACGGCTAACAATTTGTTGTAATGAAACCAAAATCTGAGCGGTAATCATTACCGGATCGATGTTCTGTTGCGGTTGTGCCGCATGGCCACCTTTACCTTTTACGGTTACATACAATTCATCGGTAGAGGCCATGTATGTACCCGAACGAAAGCCTACTTTACCGGTTTCGATAAAAGGCATAACGTGTTGCCCAAGTACTGCTTGAGGGGTTGGATTTTCTAGCACGCCTTCTTTAATCATTTGGTTGGCACCACCAGGCAATAGTTCTTCTGCCGGTTGAAATATTAGTTTAATAGTGCCGCCAAATTCGGCTTTTAGTTCTTGTAAAATAGCGGCCGTTCCCAACAAAGAGGCAGTATGCGCATCGTGCCCACAGGCATGCATTACGCCGGCTTGGGTTGATTTGTATGCAACTTCATTCACTTCTTGAATGGGTAAAGCATCCATATCGGCACGCAGGGCCACCACGTGGTCGGAAGGTTTATCACCTGTAATAAGGGCTACCAAACCGGTGTTAGCCATAGGCTTATAGGCAATTCCCAATTCATCGAGTTTAGCGGCTACAAACGCAACCGTTTTATGCTCCTGAAAAGATAATTCGGGATGAGCATGCAAATGTCTTCTGTTTTGAATAGTTGATTCCAAAACACTAGCGGCTAATTCTTGAATTCGATTTTTAAGCATAATTTACGCTAATTAAGCAAGTCCCACTCCGTGGCATACCTTGTATTTTTTGCCACTTCCACACGGACAAGGATCATTACGACCTATTTTTTGTTCTACTCTAATCGGTTGGCTACGTTGCAATTCGCGGGTATCATCCATGGGTACACCGTTTGCTTGTTGCACCAATTCGGGTTTAGATATTTTTAATTTACTTAAATCTTGTTTAGGTTGAGGACGGGCTTCGCGAACAGGTTCTTGGCCTTGGTTAGGAATGATACCTTTAAACAAGAGACCTACCAATTCTTTATTCACGTTAGCCAACATGTCTTTAAACAGATTGAAGGCTTCCATTTTATACACAATTAATGGATCTTTTTGCTCGTAAACGGCATTTTGTACCGATTGCTTCAACTCATCCATTTCGTGTAAATGTTCTTTCCAGGCTTCATCAATAAGGTATAATACCACCGTTTTTTCAAAGGCTTTAAATACTTCTTGGCCTTCGGTTTCTACGGCTTTTCTCAAGTCAGTTGTTACTTGTAAGCCACGAATACCATCGGTAAAGGGCACCACAATGTTTTCAATTTGTGCACCCCGCTCTTTCAATACATCTTTTAATACTGGTAGCGTTTGCTGGGCAATACTTTCTTTTTTACGTTGATAAAAGGCACTTACCCGAGCAAATACCTTATCGGCTAAGGCATCCATACTTGTCGAAGCAAATTCTTTCGCATTCAGTTCCGGATCTACCGAGAAAATACGAATCATTTCCAATTCAAATCCCTCGAAATTATCGGTGTCTTTATACTCTACCACAATATCTTCGACTACATCAAAAATGGTATTGCTTAAATCTACATCTAAACGTTCACCAAAGAGGGCGTTTTTACGCTTGGCGTATACCACAGTACGTTGCGCATTCATTACATCATCGTATTCTAACAAACGCTTACGAATACCAAAGTTGTTTTCTTCTACTTTGCGCTGGGCTCGTTCAATAGATTTGCTAATCATGGAATGCTGAATCACCTCTCCTTCTTCAATACCCATACGCACCATGATGTTAGAAATACGTTCTGAACCGAACAAACGCATTAAGTTATCTTCTAGAGATACAAAAAATTGCGATGAACCCGGATCACCTTGACGACCGGCACGACCACGTAACTGACGATCGACACGACGAGATTCGTGACGTTCGGTACCTACAATGGCTAAACCTTCAGCTTCTTTTACACCCGCTCCCAATTTAATATCGGTACCACGACCGGCCATGTTGGTAGCAATGGTTACGGTTCCCGATGTACCTGCTTCGGCTACAATATCGGCCTCTTTTTGATGTAATTTGGCATTTAAAACGTTGTGGCGTATGCCTCTTAATTTAAGCATACGACTCAATAATTCAGAAATTTCTACCGAGGTGGTACCTACCAATACCGGACGTCCGGCCTCGGTTAATTTCACAATTTCATCGGCAACGGCATTGTATTTTTCTCGAGTGGTGCGGTACACCAAATCTTCTAAATCTTTACGCTTGGTGTTTACGTTGGTTGGGATTTCAACCACATCCAACTTGTAAATTTGCCATAACTCACCGGCTTCGGTGGTGGCGGTACCCGTCATACCACATAATTTGTGGTACATACGGAAATAGTTTTGCAAGGTAACCGTGGCATAGGTTTGGGTAGCATCTTCTACCTTCACATTCTCTTTGGCTTCAATGGCCTGGTGCAAGCCGTCAGAATATCTACGGCCTTCCATAATACGGCCGGTTTGCTCATCAACAATTTTTACTTTGCCTTCATCAATAATGTATTCAACATCATTTTCGAACAAGGTATAGGCTTTTAAGAGCTGATTTACTGCATGAATACGTTCCGATTTGATAGAGAAATCACGCATTAAGGCATCTTTTTGAGCAATTTTTTCTTCGTTGCTCAAATTCGATTTTTCCAATTCGGCAATCTCAGTACCCACATCCGGCATCACAAAGAACGTTGCATCTTCGCCAGAACTAGTGATTAATTCAATACCCTTTTCGGTTAATTCTACCTGATTATTTTTTTCATCAATTACAAAAAACAACTCTGCATCGGCCTTTGGCATTTCTTTGCCTTGATCTTGCATGTAGTAGTTTTCTGATTTTGTAAGCACTTGTTTGATACCCGGCTCACTTAAAAATTTAATTAGGGCTTTGTTTTTAGGTAACCCACGGTACGAACGCAATAAGGCCAAGCCCCCTTCTTCAGGCCCGGGTTTTCCGTCAGTAATTGCTTTTTTGGCTTCGTTTAAAGCCGTGTTGATATAATTTTTTTGAGCCGTTACCAAACGTTCTATACGTGGTTTTAGTTCATGAAACTCGTGTTCATCGCCTTTTGGAATAGGTCCCGAAATAATTAATGGTGTACGAGCATCATCAATTAACACTGAATCCACCTCATCTACCATAGCAAAGTGCAATTTGCGTTGCACCAAGCCTTCGGGGTTAAGTGCCATGTTGTCACGTAAATAATCAAAACCAAACTCGTTGTTGGTTCCAAAAGTAATATCGGCTAAATAGGCTTGGCGACGCTCTTCTGAATTGGGCTGATGCTTATCAATACAATCTACACTTAAGCCATGAAATTCAAATAAAGGGCCATTCCATTCCGAGTCACGACGGGCCAAGTAATCATTAACCGTTACAATATGTACCCCTTGACCGGCCAAGGCATTTAAATAGGCAGGCAAGGTGCCTACTAAGGTTTTACCCTCACCGGTAGCCATTTCTGATACTTTTCCTTGATGCAGTACAATACCGCCAATCAACTGCACATCGTAATGCACCATGTTCCAAGTAACTTCGGTTCCGGCAGCAAGCCAGGTGTTTTGGTGAATGGCTTTATCGCCTTTAATTTGCACGTTTGGTTTACGGGCAGCCAAATTACGGTCGAATTCGGTGGCGGTAACCTCTATACTTTTATCCTCTGTAAAGCGGCGGGCAGTTTCTTTTACCACGGCAAATGCCTCGGGTAAAATCTGCAACAATACCTTTTCCAATTGCTCATCGCGTTCTTTTTGTAAACGGTCTAAGTTTTCGTAGATAGCTGTTTTTTGAGCAATACTTAAGTCTAATGCTTCCGACTGTGTTTTCACTTCAGCCAGTTCAGCATCAATATCGGCTAAAAAGCTAGCAATAGTTTGCTTAAAAATCTGTGTTTTTACACGCAGCTCGTCGTTGCTTAACGAGGCTAGTTGTGGGTAAACTGCTTTTATTTGCTCAACTAGGGGCTGAATTTGCTTAATATCTCGATCGGATTTACTTCCGAATAGTTTACTGAGTAGTCCTAACATGTTTTTTATATCAATATATTCTCTGCTTTACAACAATACTGCCAAGCTTAAAAATAAGCCATGCTGACAGAATGGAGAGTAAAATTACTGATTTTGATTAACATAAACTTGCTCTTTTGTAATACCTTTGCAAACATGAATATTCTGTTGCTTGGCTCGGGAGGCCGCGAAAATGCATTTGCCTGGAAAATGGCCCAAAGTGAACATTGTTCTACGCTATTTATTGCCCCCGGAAATGGCGGCACCGAACGTTATGGGGAAAACGTTGCCCTCAACCCTACAGATTTTGACGCCGTAAAAAAATTCGTACTAAATCATGCTATTGAGATGGTGGTGGTAGGCCCAGAAGAACCGTTGGTAAAAGGCGTTCATGATTATTTTTTAGCCGACGAGGCCTTGAAACATATTGCCGTAATTGGACCACAAAAAGAAGGTGCGCAATTAGAGGGTAGCAAAGATTTTTCGAAGGCTTTTATGCAGCGTCACCACATACCCACGGCCGCATACGCTACCTTTACCAAAGAAACTTTAGTAGAGGGGCTAGCCTATTTAGAAACACAATGCTTACCCATTGTTTTAAAAGCCGATGGCCTAGCCGCCGGCAAGGGCGTATTAATTTGCGAAAATTTGACTGATGCCAAAACCGAATTGACCGCGATGTTAGCCGATGCCAAATTTGGAGCTGCCAGCGAAAAGGTTGTTGTAGAAGAGTTTTTAAAAGGCATTGAGCTTTCGGTATTTGTTTTAACCGATGGCTACAGTTATAAAATTTTACCCGAGGCCAAAGATTATAAACGCATTGGCGTTGGCGATACCGGATTAAATACCGGAGGCATGGGCGCTATCTCACCCGTGAGTTTTGCCGGAGGCGATTTCTTGAAAAAAGTAGAAGAACGAGTAGTCATTCCAACCATGGAGGGTTTAAAAAAAGACAACATCCCGTATAAAGGATTTTTGTTTATTGGCCTAATGAATGTAGCCGGTAACCCATATGTTATTGAGTATAACGTGCGCATGGGCGACCCTGAAACCGAAAGTGTTATACCTCGTTTAGAATGTGATTTGGTAGATTTATTTTTAGGTGTAGCGCAAGGGAATTTAGCCGAAAAATCATTCAGCATTTCTCCAAAAACTGCTGTAACCGTAATGATAGTAGCTGGTGGCTACCCCAGCGATTATAAAAAAGGAGACGCCATTACCGGGCTAAACAATATTCAAAAAAGCCAGCTTTTCCATGCAGGAACCAAAGCACAAAATGGCTGTATTGAAACCAACGGAGGCCGAGTTTTGGCCGTAACAGCTTTGGAAGATTCACTAGAAGAAGCGGTGAATACCGCTTTAAACGATGCCGCTAAAGTAAGCTTTGAAGGGGCTTATTTCCGTAGCGATATTGGTGCCGATTTGCTTGGTTTAGTTTAGCGTAGAATAGTTGACAAGGCAGCCGACAAATCTTCTCCACGTAAATTTATGGCAATAATTTTACCTTTTGGGTCTAGCAAAAAATTTGCGGGAATACTATTTACATTGTACAAACGGGCCACCACATTATTCCAATATTGAAGATCAGATACCTGGGGCCATACTAAACCGTCGTCTTTAATGGCTTTTAACCAACTTTCTTTGCTTCGATCTAAAGAGACTCCTAAAATAGTAAAGCCTTTATCTTTAAATTGCTTGTAAGCAGCCACCACATTTGGGTTTTCTTGACGGCAGGGGCCACACCACGATGCCCAAAAATCTACCAATACATATTTACCTCTTAATGAGTTCAAGGCTAGCGCTTTGCCTTCGGGCGTATTTTGTGTAAAATCTGGCGCAATGGTGCCAAGAGCAGTGCTCGTTTGGGCATGAGCTGTATTAAATAAGCCTATACCTAGAATAAATAGAACAATTGGGAATAGTTTTTTCATAATCATACAAGTTTTTGTTGTGTGCGCCACCATAAATTGGGCATTTCGCCATTTACGGCTAATTGATAATCGTCGTAACTGCAAGGTACTAAATGGTAGCGTTCATTTTTAGAAGAAGTGCTCGGATAGGCTACTTGCATCCACCAACGATCGGTTTTTTTACTTTTTACAAATAACAATTCGTGGCCATCTTCTTTTAAAGACGTGCGGTAAATTAAATATTGCGATTTGGGCTGTAATGGAATATCTTTTTTACGCTGATAATATCCATCTATAAAATACCAAATCATTTGTGCCAATAACAAGGCTGTTTGGCCATTTTGGTCGAAAGCAGGATTAAATTCATAAAAACCAATAGAACTCAACTTATCGTTCATACCGGCATAGCGACAAATTTGGCAGGCCTCTTCGCCATAAAACCCATTGGGGCTTGCATTGGCATTGGCGCACGCATCGGAAGAACGTATAGCCGATATATCGAAACTAATCATGCTAGCATTGCGAATAAGAGGTTCGGCAGCTTGCATATTGCCCGAAAACTCACCCAAGCGGTGCGCATCAAAAAACAATTTATCTAGCGCTTTTACACTGTCTTGGTTTACAAAATAAGTTTGATAACCCAAATTGGTAAAGTTGAATAAGTAGTTTGGCTGATGCAGTAAAATTTTCTGCAAATAGGCATGGGAATTCGTTTCTATCGTATTTTCTGAAGATTCATCTAAATCAAAATGGGAATCTACGGCTAATAAATCTACCTTTTGTTCTAAGCCTTCATAGGCCATGTACTGGGCATAGGTTAAATCTTGTCCACCTCCTAAAATAATGGGCACAATATTTAATTTCACCAGCTCGGCAACCACCGTTTTCAAAGCTATGTACGTATCCGAAAGTTCTTTTCCGGCTTTAATATTTCCTAAATCAACTATTCGGGTGGTAAAATTTCCTTCGCTTAATGTATACAATTGCCCACGAACATAATCGGGGCCTAAAGCACAGCCCTGGTTGTTCAATGCTCCGCGATCATCGAGTACGCCAATAAGCGCTAAGTCGTACGCATTGGGCTCTAGGCTTGGAAAACGATCAGTAAAGCAGTCTATTTTAGCCCCTAAGTGGCTAGTATAAAAGCCGGATGATGGACTAAGCTTATCAAAATCAATGGGACTAAAAAAATCGGCTAATGACATGTTTTATCGTGATGTATACTGCCAAATATCCAATTAATCCATTACTTTTGAAAGCATAAAGGCATTTTTTCTTAAATGATTGTAGTTACAGGCGCAACAGGATTTTTAGGTTCGGTACTTACTAGGCAATTGCTGCAAGCCGGGCATACTGTTCGTGGCCTAAAACGTAGCAGTTCTATCATTCCTCCTTATTTAGAAAATCAGCCTCAGCTAAGTTGGCTGGAGGGCGATATTTGCGATCCCTATGTAGTGGAAGAATTACTAGCAGGAGCCACGCAAGTATACCATACTGCAGCAGTAATTTCATTTAATCCCGCAGCAAAAAAACACATGCTTCATACCAATGTAACAGGAACAGCTACTGTGGTAGATGCTTGCTTAACACATCCAGGTATTCGTTTGGTACATGTAAGTTCGGTAGCGGCCCTAGGCGAAGTTAAGCCCGGAACAGCTACCACCGAAGAAGCGTATTTAGAACTAAATTCACAAACGAGTGGTTACAGCCTATCGAAACATTTAAGCGAATTTGAAGTATGGCGTGGCATTGCCGAAGGTTTGGATGCGGTGATTGTAAACCCCTCCATAATTCTTGGTAAAGAGTGCGGCCTGCAAGGTAGTGGGGCTTTGGTTAAGTCGGTTATAAAGGGATTAAGCCATTATCCAAGTGGCAGTTGTGGCTTGGTAAGTGTAAGCGATGTAGCCACCTGCATGATTGAACTAATGGATAGCAAGATTAGCGGCGAACGCTACATTATTAATGCCGAAAACTGGTCATACAAAGATTTATTTACCGAAATAGCGAAGCAATTAGGCGTAAAAGCACCGAAAAAAGAAGTAAAAAATTGGCAATTGCTAGTACTTGCACAACTAGCCGAATGGGAAGCTAAAATCAGCAAGAAACCCCTACAATTAAGTACAGATACTGCCCGTAGTGCGGGTAAATTATCCAAGTATTCGAACAAAAAAATTAGAAATACTACCTCCATAACTTTTAAACCTATAGTGCAAGAATTAGCCGATATATGCCGAAGCTTATCCTAAAACCTTCTTATTACATCATCGATTTTGATAGCACCTTTACCCAAGTAGAGGCCCTCGACGAATTGGCTCGTATTTCTCTCAAAAATCATCCCGACAGAGAAAAAAGAATTGTAGAAATAGATGAATTAACCCATGCTGCTATGGAGGGTCGCCTTTCTTTTGGCGAAAGTTTAGCCGGCCGAGTACGCTTATTAGATGCCAATAAAAAACACCTCGATCAACTTATTAGCCAGTTAAAGAAAAAAGTATCTTCCTCTTTTTCCCGCAATAAATTATTCTTTAAAAAACACGCCCAAGAAGTGCTCATTGTTTCGGGTGGATTTAAAGAATTTATTACGCCGGTGGTAGCCCCCTATCACATTCAAAAAGAGAATATTTACGCCAACACCTTTCTGTTTAATGCCGATGGACTCATTATAGGCTTTGATGAAAAAAATCCCTTGGCTACCGAAGGCGGCAAAGTAAAATTACTCCAAAGCATGAAGCTACCCGGCGAATTGTATGGAATTGGCGATGGGCACTCCGATTTTCAACTCAAAGAATCGGGATTGATTAAAAAGTTTTATGCCTTTACCGAAAATATAGAACGTAAAACCATTTCGGCCAAGGCAGATCACATTACACCGAGTTTTGATGAATTTTTATACGTCAACAACCTCCCAAGAGCTATCTCCTATCCTAAGAACCGAATTTTATGCCTAGCTGTTGGCCAAATACCCGAAGAAAGTTTACAACTATTAAAAAAAGATGGCTTCTCTATTCGGCATAAAACAAGTTTTGAAGAAAAATACGTGGCCGATGTAGGCATGTTGCTATTGGGCAAGGGCGAACGTATTGCAGACGAAAAGCTGAAACGTGCCGTAAAACTTAAAACTATTGGATATTTGGGTGCTAGTAAATTGGCATTATCAGAAAGCATATGCACCCAAATGGGGATTGTGCTGTTCGACGATGCAAAAGAGAATCCACGAAATAGTCGCTTTATTCCACAACGCATGGCCGATTTTATAAATAAAGGAGACAGCTATTTAAGTAGCAATTTCCCGAATTTGCAATTGCCTAAAATTGCCCAAGCACATCGCCTCATTCATATACACCATAATGTGCCAGGTATTATGGCACAAATCAATCAGGTGTTTGCACAACACCAAATCAATATTTTAGGGCAATTTTTAATGACTAACCCACAAATTGGCTATGCCATTACCGATGTTAGTGCCGAATACGACAAAGACGTGCTCAAGAAATTAAAACAAATTGAGCATACCATAAAATTCAGGATATTGTATTAATTTGACACCCATGAAAGAACTTTTATTAGTTTTCGGTGGCGGCGGACTAGGTAGCGTTTCCCGCTACTTAATAGGCAAATGTTATCCTACCGGACTTAGCGTGTTTCCTTGGGGCACCCTAAGCGCAAACTTTTTAAGTTGTGTAGTATTTGGGTTAGTATTGATGCTCGGCGTAGAAAAAATAAATTTGAGTTATTCACTTAAATTACTTTTAATTACCGGTTTTTGTGGCGGCTTTAGCACCTACTCTAGCTTTACCTTCGAAACCGTAGATCTTTTTAAACACGGAAATACAGGCCTAGCCCTTACCAATATTGTAGCCAATTTTGCACTAAGTGTTGCAGGCTTATACCTCGGCACCAGCTTAGCCCGTTTCATTTAACAGCCCCAACCATGGAAATTACACCAGAAATTATAGATCGTTTAGAAAAACTCCAAGCTAAATACGAAGCCATGGGGCAAGATATGGTGTCGTATTTAGATGGTTTATTGCATGCCGATTTCTTAACCTATTGGGACTATATTCACTTGGATACACTCTTGAGTTTACAAACACCCAAGACTTCTTTTCCTGATGAAGAAATTTTCATACTATACCATCAAATAACCGAATTATATTTTAAGCTAACCCTGCACGAATGCAAGCAATTAACCGAAAAAAGCGATTTGACAAGCGACTTTTTTACCACTCGACTTAAACGCATCAATTCCTACTTTACGGCACTAACCCAATCGTTCGATATTATGGTTGAAGGCATGGAAAAAGAGCAATTCCTAAACTTCCGCATGTCGCTCTTGCCCGCAAGCGGTTTTCAATCGGGGCAATACCGCATGATTGAAATTTATGCCACCGATTTTGTTCAATTAGTTGATAAAGATCATCGCGAAGCTCTAGCAAAAGCCGATCTAAAAACCCAATACCAGCATATTTATTGGAAATACGGCGCTACCGAACTCTCTACGGGCAAAAAAACACTAACCTTAAAACAGTTTGAGAAAAAATACGAAAAAACCTTTTTGGAACTAGCCGAAACTTGCCAAAGCAAAAATTTACGGGCCCTATATACAGAGTTAAAAACTAAAGGTGACAGCAATACCGCCTTAGAAACCGAACTGCGTCAACTCGATGTAAACGTGAATGTAAATTGGCCACTTTCTCATTATAAATCAGCCGTGCGCTATTTAAACCGCCAGCCCGAAAAAATAAAAGCTACCGGTGGCACTAATTGGCAAAAATACCTTCCTCCACGCTTTCAAAAACGTATATTTTATCCAGAATTATGGAGTACCGAAGAACTAGAAGAGTGGGGAAAAACGTGGGTTTATAGTGTACTTCCTACACTCGAAAAATAAAATATCTTCCATAAAAAAGGGATTTTTTTAGCTAATTTTGTAGCAACTAACCACCCAATACGTGACCGATCTATTAGCTATAAACGTAATCCCTACCAAGCAATCACGCCTGGCAAGTACCAACTTCAGTAACCTTTCTTTTGGGCATGTATTTTCCGATCACATGTTTACTGCCGATTTTGAAGATGGTGCTTGGAAAAATTTGCAAATTATACCCTATGGAAATATCGAAATAAGCCCTGCGGCTTCTTCGCTCCATTACGGACAATCGATTTTTGAGGGCATAAAAGCATATAAACATCCCGATGGCAAAGTAGCCATTTTTAGACCCCAGAAAAACTTCGAACGCTTTAATATTTCTGCTCAACGCATGGCTATGCCAGTGGTACCCGAAGCTATTTTTATGCAAGGTATGGAGCAACTTATAAAACTAGATAGCGCTTGGGTGCCGAGTGGAGAAGGACATTCTTTATACATAAGACCCCTACTGTTTGCTACCGACCCCATTTTGGGCGTGCATGCATCTGCTAATTATAAATTTGTGATTTTAACTGGCCCGGCTGGAGCATACTACCCTAAACCGCTAAAAGTTAAGATTGAAATGCACTATGCCCGAGCCATAGAGGGTGGCGTAGGCTATGCAAAAACAGCTGGGAATTACGCCGGCTCTTTGTTGCCTACCAAACTAGCCCAAAACGAAGGCTATGACCAATTAATTTGGACCGATGCGAAAGAGCATGCCTATATAGAAGAATCGGGTACTACAAATGTGATGTTTGTGGTTAACGATACACTCATCACCCCATCTACCCGCGATACTATTTTAGATGGCGTAACCCGTCATTCTATTTTAGATTTAGCTAGAGCATGGGGCATGAAAGTAGAAGAACGCCGCGTAAGCGTTGCCGAAATAATAGAAGCCGCAAAAAACGGCACCTTACAAGATGCCTTTGGTGCAGGAACCGCCGCTACCATTGCCCATATTGCCGAAATAACCTACCAAGGCGAAACCTATACCCTTCCAGCGCCCGAAAGCCGGGTGTTTTCGAATAAAGCATTACAAAAACTTAAAGAAATTAGGTATGGTTTAAGCCCCGACGAATTTGGGTGGAATCGAATCTTATAAGTCTTATTCATATAAAAACCCGCTCCAGAAGCGGGTTTTTTGTTAAAAGATTGCTGACATTCTGTCATTAATTCTGTATTTTTGTATTGAATATGGATATGTTGCATACAACAAAAGAACACGACGAAAGCCGCCAAGGAGAAGCCCTACTACTAGATGGCAAGCAAAATACATCCAACGGCCGTAAAGTATACATCGAAAGTTATGGCTGTGCCATGAACTTTTCCGACAGCGAAATTGTGGCCTCGGTAATGGTAGACATGGGCTTCGAAACCGTAGGAACCTACAAAGAAGCCGATGTAATTTTTATCAATACCTGCTCCATTCGCGATAATGCCGAACAACGTGTGCGCAACCGCTTGCGTGAGTTCGGATCGATTAAAAAACACAAACCCGGAGCCCTCATTGGCGTATTAGGCTGCATGGCCGAACGCCTAAAAGCCAAGTTTTTAGAAGAAGAAAAATTGGTAGACTTAGTAGTTGGACCAGATGCCTACCGCGATTTACCAGGTTTAATTAATCAGGTAGATGAAGGTGAACGAGCAGTAAATGTGCTTCTCTCAAGAGAAGAGACCTATGCCGATATTAGTCCATTACGCCTAAACAGCAATGGAATTACCGCCTTCGTATCTATTATGCGGGGCTGCGACAATATGTGTTCATTTTGTGTAGTTCCTTTTACCCGTGGCCGCGAACGTAGCCGTGATGCCCACTCTATTCTACAAGAAATACGCGATTTGGCAACAGCCGGATATAAAGAAGTAACACTTTTGGGCCAAAATGTAGATTCCTATAAATGGGCAAATGAAGAAGGCACAGAAAAAGTGAATTTCGCCCAATTATTGGCCCTCACTGCAGAAGTGAATCCAAATGTGCGGGTACGTTTTTCTACCTCACACCCCAAAGATATTACGGACGAGGTATTGCACACCATGGCCCAATATGAAAATATTTGCAAATACATCCACCTTCCTATCCAATCGGGTAACTCCAGGGTGTTAGATATTATGAACCGAACCTATACCCGAGAGTGGTACTTAGAACGGGTAGATGCCATTCGTCTTATTTTACCGCAGGCGGCCATTTCTACCGATATTATTGTGGGCTTTTGCACCGAAACCGAAGCTGAGCATCAAGATACCATAAGCATAATGGCCGAAGTGGATTTCAGCTTTGCGTATATGTATATGTACTCGGAGCGCCCAGGCACCTTAGCCGCCAAACGCTTTAGCGACGACATACCGGAAGACGTAAAAAATCGTCGTCTAAACGAAATTATTGAACAACAACACCGAAGCAGCCACAAGCGGGTTTTGGAGCAATTGGGTAAAGTGCAAAAAGTGCTTATTGAGAGTTTTTCGAAAAAATCAACTAAAGATTACGCAGGGCGTAGCGATCAGAATACTACTATTATTTTCCCAGTAGACGAGCGCTTTAAACCCGGCGATTATGTGCATGTATTGGCCGAGAGTTGCACTACCGCAACACTAATTGGTAAAATTATTGACTAATATGGATCTTCAAACCATCAAAAATCGTTTCGGTATTATTGGCAATTCGCCATTATTAAACCGTGCCATTACCATTGCCCAACAAGTAGCCCCCACCGATATTTCGGTACTCATTACAGGTGAAAGCGGTAGCGGTAAGGAAGTATTTTCGCATATCATCCATCAATTAAGCGCCCGCAAGCACGGCCCATTTATTGCGGTAAACTGCGGAGCCATTCCCGAGGGAACCATAGATTCGGAATTATTTGGACACGAAAAAGGCTCATTTACCGGTGCCCACGAGGCCCGAAAAGGTTATTTTGAAGTAGTAGATGGTGGTACCATTTTTTTAGATGAAGTAGCAGAATTGCCCCTAGGCACCCAGGCCCGTTTATTGCGGGTATTAGAAACCGGTGAATACCTGCGTGTAGGTTCATCGAAAGTACAAAAAACCAATGTGCGGGTAATTGCCGCTACCAATGTAGATGTATTTGATGCCGTACGTGCCGGTAAATTTAGAGAAGATTTATACTACCGATTAAATACCGTTCCGCTTAAAACACCAGCTTTAAGAGAACGTAAAGAAGATATTTTCTTATTGTTTCGGAAATTTATTGCCGATTTTACCGATAAATATCGCAGCCCTTCGGTGCAATTAGATACCGATGCGCAAAACGTATTGAGCAATTACAGCTGGCCAGGAAATGTGCGCCAACTAAAAAATATTGCCGAACAAATTGCCGTGTTAGAGAAAGACCGAAACATTACTGGACAAAGCATACTCACCTATATTCCTAACGAGCAAAACAATCAGTTGCCCATGCGAATAGACAAGCAAGGCAAAGAAGATTTTTCGGAACGAGATATTTTGTACAAAGTATTGTTTGATATGAAAAAAGATATGCTCGACTTAAAAAAGTTAGTAGCAGAAATTATTCAGAATAATGGCAATGGCTCTCAATTATCGGTAAATCCACAGGTATTAAACCAACTTTACACCGATATAGAATTACAGCCAACAGCCGCAGAATTGCCCGGTTCGTCCACGCTAACCATTCATCAGCCTGGTACCGAACCTCAACATTTCGATATTTTACAGCATGAAGAGGAAGAGGAATCTTTATCTTTAATAGACCAAGAATCGGATTTAATTAAAAAAGCACTGAAAAAACACCGCGGTAAACGTAAATTAGCGGCACAAGAATTGGGTATTTCGGAGCGTACATTGTACCGAAAAATTAAAGAATTGAATTTAAACTAATGAGAATTTATACCACGCATGGGATGAGAAAAGTAGGCTTTTTTGCTATCATAATGCTATTTTTTAGTAGTGGCTGTGGCATTTATTCCTTCACCGGAGCCTCTATTCCGGTGGAAATGAAAAGCATCAGTGTGCAATTTTTCGAAAACAATGCCCCTTTGGTAGTTCCGTATTTAAGTCAGCAATTTACCGAAGATTTAAAAGAACGCATCCGTAACCAATCGAGCTTGCGCTTGGTTCGTAGCGATGCCGATGCCAACGTTGAAGGCAGAATTACCGATTATAGTATCCGCCCATCAGCCATACAAGGCAACGAGCGGGCCGGCCTAGAGCGCTTAACTATAAGTATCAGCGTAAAATATACCAACGTGCTAAAACCCGAATTAAATTTCGAGAAATCGTTTAGCCGATTTAAAGATTTTTCTACCCAAAGCAAGCCCTTGCAAGCGCAAGAGCAACAGCTCATAAAAGATATTAATGTACAATTAACTGAAGATGTTTTTAATGCCGCCTTTGCCAATTGGTAAGAAAAGCAATCCGTATTTTTAAATGAGTACTCTACCACAAACCAGAACATTCAGCAACTTAGTTACCATGCCGGCCAGCCTGCAAGCTAGCGATGCGGCCAGTTATGAAACCTTGGTAGAAAAATATCCGTATTGCCAAATTTTACAATTTGTAGATGCCAAACTGAATAATGCGCCCGAAAAAGCAGCAATTTATGCTCCAGAAGGCGCCGTATTAGAAAAATTTATCAATCGGCCCGAAACACTAATTAGCTTATCAGCTTACCAAGCCGAAACGCTTGATCCGCTAGAGCAGGCTGTGTTACAAGATATAGATGAAATACCCGAAGAGGCCGTAGAAGCAGAGTTGCATTATCGCTTAGAACAAGATCCCATAGAAGAATTGGCCGATGATACCCAACAATTAATTATGGAGAACATTGCTTCCTCGGACTTTTTTGCCTTGGAAGATAAAGTAACCGAGTCAAAAGTTGAAGCAAGCACAAGCAAAGAAGTTTCCCGCTATGATGATGAACAGCTGCCCTACACCTTTTTATGGTGGCTCAATAAAACCCGAAAAGCGCATGCACAAAGCTATCGCCCTTATGTAAGTTTTACCCTCGATACCTCCGAAAAAATTGAGGAAAAACCAAAGCAGACACCAGATATAAATTTAAACGCTTGGACCGAACCGACACCCAAAAGAGATCAAACTGCGCCTTCTACAGCAGAAAAACGCAAAGGCGACGACATTATTGAGCGTTTCATACAGCAAGAGCCACAATTATCGCCACCATCGGCAGATAAAATGAGCCCGGAGAATAAAGCCCGTAAAAGTGCTGAAGATTCACTAGAAGTGGTATCGGAAACATTGGCTAAAATTTACACCGAACAACTACTCATAGACAAAGCCATTGCTACCTATCAGAAATTAAGTTTGAAATTTCCCGAAAAAAGCACGTACTTTGCAAACCAAATTGTTGCCTTAGAGCAACGGAAAAATTAATATTAAACGATTATGTATTTCGCACTTGTAATTATTGCCATTTTAGTTTGTGCCCTTTTAGCACTATTTATTCTCATTCAAAATCCTAAGGGAGGTGGTTTATCTTCCGGATTTTCAGGTTCAAATACCATTATGGGCGTACAACGTACTGGCGACTTTTTAGAAAAAGGAACTTGGTTTTTAGCCGCTAGCTTAATGGTATTGGCCATTTTGGTAAATATGGTAATCCCTAAATCGGGTGTTGTAAACGAGAAAGCAAACGATTTGCAAAATAAAGTTGAAAAAACAGCCCCTATGAAGGCACCTGTTAGCTTACCAAGCGCACCTTTAAACGGCGGTAAATAAGCCAATACTATACGTACTTCAGAAAGGCTCCCTTTTGGGAGCCTTTCTTGTTCCCACAAACTGACAGCATGACACTGCTGCCGTACAATTTTTAGGTAAGCAATGAAAAATTGACAAAAATAACCTTTAAAATAGGCTTGGCACAATTCATGACTATCTTAGAGTAGACTAAATTCACACAAAATAAAATAAATATGGCATTATCATTTAAACCTCTTGCAGACCGAGTAGTAGTAGAAGCGGCTC
The DNA here is from genome assembly GCA_945875895.1 of Sphingobacterium thalpophilum. Taxonomy (GTDB): domain Bacteria; phylum Bacteroidota; class Bacteroidia; order Sphingobacteriales; family Sphingobacteriaceae; genus JAIPAN01. The sequence goes on along the minus strand of CAMCMG010000005.1, from coordinate 4,796 downwards.
CGGCTGAAACTATGACTGCTTCTGGTATTTATATCCCCGAAACGGCCCAAGAAAAACCACAACAAGGAGTGGTTGTTTCGGCTGGACCCGGTAAATATGCAGACCTAACCGGAAATTTAATTCCACTTAGTGTAAAAGTTGGCGACCAAGTTTTATACAGCAAATATGCAGGTACCGAAGTAACCATTGATGGCAAAGAGTACCTAGTAATGCGTGAAGCCGATATTTTAGGAACATTATAATTGGAATAGCCGTTTAACACTTTGTGTTAAACCATTAAAAAGCAATCAAAATTAGAGTGGTTAACCCTTAACTAACTACTTCATAAAAATTACTCCATACTAACAAAAAGACAATGGCAAAACAAGTAAAATACAACGTTGAAGCTCGTGACGCTCTAAAAAGAGGCGTAGATATTCTGGCTAATGCCGTAAAAGTAACCTTAGGCCCTAAAGGTCGTACGGTTATTATTGATAAAAAATTCGGCTCACCGGCCATTACCAAAGATGGTGTAACGGTAGCTAAAGAAATTGAATTGAAAGACCCCATTGAAAACATGGGTGCCCAAATGGTAAAAGAAGTAGCTTCTAAAACCGCCGATATTGCAGGTGATGGAACTACAACCGCCACCGTATTGGCCCAAGCCATTATTAAGGCCGGTGTTAAAAACGTAGCCTCTGGTGCAAACCCTATGGATTTGAAACGTGGCATAGATAAAGCCGTGAAAGTGATTGTTGAAAACCTTAAATCTCAAAAACAAGATGTTGGTGATGATTTCAGCAAGATTAAACAAGTGGCTTCTATTTCTGCTAATAATGATGATGTAATTGGCGAAATGATTGCCGATGCCATGAAAAAAGTAGGTACCCAAGGTGTAATTACCGTTGAAGAAGCCAAAGGAACCGAGACCGAAGTAAAAACCGTAGAAGGTATGCAGTTCGATCGCGGATACCTTTCTCCCTATTTTGTAACCAATGCCGATAAAATGGAAGTAGAATTGGAAAATCCGTATATCTTAATTTATGATAAAAAGATTTCATCCATGAAAGAATTACTGCCTATTTTAGAAAAGCAAGTTCAAACCGGCAAACCCCTAATTATTATTGCCGAAGATTTAGATGGCGAAGCCTTAGCTACCTTAGTGGTGAATAAAATTCGCGGATCCTTAAAAGTAGCAGCCGTTAAAGCTCCGGGCTTTGGCGATAGACGCAAAGCCATGTTAGAAGACATTGCTGCCCTAACTGGCGGTACCGTTATTTCTGAAGAAAAAGGCTATAAACTAGAAAGTGCCGAACTAACGCACCTAGGCCAAGCTGAAAAAATTACCGTTGATAAAGACAATACCACCATTATTAATGGATTTGGAAAACCCGAAGATATCAAACAACGGATCAATGAAATTAAAACAGCTATTGAAATTACCACCTCCGATTACGATAAAGAAAAACTACAAGAACGTTTAGCCAAACTTTCTGGCGGAGTAGCCGTATTGTATATTGGCGCTGCTTCTGAAGTAGAAATGAAAGAGAAAAAAGACCGCGTAGACGATGCCCTACACGCTACCCGTGCAGCCGTTGAAGAAGGTATTGTTGCCGGAGGCGGTGTAGCTTTTATTCGTGCTATAGAAGCCTTGGCAAACTTAAAAGGCGATAACGAAGATGAAAATACCGGTATTCAAATTGTGAAACGTGCGGTAGAAGAGCCTTTGCGCCAAATTTGCGAAAACGCAGGTGTTGAAGGTTCTATTGTGGTACAAAAAGTAAAAGAAGGCAAAGCCGACTTTGGTTACAATGCACGTACCGATAAATACGAAAACTTAATTGCAGCCGGTGTAATTGACCCGACTAAAGTAAGCCGTGTAGCCTTAGAAAATGCAGCTTCTATTGCCTCTATGTTACTAACCACCGAGTGTGTGTTGGCCGATGAGCCGGAAGAAGATAAAGGCCATGCAGCCATGCCTCCTATGGGTGGTGGTATGGGTGGCATGATGTAAGCCATAAACGTTACCCATTAAAAAAGCCCCTCGAAATTCGAGGGGCTTTTTTTGTTTAAAACTAAACGAAATTAATCTTTAACCAAACGGAGCGAATAACCGTTAGATTTATAATACGATGTGGACGAAACAGTTGAATTCGTATTAACTAATTGGAAGACAGTGCCATTGGTAGCATTTGTTTCAGTAGAAGTCCAAAATGCAGCTGTATAAAAAAGTTCGAGAAAATCTCCAGTACCCCCATCAATGTATCCTCCAGGTAGGGCTGTTAAACCACTTTCATTCGTTGCATTTGTAGCAGGAGCAGCCCAATACGCAGTACCCATTTCCTTTAATTTATCTCCAGCATTCGCCCCTAAAGTTTGTATCAGCGTTTGCCATTCAGCTGCTGTAGGCACATGCCAACCTGCAGGTGCTATTTTCGGATCTGTAGCTGCGTAATAATTGTACAAAGCGCCATATACTGGTTTATTAACCGTATTAAATCCGTAATAAGCAAAGGCAGGGGTATTCAAATTAACAAAATTTGCTTGTACATCTACATAGGGAATGGAACTCCCATCGTTAAACTTAGTAGATCTTAAATTTCCAGTCGTCCAAATTTGGTTTCCTATTTTTACCGTTTGGTACACATTGCCTTCAAAATCGCTTACAGGTGTAGAAGGGGTAGAAAGAGGCACCGGTGTAGGTGTTTTATCTCTTTTACAAGAAATTGTTAAACTAAAAAGCAGCATTAAACCGCTTAGCACAGGGGTATAAAATTTGTTTTTCATAATCTTTAATTTTTAATGTTGGTATGAAAGTAGATGATTGTGCGATATAGCAGAAGATATTTCCGACCAACACCAACATAACGCCGACGAACGGCAAAAAGTATGGGTCGAGCGGATTTGCCCCTTTTTATCTTTATCATTGTTTTAAAAATTAAAAAGGCGTGCGTCTCAATAAATTCATCAGCGAAAGTGGTTTGTGCTCCCGCAGGGAGGCCGACCGCTACATTAGTCAGGGTAGCGTATTTATTAATGGCCGTAAAGCCGTTATTGGCGACCAGGTACAGCCCGGCGATCAGGTGAAAGTGAATGGTAATTTGCTAGAACCCCTAGCCGCAGAAGATTTGGTGTTTATTGCACTCAACAAACCCGTAGGCATTACCTCCACCACCGAAGATAAAATAGTTACCAATATAGTCGATTTTGTAAATCACAGCAGCCGCATTTTCCCTATTGGGCGCTTAGATAAAGATTCTCAAGGTTTAATCTTTTTAACCAATAACGGCGATATGGTAAACAAGATTTTACGAGCCGGAAACAAGCACGAAAAAGAATATATAGTAACGGTAAATAAGCCGATTAATGCGGCTGTTATAGAACAAATGGCTAATGGTGTACCCATGTTGGGCGTGGTAACCAAAAAATGTAACATCGTGCAAGAAGGGCCGCAAACTTTTCGCATTACCCTCATACAAGGTTTAAATAGGCAAATACGCCGTATGTGCGAATACTTTGGCTACGAGGTTAGCAAACTAGAGCGGGTACGCATTATGAACATTACGCTAAAAGGTTTAGCCCTTGGCGATTGGCGGGATTTGAGTCCCGAAGAGATGAGCACCATTTACGAGGCTAGTGCACACTCGTCTTCGGAGCTTGTAAAAAAGAAAAGTACCGCCAAACAGCCAAGCACCAAATCAAAAACAAAGCCAAATCCACGTACAAAAACTAATTCCGCTGCGGAAAAGAATAACCCCGATAAACGAAATCGCAAAGCCGGAGCTAAACCTAGCCGAAAGCCCACAGGCAGAAAGACTGGAAGAAGATAGTTTAAGCCAACAAACTTTGTACCCAATGTGCATACATTTTCCCTGAAGGATGAAGGCCATCTTCAGCCAAAAGGCTAAGATTGGTAGTTGCTAGCCGTGAGTGTGGCGTAATATTTATAAAAACTACGCCCAATTTTTCGGAAATTTCTTGTGCCGCTGTGTTAAATGCATCTATTTCTTTTGCAACATTTTCAGCCAAACGGCCTTCTTTTTCAGCAAAAGGCGTTACGCCCCAATCGGGAATGGAAAGTACCCTTACTTGTTCTACATCGTCTCCTGCAAGTGCAATAGCTTGCTTAAGCAGCTGTTCAAATTCTGCGGAATAGTTAGCCAAAGCATATCCTCGGTATTGGTTGTTCACCCCAATAAGCAAGGTAACCAAGTCATAAGGGGGGGTTAGGGTAGCGGTATCAATAGCTGCTTGCAACTCATCTGTTGTCCAGCCGGTTTGGGCAATAATCTGTATACTTTCTACCGGATGGCCCTGCTTTACTAAAGCCTCTTTAAATTTATAAGGGAACGATTCGGCGGCAGAAACTGCTTCGCCAATGGTATAGGAATCGCCTAAGGCTAAATAGGATTTTACGGCTTTCATTCGGAAAGTTGCATGGAGAATAAGGCAGCAATATGTTGCTTCAATTTTTGTTTCACCTCTTCCATGTCTAAAGCTTTACCCAGCTCTTGCGCCATGGAGGTTACGGCTTTATCGTCTATTCCGCAAGGTATGATGTGCTTAAAATAGCTTAAATCAGAATTTACATTAAAGGCAAAACCATGCATGGTTACCCAACGGCTACAACGCACGCCTAGTGCGCAAATTTTTCGGGCAGTGGGTAAATCGGGGTCCAGCCAAACGCCGGTATAGCCGGGGTAGCGCCCTGCGGCAATTCCATAGTCGGCTAGGGTTAAAATTACCGCCTCTTCCAAGGTGCGTAAATACAAATGGATATCGGTGAAGAAATTATCTAAATCGAGAATGGGATAACC